>CANGKR010000118.1 GCA_947454355.1 Comamonadaceae bacterium
ACGATGCCACCGTGGCTGGCGACCTGGCCCAAGCCCTGGTGCGCGGTGGTGTGGCCTTGTTTGAGGTGGTGATGCGCACACCGCAAAGCGTGGCCGCGCTGCGCGCCATGCGCGAAGCCGCACCCGAAGCTGACATCGGCATGGGCACTTTGATGACCCCACAAGACCTGCACACCGCCATGCAGGCAGGTGCCATGTTCGGAGTTTCTCCAGGGCTCACACCCGAGTTGGCAACGGCCATCCGAGAAACACGATTTCCTTTTTTGCCGGGCGTGGCCACCGCCAGTGAAGTCATGCAAGCGCGTGGCTGGGGCATGAAAGAGCTGAAGTTTTTCCCAGCACAAGGCGCGGCGGGTGCCGCTTGGATCAAAGACATGAGCGGTGTGTTTCCTGATGTGGTGTTCTGCCCCACCGGGGGCATTCGCCCACCCGACATTCCGGCCTATCTGAAGTTACCCAACTGCTGCACCGTGGGCGGCTCTTGGGTGGTACCCGCTGATTTACTGGCCGACAAAGACTGGGCCGCCATCACAGCCCTGGCCCAACAAGCCAGCGCTCTGCGCCCCGCTTGAAAAATCTGCGTCGCCAGCCACAACTTGTGGCCGTGGGAGCGATTTGCAACACGGCGATTTACCAAGTGGATACCATCGAGCCCGCACCGGCCAAGGTGATGGCCCGTCAACGTTGCACCGTGGTAGATGGCATGGCCATCTCAGCGGCCTGTGCTTTTCAAAAGCTGGGCGGTCAGTCCAGGGTCTGGGCCCGTGTGGGCGACGACCCTGAAGCCCAGGCCATGCGCCAGGCCTTGGCACTCGAAGGGGTCAATGCCAGCGGACTGCACACCGTTCCAGGGGCTCGCTCTTCGCATGCCACGGTGATCGTAGACGCACTGGGGCAGCGCCTGGTGGTGCCTTTTCATGACCCGCAAGTAGACCCTTCGCCCAACTGGTTGCCATTGGCGGATTTGGCCTCATCCGACATGCTGCATTGTGATGTGCGCTGGCCGCAAGGCGCTCATGCGGCCTTACTCGCGGCCCGTGCACAAGGTGTACCCACGATGGTTGACGGCGATGTCGCACCGCGCGAGGTGCTTGAACTGCTGATGCCCTTGGCCGATTACGCCGTGTTCTCTGACGCGGGCTTGCGCGCTTACACCGGCGAGCAAGATGTGCCCCAAGCCTTGCGGCAAGTGGCTTCCCGCCACAGCCGCCATGTGGGGGCCAGTTGCGGTGAAGATGGCTACTTTTGGGTGGAAGACGGCCAGGTGCTGCATGCGCCCGCGATGCAGGTGAAGGTGGTAGACACACTGGCTGCGGGCGATGTGTTCCACGGCGCCCTGGCCTTGGCAATTGTGGAAGGCCAGACCATGGCCCGTGCGGCCCGCTTTGCCTGCGTGGCCGCTTCACTCAAATGCGCCCGCTTTGGCGGCCGTATGGGCTGCCCCACACGCGAAGACATCGAGCAGGCGCTGCACCTGTCTCCTTAAATCGCTTTCTGTCAAGCCGGGCATGGGGTTTTCCTGATGTCCGGATGTCACCTGCATAACCCTGAAATATGTCGGGACATTCTCCAATGTATCGACGTGTCGCAAATGCTCTGCGATGCGCTGTCCACAACCTTAGGAGACCCGCATGACGATTCGCCGAACCCTGTTGAAGACCATGGCCACGACCGTGGCTGCCCTGACCCTGTGTGGCGCAGCCTTGGCGCAAAGCTACCCCAGTCGCCCCTTGACCATGATCGTGCCTTGGGGCGCAGGCGGCGGCACCGATGCAACCGCCCGCATCGTGGCAGCCTTACTGGAAAAGGAAATGGGTCAACCTGTGAACGTGGTCAACCGCACCGGTGGCAACGGCGTCGTCGGCCACTCGGCGATCGCCACTGCACCTGCAGACGGCTACACGATCGGCATGATCACCGTCGAAATATCCATGATGCATTGGGCAGGCCTGACCCAACTCAACCCCACGGACTACACCCCCATTGCCCTGATGAATATCGACCCGGCCGGTGTCACCGTGCGTGCCGATGCACCCTATAAAAACCTGGGCGATCTGGTGACAGCCATCAAAGCCAATCCCGGTAAATTCAAAGCCTCGGGCACAGGCCAAGGCGGCATTTGGCATTTGGCTTTGGCCGGCATGCTCAATGATTTGAAGATCCCCACCACCGCTGTGCCATGGGTGCCCTCCAACGGTGCCGCCCCCGCCATGAACGACCTGGCTGCAGGCGGCATCGAATTGGTGACCTGCTCACTGCCCGAAGCCCGCGCTTTGATCGACGCTGGCAAAGCCCGCCCCTTGGCGGTGATGGCCAGTCAGCCTTCTGCCCTGTTCCCCAATGCACCGACCCTGAAAGCTGCGACCGGCAGCAACTGGGCGATCGGTGCCTGGCGCGGCATTGCAGCGCCCAAAGGCTTGCCCGCCGACATCCAGGCAAAACTGGGCGCAGCCATGAAAAAGATTTACGACAGTCAGGAGTTCCAGGGATTCATGCAACAGCGTGGCT
The DNA here is from genome assembly GCA_947454355.1 of Comamonadaceae bacterium. Lineage (GTDB taxonomy): Bacteria > Pseudomonadota > Gammaproteobacteria > Burkholderiales > Burkholderiaceae_C > Limnohabitans_A. Next base: position 2,509 of record CANGKR010000118.1, read on the forward strand.
TTGGCACGATTTACGCTGACAGCAAAGGCTTTGAACAGTTCATGGCCAAGGGCGATGCCGACATGGGCAACGTCATGAAGTCTTTGGGTCTGGCCAAGTAATGAAGTTCAACGACACCCTGATGGGGGCGCTGCTGCTGGCACTGTCCCTGTCGATTCTCTACACCGTGCAGCAATACCCGGTGATCCCGGGCCAGAACATCGGCCCGGGCGCGTTCCCGGGCCTGTTGGCTGTTTTGTTGGCGGTCTGCTCGGTCATTTTGATCTTCAAGGGTCTCAAAACCTCATCACGTGTCGCTTGGATCGAGATGGGCGGCTGGGTCAAGTCCTGGTTCCATCTGCGCAATTTTTTGATCACGGTGGCCGGGCTGGTGTTTTACATCAAGCTGTCGGACAAGTTGGGTTTTTTGATTTGCGGCACCTTGATCCTATCCGCCATGATGTGGGCCCTGGAGGTCCAACCTCGACGCATCTTGCCCATCGCGTTGATCACCACTTTCGTGATCCATTTCATCTTCTACAAAGGCCTGCGCGTGCCTTTGCCTTGGGGCCTTTTGACCCCTGTCCAATGGTGAAGGGGACCACATGACTGCTGCTGTACTGAGCCAGGCTTTTTGGCTGGTCTTTGACCCCTATGTTTTGCTGGTGATTTTGTGCTCGGCCATTTTTGGTCTGTTTGTGGGTGCGATACCGGGTTTGAGCGCCACCATGGCCACGGCCTTGTTGGTGCCCATCACTTTCTTTATGCCACCTGTGCCTGCGATTGCGGCCATCGTCACAGCCACGGCCATGGCGATTTTTTCGGGCGATATCCCAGGGGCTTTGCTGCGCATCCCGGGCACACCGGCTTCAGCAGCCTACACCGACGAAGCTTACCAAATGACCCTCAAAGGTCAGGCCGAAGTTGCTTTGGGCGCGGGGCTGGTGTTTTCGGCCATCGGGGGCTTGTTTGGCACCGTGGTGATGGTGCTGTTCTCTCCGGGTCTGGCCGAGATCGCTTTGAAGTTTTCGTCCTTCGAATACTTCTGGCTGGTCGTGCTGGGGCTGGCAGGCGCAGTGTTCATTGGCAACACCAGCGTCTTGAAGGCCAGCATCTCTTTGATATTAGGCTTGTTGATCGCCTGCATTGGCCTGGAAAACCCAGCTGCATTGCCGCGCTTTACCTTTGGCATGAATGAGCTCATGAGCGGTGTGGAGCTGATCCCCATGATGGTGGGCATGTTCGCGGTGTCTGAGTTGCTGCGCTACATCACCAATCTGGACGCTCCTCCGATCATTGCCACTGAGAATATTGGCAACATCTTTGCAGGCATGTGGGACTTGCTCAAAAAGTACCGCTGGCCTTTGGTGCGCGGCAGTGCCTTGGGCACCATCATTGGCATCCAGCCGGGCTCTGGGGCAGACATGGCGTCATGGCTGAGCTATGCGATGAGCAAGAAGTTTTCCAAGGAACCCGAGAAGTTCGGCACCGGGCACGTCGAAGGCATTGTGGAGTCTGGCGCGGCCAACAATTCCTCGCTGGCGGGCGCCTGGATTCCGGCCATTGTGTTTGGTATTCCGGGCGACTCAATCACAGCGATTGCCATCGGGGTTTTGTATTTGAAAAACATGAACCCCGGGCCGATGATTTTTGTGAACAACCCCCAAAACATCTATGCGATCTTTTTGGTCTTTATTCTGGCCAACATCATCATGGTGCCCTTGGGTTGGCTGACAGTGCGGGTCTCGACCAAGATTTTGCGTGTCCCGCGCAACATCCTGATGCCTATCATTTTGTTGTTCTGCATCGTAGGCTCGTTCTCGATCAACAACTCAGTGTGGGGCGTGACCCTGATCTTGTTCTTCGGGCTGGTTTCTTTTGTGCTCGAAGAAAATGGCTTCCCTGTGGCGCCCGCGATTCTGGGTGTGGTGCTGGGCACGATGATGGAGGAGAACTTTGTCACCTCCATGATCAAGTCGGACGGAGACCCTTGGGTCTTCTTCACTCGTCCGATCGCCATGTGGCTGGCGGCTGGCACGTTCATCATCTTGCTGTGGCCCGTGGCCACCTGGGCCTGGGACCGTTGGCGGCAGCCGCAACTCAAAGCTTGAGGCCCATCCCCCTGTCCGTCAAAAGCTGGGGGATTTTTTTATTCAAGCTTCGCGCCGGCCAAAAACCATTGGCCCAGCAAATTGCGTTCGGCTTCGGTGATGCCGGTGGCGTTGTTCATGGGCATTTGTTTGCTGACCACCGCTTGTTGATACACATTTTGTGCATTCAACTGAACCGCTTCGGGTGAATCGAGCCGTACGTTTTTCATTTGCACCTGTGCGCCGTGGCATTGGTAGCAGCGCTGCTCCAAGACTTTCTGCACCTGTGCATAGCTCACGGCTGCGGTTGCGCTCGCCTGAGGTGCAGCTGCCTTGGGCCCTGTGGGCCGCAGCGCCACGATCACCCCGACAATCAACACCACACCGACCGCCGCAAACGGCCAAGGATTGGATGCACGGCCCAAATGGTAGCCGTGGCGTTGCACAAAGAATTGCCGAATCAATGCACCAGCCAACATCATCACAAACAGCAAGACCCAACGTAATTCGTGGGTGTACAAAAAGCTGTAGTGGTTGCTCAGCATGGCAAAAATGACCGGCAAGGTGAAATAGGTGTTGTGCACGCTGCGCTGCTTGCCGCGCTTGCCATGGATGGCCAGAGCCTGGGCATCGTAAGGCTCGCCCGACGTCATGGCGGCCACCACTTTGCGCTGCCCGGGAATGATCCAGAAAAACACATTGCCGCTCATGGAAGTAGCGATCATGGCGCCCACCAACAAAAAGGCGGCGCGACCCGCAAACAACTGGCAGGCCAACCAGGATGCAAAAGCCACCACAATGAGCATTAATGCAGCCACGATGGCTTCACCGTTTTTGCGAAAACCAAACACGCGGCAGACCGTGTCGTACACCAACCAGAACGCCACCAAAAAACCCAAGGCGGCTGCAATGGCGGTGGGCGGCTGCCAATCCATCAAGGATTTGTCGATCAAAAACGTGCTGGCGTTGTAAAGGTACAAAACCGTGAACAAGGCAAAACCGGTCAACCAAGAGCTGTAACTCTCCCAGTAAAACCAATGCAACTTGGTATGGATCTTTCGGGGCGCCACCATGTACTTTTGCGGGTTGTAAAAACCGCCGCCGTGCACTGCCCACAATGCACCATCCACACCTTTTTCCAGCAAGTCGGGCGACTGCGGCTTGAGCAGGTTGTTGTCTAGGAAGACGAAATAAAAAGACGATCCAATCCAGGCGATCACGGTGATCACATGAACCCACCTGAGCAACAGGTTGGCCCATTCGAGCAAATATGCTTCCATCTCGGGGCTCCAGCCTGCTCACCACTGCGGGCACTGTAAGCAGTCATTCGGTCGCGAACAAGGTCTTGCCAAACCTTTGCACCGCTGCGACCTGATCAGACAAGTGTATACAATTTTGAAGACAAAGCCAATGACATTTTTCTTCAGCGAATGACTTGCAAAAGTTGAGCCGCCACCGCCACCGCAATCACCTCCGGCTCTTTACCGCGAATGCCTGGAACGCCGATGGGGCTGGTGACGTGGTCGCATTCGGCATCGGTGAACCCTCGCAGGCGCAAACGACTGCGAAAACTCGCCCATTTGGTGGCACTGCCGATCAAGCCCACGTAGGGCAGGTCTCCCTGTTCGCGTTGACGCATCAAGCAAGCCATGACCACGTCCAAATCTTCGACATGGCTGAAGCTCATGATCAGCACCAAGCTGCCAGGCGCCAAATCGGCCACCGCCGCATGCACGGGGTTGGAGTGTTCGCATTCCACTTGATCCGAAAGGCCTTGCGGAAAGATTTCATCGCGGCTGTCGATCCAGCGTAAAGCAAAGGGCAATGGCGCCAGCACCTGCACCAGGGCTTTGCCCACATGACCGCCACCGAACAAGGCCAGTGGTTGCAAGGGCCCGAGGACTTGCTGCTTTAGCCGGGCTGCATCCTGCGCTGTGACCCGGGACAGATGCACCACAACCGCCCCACCGCAACACTGACCCAAGCGAGGTCCAAGGGCAAAGCGCATTTCACGAGGCTTGCTGTCGCTGCTGGTTGAGGGCTGGGCCAACCATGCCCGCGCTGCGGCCATGCATTCAAATTCCAAATGGCCGCCGCCAATGGTGCCCCACTCCCCTTGGGCGAAGACTAGCATCCAGGTGCCGGCTTCCCGGGGCACAGAGCCTTGGGTGCTGTGCACCGTGATGGCGACCGCAGATTCTTGTTGTAAACGTTGTATTCCGGCATCCCAGCGCATGTCGCGTCACTTTCTCACCCCTGGGGGTTTACTTGGCGGCACCCGGTGCCACAATCCTCATTCTCACTGTTTTTCGCCATGAACTTTCCAAGCCTGATACATAGATTTCCGTTGCGCTCTTCGACCGCGCTGTGGGCCACAGCCTTGGCTGCCCTGCTCGCAGCCTGCAGCACGCCGACAGTGCCGCCTGCGCTTCCGCCGGTCCAGCCTGCACCCACCTTACCCACCCCGCCACAGCCTGCACCCGCACCATCTGTGAGCAACCCGCCTGCTCCCGCCGTGTCGCATGCCCGCACCGAGAAGGAATACCGCCAGGATGCCGCAGCGCACCTGTACAAATTCAACGCCGAACGCATCTACAAAGGCCGTCTGCCGCCCATGTTGTATGCGATCGGTGTGCTCGATGTGGAGCTCGACCGTCAGGGCCGCGTCGTGGCCACACGTTGGAAGCGTGCGCCTTCGCATGCACCCGAAGTTGTAGCCGAAATTGAACAAACGGTGCGCAAGGCAGCGCCGTTCCCTGTTCCTGCAAGGCTGGGTAAGGCGGTCTATACCGATGTCTGGTTGTGGCACAAAAGCGGAAAGTTCCAACTCGACACGCTGACCGAAGGCCAGGACTGACCAAGCCTTGAGCTGCCCCGTTCAAGGCTTATTTTCAGGCCTTGAAATAGACCATTTGGTGTGAACTGGCCAGCAAGCGGCCGTCATGGCTCCAGATCTGCCCGCTTTGGTCGAAAAAGCCAGACTGAAAATGCTGACCTCTGGCCGCACCCATGAGATACCGGTCACCTTGCGCAGCCAATGCGGCCTCGTCGGCATGAAAGTACGTGGTGATCGAGACCGTGCCCAGCGGCGCGGCTTGGTGTCTGCGCAAAAAAATGCGGGGAAAGAAACAGTCACACAATGACGCCAAGGCCGCAAAGTCCAAGGGCCTGGGTGGGTCGTCGCGCAGCCACTGCACAGAACTTGAATCGTGGTGTTCTTGGTTGTCAAAACCCGCGTAGTTTTGTGGTTGTACCCAACGCAAATCGTAATGATGCGCCCATGGCAAGCGATGGCCTTGGGGCAAACGCACCAAGGTCTGTGGGTCCGGCAAATTGGAAGGCGCTTGCAGCTCGCTGGCGCCCCAGGTTTCACGGCGAATAGCCGTCACGGCGGTGGCTGAGGTCACCACCTCGCCCCCTTGCAATGCTTCTACGATCCAATGCTGGGTGGACCGGTTGGTGCGCACCGCGCGGGCTGTGATCGTGAATGGGCCATCGGCCACACCTGCCGCAAAATTGACAGTCAGGGCGATCGGCAGGCCCAAACGCTGCGGGTGCTGGAGCACGGATTGCAACATCAGTGCGCAGGTCACACCCCCAAAGGGCCCGACCATGTTGGCGTAGTCGGGCGTGGTTCGCGCCTCATAAGTGTCGGTGCCGGTAGGCGTCAGTTGGAGAGCCAGGTCAAAAGGATGCATGAATCAAGTGCGAATGGATAACTGGGCTTGCAATTGCGGCAATCCCTCAATGAAATGAACCCGCGTTGCCACATCATGGGGCAAGCCTTGCGGCGGGTGCAAACTGAACACTTTCATGCCGGCGTCCAGACCCGCTTTGAGGCCGGGCAAGCTGTCTTCTACTACCGCACAAGCGGCTGGAGGGCAACCAAGCTGCTCGGCCACATGCCAGAATAAAGCGGGGTCGGGCTTGAAGCGCCCCACTTCGGGGGCGCAGTACAAATGTTCACCGATGAAGCCGCGCAAACCCGTGATGCCCAAGGTCAGTTCGGCTTTTTCACGCGGGCCGTTGGTGCCAATCGCCAAAGGCATTTGGATGGCTTTCAAATGCTGTAGCAATGCGGTGGCCCCAGGAATTTCTTGCAAACCCTGTTTGAAGCGCTCGGCCATGTTGGCGCGCAATTGCTGCACAAACAGGGCTTGGTCCAGAGGCGGGTGCGCAGGCAATTC
>CANGKR010000119.1 GCA_947454355.1 Comamonadaceae bacterium
GACATGATCCATCCAAACTCGCTTTTGATTTTGATGGCCGGGCGCACACCAATGCGCTCCACAAAGGCGCCTTGCACCATGCCAAATAAACCCACGACAGGTAGTGCCAACCAATAGTTCAGACCCATGGTGTCGACCAAGGTCAAGCCGACCAGGGCGCCCAACATCAAAGCGTCCCCTTGTCCGAAGTTCAAAGTGTCCGAGGTGGCAAAGGTCAGTTGGTAACCGAAAGCAATGACCGCGTAGATCATGCCCAGCGCGATACCGCTGTAGACAAGTTGTAGCAAGATTTCCATAAGAGGTTCTACAAGGTAATAAACGAAAACATATCAAGGCAAAGAAAAAGTGCACCGTATCCGCTTTCGCAGATACGGCGCACTTGGGGTGCTCCGGATTACTTCTTGGCAGGCTGCTTGTCGGTTGCAGCCGCTTTCTTCATTTTGGTGCGAATGTCCGAACCTTTGGCGCGGTCTTCTTCATAGGCGTAAACCACTTTGCTTCCTTTGACTTCACCGAAGATCGGGATGTTAGCGGTGATGGCTTCGTGGTCGTCGTGTGTGAAGGGCTTGTCATAAGTGATGACCACACCTTCCACTTTGGCTTGCAGGTTTTCCAGGGCTTCGCGCACTTTAGGGCCTTCAGTAGAACCGGCTTGCTTGATGGCAGCGGCTAACAAATACACTGAGTCGTAACCTTGAGCGGCAGAAACCGGCGAGTCGATCCGGTTGTTCTTGGGCTTGAAGGTCTTCAGGTAGGCCTCGATAAAAGCTTTGCGTTTGACGGTATTGGGTTCCTGGATGAAGGTCTGGGGCATGCGCGCGCCCTCGCCGCCGGGGCCAGCGTTGTCAATAAAGTTGGCCATGGACAAAGTCCAGCTGCCGATCATCGGAACTTTCCAGCCCAGCTTGGTCATGCCGTTGGCAATTTGCGCCAATTCAGGTCCGATCGCATAGGTCAGGATGACTTCGGCTCCGGCTTCTTTGGCTTTGAGCAATTGTGCTGTCATGTCCACATCTTTGATGTTGAATTTTTCAACCGCTACAGCTTTGACGCCCTTGGCGGCCAAGGCTTTTTCCAAGTCTTCGCGGCCAAGTTGGCCGTAGTTGGTGGAGTCGGCAAGGATGGCGACCTTTTTGAAGTTGCGACGGGCAATGGCTTCTTCCACAATCATTGGCGCTTGGATGCTGTCGTGGGCAGCGTTGCGGAAGATGTAGTTGTCTGGGAATTCAGGAGCCTTGAACTGTTGTGTCACGATGGAGCCGGTGGCCACGTTGTTGAAGACGGGGATTTTGGCTTCTTGGTAAAAGCGTTGTGAGGCCAGAGCCACGCCGGTGTTGATGAAGCCCAATGTGGCAACCACTTGTTCTTTGTTGATCAGCTCTTGGGCGATTTGCACGCCGCGCTCGTTCTTGGCTTCATCGTCACGTTCGACGGCCAGCAGCTGACGGCCCAGCACGCCACCGGCTTTGTTGATTTCATTGATGGCCAATTTAACGCCGTCACGCATGCTCACGCCCATCGAGGATGAGCCGCCCGTGTAAGGACCTGTGACACCGACTTTGATCGGATCAGCGGCGAAAGACATACCGGCGCTCAGCATCAAGGAAGCGAGGACGGTCAAGTGGGTGCGACGTAACATGGATGTTCTCCTGTGTAGTGAGTATGAAAAATACAGTCAGCGCGGCTCGGGCAGTCTTATCCCGTGTCAATGCCAAAAGCAGACTTTGGATTATGTTGGATGAAGCCCCTTACTTTGCTAGCGCTAACCCTGAGGGTGCGCTAAAAGTAGTTATTTGACATGAATTTATTTGATTTTCACCCTTAAATTTCTTCACGCCCAGCTTCTCAGCACCACCCAGCTGGTGGGCTGGAAGTGCTATATGTGCTTCCTCTGTATGATTTGTCTCCATCTTCTCAGAGGGAAATGTTCATGACGACCACACCGAACGCAGCAGACGCTGGTCAACCCGCCCAGGGCTATGCAGGCGACATCAGCCCGGCGATGGCCTGGGCCTGGGTTCAGGCGGGCGAGGCGGTAATGGTGGATGTTCGCACCGATGCCGAACGCGAATGGGTGGGATTTGTCCCTGGTGCCCAACCGCTGGCCTGGAAGCAGTGGCCCGGCATGGCAGTCAACAAGGACTTCGATGCAGGCATCCAGGCATTGGGCGGCGATGGCCGCAAACTCGTGTTGTTGTGCCGAAGCGGCGTGCGCTCGATTGCAGCGGCGCAACGGGCGACCGAGCTGGGTCTGACGGCCTACAACATCCTCGAAGGCTTCGAGGGCAACCCCGATGCCCAAGCGCACCGAGGGCAAACTGGCGGCTGGAAGTGCCACGGCCTGCCTTGGCGCCAAAACTGATCCCAAGCTTGGCATCGCGCTTCAAATCCCTGGGGGCCTCTGCTGGATCATGGTCAGGTTGACCTGCTCGTAGGCATTGGCCAGTTGGAGCAGCTCGAAATCACCCTGCGGCTTGCCGATCAATTGCAAGCCCATGGGCAAGCCTTTGTAAGGGCCTTGTGGGGCGAAACCGGCAGGCACGCTGATGCTGGGCAAGCCTGCCAAGGTCGAGTAGATCACCACTTCCATCCAACGGTGGTAAGTGTCCATGCTGCGACCATTGATTTCTGTAGGCCAGCGGATGTTCACATCAAAGGGCCAGACCTGTGCAGAAGGCATGGCCAGCACATCGAAACGCTCAAACAGGGCCCGCATGTGTTGGTAAAACCGTGTGCGGCCTGCGCTGGCGGCCAGCAATTGCGGGCCTGACAGTTGCAAGGATTGTTCATACTCCCACCGGGCTTCCGGTTTCACCTGCGCATGGTTTTCTGCTCGGGCCATGTGTGGCGCGATGCGCGGTCCGATCAAGGCTTTGCGCCAGACCAGCCAGGTGTCCCAGACTTCGGCCGGGTCCATTCCCAGGCCTGTGGGTTCAATGGGGCAACCCATCGATTCGAAAGATTTCAGCGCCTGTGCACAAGTGTCGAGAACGCCGGGGTCCATGGGCAAATACCCATTCAGGTTCCCCAGCCAGCCGATACGCTGTCCCTTGAAGTCGTTGTCCAGAGGGGTGGCAAAGGCGGCGCCGTCCTGTGCAATCGACAGAGGTGAGCCCGGATGGTAGCCCGCCTGGATCGACAAGAGCTTGGCCAAATCCTGCACGCTGCGGGCCATGGGGCCTTCGGTGCCCAGTTGCGAAATCCATGCATCCAGCGCTGGTAATGTAGGAACTCGTCCTTGTGAGGGCCGCATCCCGAATACATGGTTCCAACCGGCTGGGTTGCGCAAGCTGCCCATGAAGTCGGAGCCGTCGACGACCGGCAGCATTCGCTGGGCTAAAGCCACCGCCGCACCGCCGCTGCTGCCACCAGCAGTTTTGGTGAGGTCCCAGGCATTACGGGTGGCGCCGAACACTTCGTTGAAAGAGTGCGAGCCCAGGCCAAATTCAGGGGTGTTGGTCTTGCCGATCACAATGCAGCCCGCAGCTTTCATGCGGCTGGCCATGAGGCCGTCTTCAGTGGCGGGTATGGTGGGCGTCAACGGGGAGCCCAAACTGGTGCGAAAACCGGCCACATGGGCCAAATCCTTCACGGCTTGGGGCATGCCGTGCATCCAGCCCATGGACTGGCCGCGTGCGAGTTGCGCGTCGCGTTCATCGGCCTGGCGCAGTAAATCGTCTGGATCTGCGAGGCTGACGATGGCATTGCTTTTCGGGTTGTGTCGAGCCACCTGCTGCAAGGTCATTTGCATCACTTCGCGGCATGACACTTGCTTGGAATGAATCGCTTGGGACAGGGCTTCTGCAGAGATATCAGGGTAGACCATGAGGGGGAAAGTTGATGAGATCGGCTTACATTATGAATTTGAGCGAACCCCATCCTGCATCGGTGAAAACCCAGCACGGAATTTGCGCAAAGGTGACGATGCCTGCAAGGTCTTGGTGTCATCATGGACTTGGATTTTTTTCGATTGGAGAATTGATATGAAACGTCGCATCCTTTTGGCAGCTGCAGCCAGTGTGCTCAGCTTGAGTTTGTCGGCGCCCGTGCTGGCGCAAACCCCGGCCAACAAAGTGTTCCGATTCGTTCCGCATGCGAACCTGACCGTGCTCGATCCGATCTGGACCACGGCCTATGTGACCCGCAACCATGCGTACATGATTTACGACACGCTGTTCTCGGAAGACGCCAAGGGCGCAATCAAGCCCCAAATGGTTGACAGCTACCAGGTTTCCAAAGACGAGTTGACGTGGACCTTCAAACTCCGCGCAGGCTTGGAGTTCCATGACGGCAAGCCCGTGACCAGCACCGATGTGGTCGCCTCCCTCAAGCGCTGGGCCAGTCGCGATGCGATGGGCGGCATCTTGACCACTTTCATTACCAGCTACGAGACACCTGACGAAAAGACGTTCAAAATCGTTTTGAACCAGCCTTGCGGCATCATGCTCGACTCTCTGGGCAAGGCTTCTTCGAATGTGCCATTCATCATGCCCGCCCGCATAGCGGCTACACCGGGTACGGAGCAAATCAAGGAGCACATCGGTTCGGGCCCCTTCATGTTCAAGGCGGATGAGTTCAAGCCGGGTTCTTTGGTGGTGTACACCCGCAACCCCAAATACAAATCGCGTACCGAAGCCCCCAGCGCTGTGGCCGGTGGCCGCCCTGTGAACTTTGACCGGGTGGAGTGGGTCATCATTCGCGATCCGCAAACTCAGTTCAATGCCCTTAAGGCCGGCGAAGTCGACATGGTCGAGCAGCCCAGTTTCGAGCAGTACGAAACATTGAAGAAAACCGAAGGCATCAAGGTCGAAGACTTCTCTCCGGCGGGTCTGCAGTTCATCATGCGGTTCAACCACCTGCATGCGCCGTTCAACAACCCCAAAATCCGACAGGCCGCTTTGGTGGCCATGGGTCAGAAGGACTACATCAACACCCAAGTGGGCGTGCCTGAACTGGGCCGCTTGTGCCGAAGCATGTACCCCTGCGGTACCGCCTACGGTGATGAAGACACGGGTTATTTCACGGGTGTGGCCAATCCGGTCAAAGCCAAGCAAATGTTGCAAGAAGCCGGCTATGACGGCACGCCTGTTCTGTTGATGCGACCCACCGATCTGGCCTCGATCGCCAAGTTGCCATTGGTGGCCAAGCAGCAACTTGAAGCCGCGGGCTTCAAGGTCGACTTTCAGCAAATGGACTGGGCCACACTGCTGGCGCGTCGCGCCAAGAAAGACGCTCCCGCCAATGGCGGCTGGAGCGCCTTCCTGACTGCGTGGACAGCCGGTGACATTTCCAATCCGTTGACCATCCAGATGTTCAACGCCAAAGGCCAGAACGGTTGGTTTGGCTGGCAAGATGAGCCCCGTTTGGAGTATCTGAAGAATCGCTTTGCGCGCACGGTCGATCCCAAAGAGAAAAAGAAAATCGCCAGCGAAATCCAGCGCGTGGCGTTTGAAACCGCCACCCATGCGCCTTTGGGTCAATACCAAAGCCCTACGGCCATGCGTTCGAACATTTCGGGTGTCTTGCAAACCCCCGGCATTCCTGTGATGTGGAACATCCAGAAGAAGTGATCAAGGTTTAGTCGATGCTTTCTTTCCTGCTGCGCCGCATGGCCGCGGTGCTGCCGGTGTTGCTGGTCGTGTCCTTGGTGGTCTTCCTCATTTTGAGGTTGGCCCCGGGCGATCCGGCCGCGGCCATTGCCGGTAACAATGCCACCAACGAAGACATTGCCAAAATCCGCACTCAGTTGGGCCTGGACAGTTCCATTCCGGTGCAATATGGCATCTGGATGGGGCGCGTTCTGCAAGGTGATTTGGGTTATTCGTTTTACCTCAGTAAGCCGGTGACCGAACTCATTGCCCAGCGCATCGAGCCGACGCTGGCGCTGGCGCTTGGCACCGTGGTGCTGGCGGTCCTGGTCGCCGTGCCTTTGGGGACCTTGGCCGCTTGGCGGCTGGGAGGCTGGCTTGATCGCCTGCTGTCGGGTTTCTCGGTGGCGGGCTTTTCCATCCCGGTGTTTGTGATCGGATACCTCTTGATTTACCTGTTCGCCATTCGCTTGGAATGGCTGCCGGTGCAAGGGTACAAAAGCCTGATGGGCCCCACGGGCGCTGGGCTGTGGGAGTGGATGCGGCAATTGATTTTGCCGTGGATGACCTTGGCCATTGTGTATGTCGCCCTGATCGCTCGGGTAACCCGTGCCAGTGTGTCGGAAGCCTTGACGGAAGACTACATCCGCACCGCTCGTGCCAAAGGTTTGACGGAAACTGCGGTTTTGCTGCGCCATGCGCTGGCCAACGCGGCTGTCCCGATTGTCACCGTGATCGGCATTGGCGTGGCCTTGCTGATTGGCGGCGTGGTGGTGACTGAAACGGTGTACGCCATTCCCGGTTTGGGCTCGCTCACCGTGGATGCGGTGTTGAACCGTGACTTTCCGGTCATTCAAGGTTTGGTCTTGTTGTTCTCGGTGAGTTATGTGATGGTCAACCTCATGGTGGATCTGAGTTATTTGTTTTTGGATCCGAGGATTCGTTACTGATGAATGCGCTTCAACGTTTGCTGGCCAATGGATCGGTGCGCTTTGGTTTGACGGTGCTGGGCCTGATGCTGCTGGTGGCCGCATTGGCGCCCTTTTTGGGCACCATCGATCCGGCCGCCATGGACTCGAGTTTCATCAATAAAGCCGCGGGCTCTTCGGGGCAGTTTGCTTTGCTCGATGGCACCACCGTGCAACACACCTTTATGCTGGGGACCGACAGTTTCGGACGTGATCTGTACAGCAGGGTGATCTACGGTACCCGCGTGTCTTTGCTGGTAGGCCTGTGCACCGCTGCGCTTTCACTGGTGCTGGGTGGGGCCTTGGGCATGCTCGCCGGTTATTTCCGCGGGCTGGATGCGGTCCTGATGCGCTTCATGGATGGCCTGATGGCGATCCCCGCCATTTTGCTGGCCATCGCTTTGGTGGCGGCTTTGGGCGCCACGATTGGCACGGTGGTGGTCGCCATTGCCATCCCCGAAGTGCCTCGTGTCACCCGCCTGGTGCGCTCTTTGGTGCTGAGTTTGCGGGAGGAGCCTTTTGTAGAAGCTGCCCGCGCCCTGGCCACCCCGACGCCTGTGATTTTGTTTCGGCACATCCTGCCCAATGCCATGGCACCATTGATCGTGCAAGGCACTTTCGTAGCCGCATCGGCGGTGTTGACCGAGGCCATTTTGAGTTTCTTGGGTCTGGGCTTGCCGCCCGACATTCCGACCTGGGGCAACATCATGGCCGAAGGCCGTGTCCAATTCAGCCAGTACCCGGGCAACGTGTTGTACCCGGCCCTGTTCTTGGTGCCCACGGTGTTGGCGGTCAATTTGCTGGGAGATGGATTGCGTGACGTCCTCGACCCCAAATTTGCAAGGCGGGGGTCTTGATGAACGCACCCGTTTTATCCATCCAAAATTTAAGTGTGGCCTTGCCAGCCGGAGGTGACCGCGTGCATGCGGTGCACCAGGTCAGCCTGGACATCTACCCGGGCAAAACCTTGTGTGTGGTGGGCGAGTCGGGTTCCGGCAAGTCGGTCATGGCCACCACTGTCATGGGATTGCTGGCGCGTGAATTGAAGCCTGATCAAGGCCAGGTCTTGCTGCAAGGCGAATCCCTGCTCGACGCCAGCGCATCGCGGCTGCGCGATTTGCGCGGCCGTGTCATGGGCATGGTGTTCCAGGAGCCGATGACTGCGCTCAATCCGGTCATGACCTGCGGCGATCAAGTCGACGAATTGCTGGCTACCCACACCGATTGGCCTGCGGCAAAGCGACGCGCAGAGGTGCTGCGTGTGTTCGAGAGTGTGCGCCTGCCCGAGCCCGAGCGCATCTTGCGCAGTTACCCGCATCAGCTCAGTGGCGGTCAGCGCCAGCGCATCGTGATCGCCATGGCGGTGATCCTCAAGCCGGTCTTGCTCATTTGCGATGAGCCCACCACTGCGCTGGATGTGACCACCCAAAAAGAAATCCTCAAGCTCATTGATCAACTGCAAGCCGAGCAAGGCGTGGCGGTGCTGTTCATCACGCACGACATGGGTGTGGTGGCCGAAATTGCCGATGATGTGTTGGTGATGAATCAAGGCGTAGCCGTTGAGTCCGGTTCTTGCGATCAGGTGCTTCACCGCCCGCAAGCCGACTACACACGACAATTGCTGGCCGCAGTGCCAGGCATGACCCCGCCACCCGCGCGTCCTGAGCCCACAGGCCCAGCCTTGTTGGCCGGACAGGACGTGGGCAAAACCTACATCAGTCGTGACTGGATGGGCAGGGCCCGTGAAACCTCTGCCTTGCAAAAAGCCCAGGTGGCGATCCGTGGCGGCGAGACGGTGGGTATTGTGGGTGAGTCAGGGTCTGGTAAATCCACCTTGGCCCGTTGCCTGATTCGTTTGATCGATCCGACACATGGGCAGATCCAATGGGGCACCCATGAAATCGCAGCTCTGGCCGAAGGGCAATTGCGGCCTTTGCGCAGCTTGGTGCAGGTGGTGTTCCAAGACCCCAATCGCTCGCTCAATCCGCGCCGAACGGTGGGTGATTCAATTATCGAAGGTGCCATGAACTTTGGCATGTCCCGCGATCAAGCCTGGGCCCTGGCCGAGTCTTTGATGCACAAGGTGCGTTTGCCTGTTGAGGCTTTGCAGCGTTACCCCACCCAATTCAGCGGTGGTCAGCGTCAACGCTTAGCCATTGCCAGGGCGC
>CANGKR010000120.1 GCA_947454355.1 Comamonadaceae bacterium
ACTGGCCAGTGAGGCACGAGCAAACCATGACTGGCCAAAATAGCGTGCCACGCATGCATGCGCTCGCGACCCAATTGCCGGCCCTCGCGCACCATCTGACGGATGTCGTCTGGTAAATGCTCAGCAACGAAATTGCGAATACTGTGACGAAAGGCACTGAGTTCGGGTGTATCCAACATGGAAGTCTTTCAATTGTTCTAGTGCTCAGGCCACCAAGCCTTTGCTGAGTGCTCTTTTGGCAATGGCCGAGCGGTGCACTTCAGATGCACCGTCGTAAATCCTGAAAGGCCTGAGCATGCGCAAGATCATCGACAGCGGCAAATCCTCAGAAATGCCCAACGCACCGCAGATCTGCACGGCAGAGTCGGCCACGCGGTTGACCGCTTCGGAAACAAACACCTTGGCCATAGAAGAGTGGTGACGGATAGATTCGCCTGCATCGAGCTTGCGCGCCACATCCAGAGTCATCAGTCGGGCAGCGTACAAATCGATGTGGGCGTCGGCCACCAGGGTCTGCACCATCTGGTGTTCAGCCAGTCGCACGCCTTGCGACTCGCGGCGTCCGGCATAGTCTTGCGCCATGGTCATGGCGCGCGAAGCCAGACCAATGAAACGCATGCAATGGAACAGCCGTGCACCCTCCAGGCGGATTTGCGCATAGGCTAAGCCCTGGCCCTCCTCGCCGATCAGTGCGTCTTCACCCACCTTGCAGGCATTCAAGCGTATCTCGCCATGTCCGCCACCGATTTCAAAGGGTTCGATGGTCGGAATGTCACGCACCAGTTCAAAGCCAGGGTTATCGCGATCCACCAAAAACCATGACACACCTGCCTCGGTCCTTGCCACGACAATGGCAAAGTGCGCACGCATCGCGCCACTGATGAACCACTTGTGCCCGTCAATCACCCAGCCGTCGGCGCTGCGCTTGGCCTGTGTCAACAACATACGCGGATCAGAACCCACACCCGGTGCAGGCTCGGTCATTGCAAAGCAGGAGTATTTTTCGCCCCGCATCAGGGGTTCCAGGTAGCGTTGGCGTTGCTGCGAGTTGGCCAGGATGTCCAGCGCCGCAATGTCCGGTTGACCCGGCGCAGCGCACTGCAAAGCACCCGGCCCCAGAAAGCTGCGCCCCGCTTGCTCCAAGTAACTGCAGCACTCCTCCCAAGACAAACCCAAGCCGCCTTCACTGACGGGCCTGCGCGGGTTGCCTAGGCCCTGAGCCACAGCGCGTTGGCGCAGGGCTTGAACAGATTGATCGACCGCCTGAGCGTCATGGGCTTTGCGCAGATCCTCAGCGGGGATGACTTCACTCTCGACAAAGGCGCTCAGTTTCTCGATGAGCGCGGCGAACTCGGCAGGGCTTCGGGTGGTACTCATAGGGCTGGATTGAACTTACTTCTTGATGATCTTGACCACTTTTTCCCAGCGCGCTGCATCGGCCTTGATGAATGCCACAAAGTCAGTTTGCCCGAGAAAGGCCTCTTCACCACCCGCGTTGACCAGGCGCTCCTTGACTTCATTGGTAGCCGCTGCAGCTTTCATCGCCGCTTCGAGTTTGCGCATGACTTCGGGCGGTGTACCCGCTGGCACATGCATCCCATACCACGACACTGCTGTGACTTCGGGAAAACCGGCTTCCGCAATCGTCGGTACATCAGGCAAATCTGCTGATCGACGACTGTTGATGTTTGCCAGCGCGCGCAGCTTGCCCGCCTTGATCTGGGGCACTGCCACACTGGATGGCGTAATGGCCATGGACATCATGCCGTTGATCAGGTCAGGAATGGCTGGTGGAGCACCCTTGTAAGGCACAGATTCCAAGGCAATGCCGGCCACGTGGCGGAACATTTCATTGGCCATCGTTTGGGTAGATCCTTGTCCGCCATCCGCGTATTGCAAAGGTGGTTTGGCCTTCTTGGCCAGTTCGACGTATTCCGAAACTGTCTTAGCGGGCGAAGTCATGGGCACCACGAAATAGCTGGGTGACATAGAAAATCGACCGACCGGTACAAAATCCGATGGTGCCCATCGAAGGTTCGACTCCAGAAGCGGGTTGTTAATGACGAATGGCGATGAAATCAAAACCGTGTAGCCATCGGCAGGCGAGCGGGCCACATACTCGGCGGCGATGTTGGCGTTGGCGCCCGGCTTGGCTTCCACCACGATGGATTGCCCCAGTTCTTTGGCCATGCTGATGGTCAGCGCCCGGGTTTGTACGTCCACCACACCTCCCGCGGCATAGGGCACGATGACGCGGATCGGCTTGGATGGATAAGTGCTCTGCGCCAAGGCTGTGGCGGCAAGCCCCAGGCCGAGGCCCAGCGTCACCATCCGACGTTTCAATACGTTGCATTGCATAGGGGTCTCCTGTCGATTTTGAATGGCGCCCATGTAGGAATTGATGCCGACACGGGGGCAAATGCTGTATGTATGCTTGACAGACCTATCATGACAGGTAAAAAATATTTCTGCAACCTGTCATAACAGATGTACATTCCAAAAATGATGGCATGGACTTTCGCCGCTCCCATCGTTCAGCATCAACCATGGCTAAAAAACTTTCACGCAACCCGGCAGACAATAACCAAACCCTGTTCTCTCGTTTGGCAGAGAGCTTGCGCCGGGACATTCTTGCCAACAGGATGCCGCCGGGTCACAAGCTGCCCTCGGAGTCAGAACTTCAGGCCAGCTTTGGCGTCTCTCGCATCACAGTGCGCCAGGCGCTGTCCAGCCTGCATGCGGAAGGACTGATCGAAAAGATCAACGGCAAAGGCAGCTTCGTCACCCGGCCGAATCAATTACCCGACATGGGTCCGTTGATCGGTTTTTACGAACACATGCGCAAACAAGGCCGCAATGCGATTGGCCGCATTCTTTCCGTGAGGGAAATCAGCGCTCCGGCTGCTGCCGCCCATGCCCTCGATGTGCCTCTGGGCCACACTTTGCTGACGATGCGCTCCTTGCGCTTAGTGGACGGCAAACCACTGGCACTGGTGCAGGCCTATGCCGAACCAGCACTCATGAGTTCACTGATCCAAGAGGACGTCAACACCAACGATGTGGTGGTGTTGCTGGAGACCCGTTTGGGTCACCGCCTTCGCAGCAACCGCATTGAAGCGCAGGCGATACCGGCCAACGCATCGCTTGCCAAACTGCTGGAAGTGTCGCGCGGCGCGCCATTGCTGCGCATTGACTTCACGCCCATCGACGCGTCGGGGCAATCGATGGTTTATTCAGAGATGTATTTTCGCGGCGACAGTTTCACCTATAAAGCTGTAGTGAAAAGTTGATGCAGCCCTACCCTCTTTACCCCCCTGGAGACATTGCATGACCCCTACTTCTTCCCTCTTGAATCCTGAACGCAGGCGCGCCCTTCAAGTCGCAGGGGCTTTGATGGTCAGTGCCAGCCTCGACACAGTCAATGCCCAGACCGGATGGCCTATCAAACCGATTCGCCTTGTTTTACCCAGCGGCCCCGGCGGTGGGGCCGATATTTTTGGACGCCCCCTTGCGGAATGGCTCGGCAAGGAACTGGGTCAACCCGTAGTGGTAGACAACAAACCCGGCGCGAACGGTGTCATCGCTCACGAACAAATCGTCAGGCAACCTGGGGATGGCTACAACCTGGTGATCAGTTTTGCAGGTGGTATTTTGGGTAACAAAGCCATGAACGCCAAAATTTCGCACGACACCATCACCGACCTCAAACCCATTGGACTGATCGGTGGTGAGCTTGGCAACCTGTTGATTGTCAATGCCGCATCACCCATCAAAAACATCAAAGATCTCATCGCCAATGCCAAGGCACAAAGTGGCGGCATCAACTATGGATCGTGGGGCATGGGCTCTGGCGGTCACCTGGTCATGGAAACCCTCAAAGAGATGGCGGGCATTCCCCTGAATCATGTTCCTTACAAGACGGTAGCATCCATCACACCTGACGTTGTCTCGGGTGTCTTGATGGTCTCCACCATCGATTCTGCGACACCGGTTCAACTCATCAAAGCGGGTCGCATCCGCGCCATTGCCACACTGGGCCCCAAGTGCATGCCGCAGCTGCCTGATGTACCGACTCTGGCAGAACAGGGCTTTCCCGCTGGATTTTTGTCCTGGTATGGGCTGTTCGGTCCATCCAGCATGCCCAATGAGCTCGTCAACAAGCTCAATGCTTTATTGAATCGCTGGCTGGTCTTGCCTGAAACTGCTGCCTTGTTTGAGCAAAAACAAAACGCGCCCGCCCCCTTACCGAAACCACCCGAGGCTTTTGCCGCCATGATTCAAGCGGAACTGCCCGTATGGCGCAAGATGATGCAGACCGCAAAAATAGAAGGCGCGTAACAAGTACACACTGTCAAGGGGTGCATCCCTCACTCGGGTTGCAAGCCTGCATCGGCGAAGGCTTTGCCCCAGGCCCCCAATTGCTCTTGCACAAACACTCCCAGCTCTGCAGGTGTAGAGCCGGCCAAGTCAAAGCCCAGTTTATCGATGCGATCACGAATCTCGGGTTTGGCCATAGCGGCGTTGAGCTCTTTGTTCATGCGCTGGGCAATCTCGTTGGGCAGTTTGGCCGGACCGAACAAGGCGGCCCAAGTGGCCGCTGGCAGCGGAGGCAGTCCAGCCTCTTGGGCGGTGGGTACGTTGGGCAGCTGGCTGTACCGCGTCGGCAACAGCATGGCCATGGCGCGCAGTTTGCCTTCTTTGATGTGCTGCAAGGTCGTGGTGGGCGTGGCAAAGGTCATTTGCACGTGTCCTCCCAAAATGTCGGAAATGGTGGGCGCCTCGCCTTTGTAATTGATGAAATTCAAATCGGCTTTGGCACCTTGTTTGATGCGGGTGTGCATCAACTGCGTGACGCCGCTGTAACTGCCGTAATTGAGCTTGCCTGGGTTGGCCCGCGCATAGGTCAGCAACTCGTTCACGTTTTGCGCTTGCAAGGTAGGACTGGTCACCAACACATAGATGTAGCGGCCCACCAGTGACACTGGCGTGAAGCTTTTCACGGGGTCATAGGGTGGGTTTTTCTTCAGCAAGGGCACCTGCATCATGGGCGTGTTGGATGCCAAAAAGAAGGTGTAGCCGTCAGGCTCGGCCCGCGCAACATATTCACCGGCAATGGCGCCGTCGGCACCCGGACGGTTTTCAACCAGCACCGGTTGCCCCAAAGATGTGGTCATGGTCTGCGCCAGGATGCGGGCCACAGCATCGGTCGATCCGCCTGGCGGGAATTGCAATACCAATCGGATCGGTTTGCTGGGCCAAGCTTGCGCTAATGCCTGGGGTACCCAGCCAGTCAAACACACACCCAACAGACTGGCGAATAAGAATTTTTTCATGAGAATTCCTGCAAAGATGTAAAAAACTGATCGCTCGATTCATCCTGACATGCACCCTGAGTGAAGTCAAGCCAGTGCTTTCACGCGGATGACAAGCTTTTGGCAGGCCCTGTGCATAATCCCCAAAAAACCCAGGAGACGACATGATCGAAGAACACATTGACATCCCTACTGCTGACGGTTCCATGAACAGTTTTGTGGTTTTCCCTGAGGAGGATGGGCCGCACCCCGTGGTCTTCTTTTACATGGACGCGCCGGGCAAACGTGAAGAACTGCACGACATGGCCCGCCGCTTGGCCAGTGTGGGCTACTTTGTGGTGTTGCCCAATTTGTATTACCGCCGCAGCCGTGACTACTTCCTCAAGGCTCGCAGCCCGGAGGCCCTGGCCGAGATGTTCGGACACATGGGTGCGCTGAATGCCCAGACTACCCAGACCGACACGCAAGCATTGTTCAATTTTGTAGACAAGCATGCCATGGCCGATCACCACCGCCTCGGTGCAGTGGGCTACTGCATGAGCGGGCCCTTTGTCATGTGGGCAGCGGCCCAATTCCCAACACGCTTTCAAAGCATCGCTTCCATCCACGGTGCCAATATGGCCACTGAGGCGCCAGACTCGCCGCACCGCATGGCGCCGCACATCCAATGCGAATGCTACTTTGCCTGCGCCGAAATTGACAAGTGGGCGCCCCCTGCCGACATCCAGCAACTCGAGCACAGTCTGAAAGCAGCCAAGGTCAAGCACCGCATCGAGTGGTACCCCCAAGTTGAACACGGCTTTGTGTTCCCCAAGCGCGAAGGCATTTACAACGCGCCAGCCGCCGAGAGACACTGGGAGCGCTTGTTCCGCCTGTTCGATCGCACCTTACAGGCCCGACCCTGACCTCATGAAAACCCTGCTGCCTGAGGCACCTGATTGCAGTTACAGTTGATAAGTAATTTCAAACAGGAGACTCTCATGCGATCCAAGGCCTACACCCGCCGTGCCCTGACCCGTACCCTGCTCGGCTCTGCTGCCCTGGCCTTGACCCCTTGGGCTGCCTGGAGTCAAGCTGCATTTCCAAGCAAGCCCCTGACCTTTGTTGTGCCCTACCCTGCCGGCGGTGCCAACGACATGCTGGGTCGTTTGATTGGTCAAAAAATGTCTGAAGCCCTGAACGGCACCTCCATCGTGGACAACAAGCCTGGAGCGGCCGCCTTATTGGGCGCCACTGTGGTGGCGCGTGCCCCTGCAGACGGTCACACCTTGCTGATTGGCGGCCTGGCCACTCATGCTGCCAGCCCTTACCTGCTCAAAGCCGAATATGACCCGCTCAAGGATTTCGAATCGGTCGGCATGATCGGCAGTGCGCCCATCATCGCCATCACCTTCAACGAATCGCCCTACAAAACTCTCAAGGACGTGGTCGATGCTGCCCGCAAAGACCCCAAGGGCGTGATGTACGGCACCTCAGGCAATGGCTCGCCTCTGCACTTGGCCGGCGAACTCTTCACCTCGCAAAACAAAATCGACATGACGCATGTGCCCTACAAAGGCGGAAATGCCCACATCATGGACTTGATCGGTGGTCGCGTGCCGGTGATTTTTGACACCGCCACCAACTGCGTGCCTTTGCTCAAATCCGGCAAGGTCCGCGCCTTGGCTGTGGGAGCGACTGCACGTTTGCCCGATTTTCCGAACGTGCCTACCTTTGCGGAGGCCGGCTTTCCGCAGTTCGACTTCTCGGCCTGGTACGCCGTGTTCGCTCCCGCCAAAACGCCCAAGGAGGTGGTGGCCAAGCTCTCCACTGCTTTGTCGACAGCACTCAAAAACCCTGAGACCATCGCCAAACTCAATGGCGTGGGTGTGACCCCGGGCAACGGCAATGCCGCTGACCTGGCGCGGTTCCTACCGATAGAAAACGAGCGGATCGGTCGCTTGATCAAAACCGCCAACATCAAAGCCGATTGATGAAGGGGCAGATCTCTTCGCAGACCGCCGCTGCACCGCAAGCGCCGGGGTTGTTGCATGTTCACCCTGAAGACGCTCAGCGCTGGGTGGCCGATCTGCCGGCCCCGCGCATCCAGGCTCATGCCGCCAACCTGACGGTACTGCCCGACGGGCGTCTGGCTTGCGTGTGGTTTGGCGGCAGCATGGAAGGTCGCGCTGACATCAGCGTTTTTCATTCACAACTGGCACCGGGCACCACGCAGTGGAGCGAGGCATTGCAACTGTCCAACGACCCCGATCGTTCAGAGCAAAACCCCATCGTGTGCGTCATGCCGCACGGCCAGCTGTGGTTGTTGCACACCGCGCAAACGTCTGGCTACCAAGACACCTCGGTCGTGCGGCGACGCATTTCGATGGACCAAGGCCAGACCTGGGGGCCCACAGAAGACTTGCCAGGCGCCCCGCGTGGCACCTTTGTGCGCCAGCCGATTCATTTTGCCCGTGATGGTAGCTGGCTTTTGCCCATCTTCCGGTGCAAGCCTGTCCCAGGCAAGGCCTGGGATGGCAGCCTGGACGACAGCGCCGTGCTGCGCTCGACCGACCAAGGCGCAACTTGGTCGTGCATCGAAGTGCCCGGCAGTCTCGGCTGTGTGCACATGAATATCGTGCCCGACAGCGGGGGCGGGTTGTTAGCCTTTTACCGCAGCCGCTGGGCTGATCACATCTACCGCTCCATCAGTCTGGACGGCGGCTTGACCTGGCAGCCACCCCAGCCTACGCCACTACCCAACAACAACTCGTCTATCCAGGCCTTGCGCCTGCAAGATGGGCGATTGGCTATGGTCTTCAATGCCAGCAGCGCGGTCAACGCCACCGAACGCCGTGCCTCTTTGTACGATGACCTGGACGACCTCGCCTCCAGCGAGGGCGCTGCCGAAGCGCCGCCTCTGACGCGCCAAGCCTTCTGGGGCGCACCCCGTGCGCCTTTGACTCTGGCCCTTTCCGAAGACAATGGCCTGACCTGGCCCTGGCAACGCCATTTGGAAACCGGGGACGGCTGGTGCATGAGCAACAACTCCGAGCAGCGATTGAACCGCGAATACTCCTACCCTTCGCTTACACAAACGGCCGATGGCGCTTTGCATCTGGCCTACACCGTGTTCAGGCAACACATTCGCCATGCCCGCGTGATGCCCGACTGGGTGCTGCAAACGGCTTGAAACTGACACACTTCACATCAATACCATGAACACATTGCCCACCAACACCTTCAAGCAAGCCATGATCGCCCAGCGCCGTCAAGTCGGCTTGTGGGTCACCTTTGCGCACCAGCAGATCGCTGAAGTCCTGGCCGATGCCGGCTTTGACTGGCTCTTGTTCGACATGGA
>CANGKR010000121.1 GCA_947454355.1 Comamonadaceae bacterium
ATGACCTCGGTGCCTTACAAGGGCACAGCGCCGGCCATGACAGATTTGATCGGTGGGCAGATCGATCTGATGTGCGACCAGACCACGACCACGATTCCGCAGATTGAAGGCAAAAAGGTCAAGTCTTTTGCGGTCACTACCCCTACACGCTTGAGCTCGCCTGTGCTCAAGGACATGCCCACCATGCAAGAAGCAGGACTCAAGGACTTCACCGTCACGATCTGGCAAGGTTTGTATGCACCCAGGGGCACACCCGCTGCAGTGCTGAAAAAACTCAACGACGCATTGAAAGTGGCGGTCAAAGACCCAGAGTTCATCCGCAAGCAAGATGCGGGTGGAGCGACGGTGATCAATGATGCACGCAACGACCCGGCAGGCCACAAAGCCTTTGTGCTGTCCGAAATGGCCAAGTGGGCGCCCATCATCAAGTCGGCTGGGGTCTACGCCGATTGAGTCTTTGCCTTTATGCTCATGGGCTGAATTTCACTGGAAAACCACCCTGACATGAACGACCCCCAAACTGTGTTGCGCCGTCTTTACGATGTGGCGGTGCAACGCGCCTTGCCCCTGCACAACACGGCGGCCCATTTGCCCCAACCGCCCAAGGGGCGCACGCTGGTGCTGGGTGCGGGCAAAGCCGGTGGCGCCATGGCCCAGGCGGTGGAGGCCTTGTGGCCGCAGGACGCACCGCTGTCGGGTTTGGTGGTCACGCGGTATGGTCACACACCGCCAAGGCCTGCGGGCCTGCCCGAGCGCATCGAGGTAGTGGAGGCCTCTCATCCCGTGCCCGATGCCGCAGGGCTCAAGGCGGCCGAGCGCATCCTGGAATTGACCGAAGGATTGACAGCCGACGATCTGGTGCTGTGCCTGATTTCGGGCGGCGGCTCCGCGCTGCTGACCTTGCCTGCAGATGGCATCAGCCTGGAAGACAAACAAGCCATCAACCGCCAGTTGCTGGCCAGCGGGGCCAACATTGCCGAAATGAACTGTGTGCGCAAACACCTCTCGCGCATCAAGGGCGGACGCTTGGCTGCGGCATGCAGCCCTGCGCGGGTGGTCACCCTCACCATCAGCGATGTGCCGGGCGATGACCCGTCCATCATCGCCAGCGGCCCCACCGTGCCCGACGCCAGCAGCTGCGCCGATGCGCTGGCCATCTTGCAGCGCTATGCGATCGACGTGCCGCCGTTGTTGGTGCAAGCCTTGCAGGCAGCCCGCTGGGAAACGCCCAAGCCGGGCTCTTCAGTTTTTGATGGCCACAGCGTGCACATGATCGCCACGCCCCAGCAGTCGCTCGAAGCTGCAGCCGAATCGGCGCGGGCCATGGGCTTGAATACATACATTCTGAGCGACGAAATTGAGGGCGAATCGCGCGAGGTGGGCAAGGTCCACGCCGCGCTGGTCCGCGCTGCCGCCAAGGGCCTGGGGCCTTTTGTCAAACCCTGCGTGATCTTGAGTGGGGGCGAGACCACCGTGACCCTTAAAGCCAGTGCACCCGGTGCAACTCAAGGACGCGGCGGTCGGGCCGGTGAGTTTTGTTTGGGCTTGGTGCAAGGACTTCAAGGGCAAGCCGGAGTTTGGGCACTGGCCGCAGACACCGATGGCATCGATGGCGTGGAAGACAACGCGGGTGCTCGCGTCGGGCCTGACACGGAGCAACGTGCTAAAGCCAAGGGCTTGAAGCTCGATGACCACTTGCAACGCAATGACGCCTATACCTATTTTGAAGCCTTGGGGGACTTGATCATGACCGGTCCCACGCACACCAACGTGAATGATTTTCGAGCACTGCTGGTTCTGTAATGACGTTGCTTCATGCTGAATTTGGGCGGTGGGCTTTCGGCTCTGGAGCAGACTTAGAGTCTTTCAATGAAGTTATAGGTTCATATAAATTTACATATTTGAGTTCCTATGTAAAGTGATTCCTCACTAGAATTTCGACACACTTGTGTTTTGATGAAATAACCTAAAGGGGGCACTGAGATGCAGATGGAATTTTTTCGCCAACGGATCTTGTGGGCTGTCGTATGCGCTTTGAGTTTAGTGGCCTGCGGCGGAGGTAGTATTACCACTACCACTACCACTACCACTACCACTACCAGTACCAGTGGAGATAGCGTTGTCAGCAACACATCGGCGATCAGCACCGAAGGTGTGAAGTGCAATCTGTCTGAAAGCGGCTCTCAAAACTTGGTCTACAACAACACCTCGCCGACCAGCAGCACGAATACCGCTATCAATGAAAACCTGAATTTCAATTACAGCTGGACTTGCGCGAACAGTTTGCGCACCATGTCTGGCAATGGCGTTCCCAACCATGCTGTCACTGGCGGCAACTTTGCGACCAAGGTGTCAGCACAGACCATATCGGGCAGCGTGACTTTGAATCCTGTCTCCAGCAGCGCCACCACAGCTGTTAAATTGCCCGGCTTTGCCATCAACAGTGTGAAGATGGACCCTGGCACTGCAGGCACTTGCTTAGACTCGGCCACCTCGGCTTTGTCAGGTTGCAACTACGCTGGAGGCAATGGCATGTGGCGCATGGAGGCCATGCCAGATCCCGGTGTGAGCCCTTGGAAGTTCGACTTCGGCACTGATGTGAACAACGCCCACGTGCAGCCCAATGGACAGTACCACTACCATGGCATGCCAACCAATTTGATCTCCAAACTCAATTCATCCAGCGCCACCCGCATGACATTGATCGGTTGGGCGGCAGATGGATTCCCGATCTATGCCAATTACGGTTACACCACGGCCAACAATGCGTCTTCTGCGCTCAAGGTCATGAAGGGCAGCTACCGCGTCAAAACATCACCGGATGCCAATCGCCCATCTACAACGCTGTTTGCCATGGGTCATTTTCAGCAAGACTGGGTCTATGACGCCAGCGTGGGCGACTTGGACGAATGCAATGGCCGCACGGGCGTGACCCCAGAGTTTCCTCAAGGCATTTATCACTATTACGTGACGCAGAGCTATCCATTTATTCAGCGTTGCGTGAAAGGTTCGCCCGCCTCTTGGGCCAACGCTTTCCCGTAATGCGCTCAGGCCCAAGCCCAACTATGAATTTCATGGCTCACGTCAGGTTGGGGCTGGTGATGCTTTGGTGGCTGTGGGCCGCCAGTGCCCAAGCTCATTTGATGGTGGCGCAAAAGGGTACGCTCAACCTGCAAGGCGAGGGTGCCTATATGGTGGTGTCCTTACCGGTCTCAGCTTTTCAAGGCGTTGACGATGATGGGGATGGTGCTTGGTCAGTGCAAGAGTTGGATTTACATGGCCCGCAGATCCATGCTCAAGTGGCTCAGCAAATGCGTTTGCGCGATAGCCAAGGCGTTCGCCCTATCGAGGGTGTGACCCTGATCCCCACGCCGCCCGATGACCGGCCGAGCGATCCGGTGACCCAGTTGGTCGTCATGGCGCGTTTCAAACTGGCGCATCCCGTTGACAGCCATGCGACCGAGACTGTGTCGGGATTGCACTTACAAACAGGCCTGTTTGGCCAGCATACGGCAGAACAGCAGTTGAGTTTCACCGTGACGCAAGGCGCACACAAACAATTGATGGTGCTCACGCCCGAGCGGGCTGAGCAGGCTTTGTTTCCGCCGGCATGGCGAGTGGTGACTGATTTTGTTCAACTCGGTGTTCATCACATTGCTACCGGTTGGGACCATTTGCTGTTTTTGGCAGTGGTCCTGCTGGGTGGTGGCTCTTGGCGCCAGATTTTGGGCATCTTGAGTGCGTTCACAGCGGGCCATGCCCTCACATTGGCTTGGGGCTTGTGGGGTGATCTGCCTTTTTCGTCCAGATGGGTTGAGGCGGGCATTGCAGGCTCCATCGTGTTCATGGCGGCCTGGGAGGCTAATCGCCGACATCGCCAAAAACAGCTCCCCTTGCGCTGGCGTTTGTTGCTGGTGTGGGTTTGCGCGATGGTGCATGGCTTGGGGCTGGCTTCCAATTTGTTGGCCTTGGGACTTGACCCTGCACATCGTTTGTGGAGTTTGCTAGGCTTCAACCTCGGCGTGGAGTTGGGCCAATGCGCCGTGGCGCTGGCCGCAGCGGGTCTGTGGGTGGCCTTGTCGCGTAGGATCAGCGCCAACGCAATGGCCAGGCTGCGCAGCGGTTGTCTGGCGGCAGCCATGTTCATGGGGCTCGTGTGGATGATTGAACGCCTGCTTTGATGTGTGTCAAAACTCGGACCGTCAAGGTCTGGCACAGTCAAATACATGACGAGTTCCTCCTACACCGATTTGACTGAGTTGGCTGACAGCGCTGCGCCTGGCACGGTTCTGATTCGCCGCGGGCAATCGGCCACACACGCGTTGCATGTATTGTCGGGGCGGGTCACCTTGGGTTTGGTCGAGATGGGCCACTGGAGCCACCAATTGGGTGTGGTGCAAGGGCCTTTTTGGCTCGAAGCCGCGTCAACTTTGTTGGGGCACCCGCATGTGGTGGACGCTGTCAGCGAAACCGAGGTCCAATTGCAATGGGTGCCGATTCAGGAATTCCAAGCTCAAGCGATGGCCGTGAGCGAACCCGCTAAATCCTTGTTGTCTGACTTGGCGCAGGCACAGCGTCAACAAACAGAATTAGCGGTCAGCAGATTGGCCAAGGATGCCGATGCGCGTTGCGCAGAATGGTTGTTGCGCCATGCAGAACCCGCCGATCAGCATGGGGCAATAGTGGTGACATTGAGTCAGCGTAAGCGTTTGATAGCCGCGCAACTGGGTATTGCGCCCGAGACCTTTTCCCGGGTGCTGAGGCATTTGCGAAATTTGAATCTCATCAGTGGTGGTGGGCGCGTGTTGGCCTTGCTCAATCCGCAAGGTTTGCGCGCACTGGCTGAGGCTTGAAGTTTCTCTTTTCTGGCCCGATGCTCTGGGTCACATGAAATATCATGACTGTATATTTTTGCCTCAACGAACAACATGCCCACCCCCTATTTGAGCGAAGTCGAAGCGCCCAGTCGCGCCGAAGTAGATGCCTTGCGCGGCCTGACCGTGATTGAATTCGGCACCGAATGGTGTGGTCATTGCCGCGCCGCTCAAATACTGATTGCACAGGCCTTGTCAGAGCAACCACAGTGGCGTCACCTCAAGGTCGAAGACGGCCCAGGTCGGGCATTGGGGCGCAGTTACCAGGTCAAACGCTGGCCCACTTTGATCATCTTGCGCGATGGCCAAGTGATTGATCGTCTGGTGCGGCCCACCGCTGCGCAGGATGTGTTGAACGCTTTACACGCTTGAGGCATGGAGAACTTCAGCCCGAGGCCGTAAAGAGTTTTCTGGCCCAACATGCGGTGCAGCTTTCCGGGTTGACACCAAGCAAGGCCAAGCATTTCGGATGACAGTTGGCCAAGCCTTCTAAAATACTGTATAAATGTACAGTTATGCAAGAGCCATCCATTGCCATCCCGATCAGCCACATCAAAGGACGTGGCAGCGCTACGCGCTTGGCTAATCGGTTTGAAAAAGACGAGCGAGAGCCTTTTGACGATGGCTGGACGGTCGATGCAGAAGAAGTCACACGCATCGCCACCACCTGGAATTGGGAGGACGTCAAAAGCGCCATCAGCCGCAACACCTCACCAGACATTGGATTTGATTTGTCCATCAATCCATACCGCGGTTGTGAGCACGGATGCAGTTATTGCTATGCCCGTCCGTCGCACAGTTATTTGGGTTTGTCGCCGGGTTTGGATTTCGAGACCCGACTGATCGCCAAGCGCGGACTGGCCGACAGGCTGGAGCATGAATTATCGAGTCCGCGCTATCGTCCCGCAATGATGGCCTTGGGCACCATAACAGATGCTTACCAACCCCTGGACCGCGAACTGCACGTCACCCGCGACGTGCTCAAAGTGTTGCACGACTGCCAGCACCCGATGTCGGTGGTCACCAAAGGCAGCGGCATCGAGCGCGACATCGACCTGCTGGCTCCCATGGCGGCGCGCGGTCAGGCAGGTGTCTATGTGAGCTTGACCACGCTGGACGCCGAACTCGCACGTCGCATGGAGCCGCGCGCTGCCGCACCTTGGCGGCGTTTGCGTACCATCCGCACCTTGGTGGATGCAGGGATCCCAGTGGGGGTCAGTGTGTCGCCGCAAATCCCCTTCATCAACGACGACATGGAACAAGTGCTCGAAGCCGCCCGCGATGCAGGTGCGACCAGTGCGTTTTATGTGGTGCTGCGCTTACCTTGGGAGCTGTCGCCGCTGTTTCGTCAATGGCTGGATCTGCATTACCCCGACCGCGCCGACCGCGTGATGGCCCGTATCCACGACCTGCGCGGCGGCAAGGATTACGATGCCAACTTTGCCACGCGGCGCAGCGGACAGGGCATCTGGGCCGACCTCATTGCCCAGCGCTTTGACAAAGCCTGCAGGCGGCTGGGCTTGAACCGCCAGCGCCATATCTGGAATGTCGATGGCTTCAAACCACCATCGAGGGTCGGTCAGATGGGTTTGTTTTAAGACAGTCCCAGCCAAGTCAAAGCGACCCAAGCCAAGCTATAGCTGACCACGCCAGCCACGAAGCTCTGGGTGGCCATGGGGCCAGCCAGTCGCTCTGCCAGCAGGCCAATGAGCGGGATGCATTGTTGTGCATGCACGCCTAAGAAGTGCGCTGGCCGGATGTCATGTTGCAAGTGCCAGCCCACTACAGGCAAGCCAGGACCCGCTGGCGGCTGCTGGCTGCCCAGCATGAAGCCGCTGACAGTACCCAGCACAAAAGTGAACACCAGACCCACCAGGATGCCCCAAGTCAGCAGCGTGGTTTGGCCGTCCTGAGCGTGCCAAATTTCCCAAGCCAACCAAATTTGGGAAGCCGTTAAACCCACAGCCCCCAAACCCATGAGTCCAAACATCAGTGCGTGAAACGGATCACTGGTGTTGTAGTGCGAAGGCTCTGCCAGTGCGGCTTGGTAGGTGATGTAAACCACTTCAAACAAAGAGGTGATGATCAGCAGTGTGGTGATGCCGATGTAGGCACCATGGTGCTCCACCACTGTGCGAGACTGCACCGCGAGCAGCACCGTTGTCCATGCGAACAGCGCCGTCGCTGCCATGAACTTCATGGGCTTGGCCCAAATGCTGATCTCACGCAATGTGCGCACATCGCTCATGGCATGGACATATACCCAGATCCAGGCCAGCGCCATCAAACCACCATAGACCAGCAATACTTTGGATGCATTGCTCAATGACACCCAAATTTCAACGAGCCCACTGAGGGCGGTGGTCCATGTATTCATGAGGCGTCTAGAGGGTTCTGTGTCGACAACAGCACTTGGATTTGCTCTAACCACCATGCCAATGCGGAGTCATAGCCTTCCCACACGCAACCATTGCAACCTCGACCGCAACAGGTGGTGGGTTCGGGGGGCGGGTCGCGAAAACTCAAACCTTGAGACCGCAGTTGTTGTTGTAGGTCTGCGATCTTTTGCCTTGCAGTCATTCGCTCTGGGTGGGGCGTTTCACAGAGCATGATTTATTTTGGCACGACTTGCCCTTGCACCACCGTGTGGGCAATCAAGCGCTCATCACCCAGCACGATCATGGCAAATAGCCATTCGGCCAAGGTTTCGGTTTGCGCGGTGCGCCGAGCCAAAAGGGGTGTGGCTTGGGGGTTGAGCACCACGAAGTCGGCTTCGCAGCCGGGCAGCAGGTTGCCCACTTTTCCGTTCAGGTCCAACGAGGCCGCAGCACCCGCTGTGTGTTGCCACCACAGGTGTTCGGGCGCAAGACTGACGCCGGGGCGGTCCACACTTTGCCTGGCGACCGTGTAAGCCGCATGCATGGTGTGAAATGGACTGAAGCTGGTGCCACCGCCCACATCGCTGGCCAGTCCGTAACGCAAACTGGCCGCATCTGAAGCGGAGTAATCAAAAAAGCCACTGCCCAGAAACAGGTTGCTGGTAGGGCTGACGGCGGCTGTTGCACCCACTTCGGCCATACGCTGCCGGTCGGTGTCGTCCAGGTAAATGCAGTGCGCATAGACCGAGCGCTGGCGCAAAAGGCCCGCGCGGTCGTACACGTCCAGATAGCTGCGTGCTTCGGGGAACAGTTCTTTCACCCAGCGGATCTCGTCCACGTTCTCAGCCACGTGTGACTGGATCCACACTTCTGGAAACTGCTGCGCGATCTCGCCTGCGCCATGCAGTTGCTCGCGGGTGCTGGTGGGCGCAAAGCGGGGCGTGATGGCGTAGCCCAGGCGGTCCACCCCGTGCCAGCGGCGGATCAGGTCTTCGGTCTGGCGCAGGCTCAAATCCGTGTCGGTGTCGCGCAGGCCGTCGGGGCTGTGGCGGTCTTGCAGCACCTTGCCGGTGACCATGCGCAGGCGGCGCTTTTGCGCTTCGGCCATGAAGGCATCGACCGACTCGGGGTGCGCGGTGGCAAAACACAGGGCGGTGGTCACGCCGTGGCGCATCAGCTCGTCCAGAAAAAACGCGCTGACTTCCTGGGCGTAGGCCGGATCGGCAAACTGTTTTTCGTGTGGAAATGTGTAGTGCTCCAGCCACGGCAGCAGGCCTTCGGCGGGCGAGCCGATCACATCGGTTTGCGGGTAATGGATGTGCAGGTCGACAAAGCCGGGCGCGATGCACA
>CANGKR010000122.1 GCA_947454355.1 Comamonadaceae bacterium
ACCCAAAGGGGCTTCGGTGCTGATGACCTGAATGAGCTGTGCGCCACTGACCAACTTCATGCTGCCCCCATCCGGCCCGAGAAAGAGCAGTTGCTGCTTGTCGGCGCAATCGACTAGGCAGACCAGCGCACCGAGCTGTATACCTTTGCTGGAGTCATAGGGGCGCGGGCGGAATTGGCGCCAATTGGCCATCGCCTGGCGAATGTCATCAGCGCGCCGAGCCTGGCCGGTGGCCAGGTAGGCGGCTTCGAGTCCCAATGTGTCGTATTTGTTTTCGGCAATGTTTTCTTCGTGAGTCGCCGTTTCATGGGCCGCACGCATTGCCTGTTCGGCTTGCAGAAGGTCTTCGGCGAGCCGCTCCAGCACCTGCTGCTGTAGTAAGAGTTTATCCATGATGAAAGGTAGGCATCTCGAAAAGCAGAGGGGAGGGGCTAGATTATGAAGTGCCTTACCAGCCTTAGACGCTGGTGTTGCCACAACCGGATCGTCCGCTTAGGGCCTACTGCTGTCTGTTGGCGCGGCTGACCCGATGACGGTAACCGCGACAAAGCGGGTCTTTGCAACAAAAAACGAAAGTAGCCGCGAACAGGTTTGGAGGCCATTATAAAATTTAGGCCCGGGCTTTATTCAGGCTTTATTTATGGGAATGGAGGGGAGGGTTAAAAGGAAAACCTAATGAAATCAAGCACTTAAATTCCCCCTGAGCCCCCTGCATGCCATCTTGTCTTAGGTTCGAGCCCCATCAGCCACCCCAGGTTTCTATGGCGTTTTGTTTTGTGTCTGAAAACGCCACAATAGGGGTTTTCTTTCCGGGATGCTCACCGGTCAGCACTTTGACTTCATTCAGTCCCGCTCTCCATGACTACACCGCTCTCGGTTGATCAGTGGCAATTGTTTCTTCAGATTGCGGATTGCGGCAGTTTGACAGGGGCCGCTGCCGCACGCGATGTCGCTCAATCGGCGATCAGTCGCCAACTGGGCGCCATCGAGCGATCCTGTGGTGGCAAGCTCTTCGAGCGCACGGCACGCGGAGTTCGCCTGAATGAAATCGGTCAACGGCTCTATCCCCTGGTCAAGGCCTGGATTCAGGCTGGACAACTCCTCACGGCAGACGCTACAGGCGTGCTCCGTGAACCGACGGGACTCGTGCGCATGGGAATCATCGACTCCCTGGCCGATGCGTTGTGTGGCCCCATCTATGAGGAACTGGAACGCACATTCCCCAAAGTCAGGTTGCAGTTGGTCAGTGGTATGAGCGGTCGCGTGTCCGCTTGCCTTGAACGCGGTGAGCTGGACATCGCTCTTTTTTCTGAGAACACACGTGGCCGCAGTGGTCGGGGTGATGGCATTGCCAGAATGCCGCACGTCCTGATCGGTGCGCCCGGTGACGCATTGACGTCGGCTGAGACTATCCCTTTCGACCGTTTGCACGGTATCCCCCTGGTGGTTCCCTGCCTTCCGTATGCTTTTCACAATGTCCTGGAGCATTGGGCCAGTCGCAGGGGCATTCAATTGAACATCAAGCTCGAGTGCGACAGTCTGGATCTCCAAAAAAAGCTGGTTGCATCAGGGGGTCTCTACGCCATCGTCGGCATGAGCGCCGTGCGCACGGCTGTTGCTCGATATGAACTTCAAGCCGCTCGTATCGTTCAGCCGAGCCTGGACCGGCATATCGTGTTGCGGCTTTCGTCCCATACCGCACCCACTCAAGCCTGCCAAGCCGTTGATGCCCTTGTACGTCGTCATGTGGCGCAAGTCTTCCCTGAATTGTCTCAATGGATCTCTGAGCCGCCTGCGCCTTAGGCATAGGCCGCATTCTTCGGCATTCCTGAGGTATATCTCTGTAAGCATGGGTCAGGTGCCTCCTTAAGTGATACCTCGCAATCCAAGGCGGCCTAAGATCAGAGCGTGCTGAGCACAGTGCGCCCTCAAATCCATCACGGAGACAACACATGAACAACCACAATGGCCGCCCCCTTCGCTCGGGCGAGGGCGTCACCTCAGGCCTCATCCAACGCCGAGACGTATTCGGCGCGGCAGCCTTGGGATGGGTTTCAGCGATGTTGCCCACTGCCTTGTATGCGCAGTCCAACTATCCGGCCAAAGCGGTCAGCCTGATTGTCCCGAACCCGCCAGGAGGGAACACGGACATCTTGGCCCGTATTTTTGCTGTGCCACTGGCCAGGGCCATCGGGCAGCCGGTGGTTGTCGACAACCGCGGCGGGGCGGGTGGCGTGATCGGCATGACGGCCGCCAGCCGTGCGCCTGCTGATGGCCATACCCTGGCGATTGGCAATCTGAGCGACCTGGTCGTCAGTCGTTATGCGCAGGCCAATGTGCCCTACGATCCTGCGAAAGACTTTGTCGCGGTCACAACCTTGGCCAAAGTCTCGATCGTCGTGACAGCTTTGCCGTCCTTTCCTGCAAAGTCTTTCCAAGAATTCCTGGCGCTGGCCAAGGCCCACCCTGGTAAATACAAGTGCGGTACGGCGGGCAACGGCACCATGGGTCACCTGTGCCTGGAAGCCTTGCAGGCCGCAGCAGGTCTGGACATCGTCCACGTCCCTTACCGCGGCGGCGCTCCCGCACTCAATGATTTACTGGGTGGCCATATCGACCTGTTGATCGACGGCAGCGCGTTGTCACAAGTCAAGGCCGGCAAGCTCCAAGCTTTGGCCGTGACCGCCGACCGGATTCCGGTTCTGCCCAACGTGCCGACGATCGGGGAGTCCGGTGTTCCCAGCTTTTCGTTCGGCAATTACTGGGGTTTGCTGATGCCTGCTGGTTCTCCCGCGGCTGCAGTCAGCCGCATTCAATCCGAAATCAAGCGGCTTTTAGAGCAATCTGAAATCCGTCAACAGTTGGAGAACGCAGGATTTTTCCCCTACGGTTCTACGCCAGCGGAATACGCCCAGGCGCTGCAAAAGTCCTACGATCAAATCGGGCAATTGATCAAAAAAGCCAAGATCACTTTCGACTGACCCCGTTCGTCAATCACTACATCCCAACCCATGGCAAACAAACCCAATGTAATCCTGATCATGGCCGATGACATGGGTTTCTCCGACATCGGTTGTTACGGCAGTGAGATTGACACCCCCAACATCGATCGGCTGGCCGCTGCGGGTGTGCGTTTCTCACAGTTTTACAACACCGCCCGTTGTAGCCCCTCCAGGGCTTCTTTGCTGACGGGCCTGCATCCGCATCAGACAGGTATCGGTATCCTCACCAAGGACGATCGACCGCATGGGTACCAAGGATCCCTCAATGACCGCTGCATGACTGTTGCCGAGATCCTGTCTTCGGCGGGCTATGCGACATCCCTGGTAGGCAAGTGGCACTTGGCCTCGAATATTCGGCAGGTCAACGATGCATGGCCTACGCGCCGCGGCTTCGATCACTTTTACGGAACACTCGCCGGTTCGTGTTCTTACTACCAACCCGCCACCCTGACCCGCGGTGAAACCAACGTGGAGTCTGAAGCCACGGATCAACCTAACTACTACTACACCGACGCCATTGCGCAAGAGGCTTGTGGCTTTGTGCGTGAGCAGGCCGCAATGGACAAGCCATTTTTCATGTACGTTGCCTACACGGCCCCACACTGGCCGCTGCAAGCGAGAGAAGAAGACATTGCCAAATTTCGCGGTCGATACGACGAAGGCTGGGATGTGCTGCGCGAGCGGCGTATGCAGCGCCTGCGTGAAACCGGACTGCTTGCCGATGCCGTGCAAGAGTGCGATCGCGATCCCGCAGAACCTGCCTGGGAAGATGCGCAGGACAAAGCCTGGGAGGCCCGCCGCATGGAGGTTTATGCCGCCCAAGTACACCGCATGGATCAAGGCATAGGTGACATTCTTTCCACACTCGAGGAGACGGGGCAGCTGGAGAACACCCTGTTGTTCTTCTTATCAGACAACGGGGCCTGCGCGGAAGTCCTGCCCTTGGACGGCAGCGCCGAAGCCTTCAAGAAACGAAGACCCGACCTCGATCGCCTCAAACCGCGCAACGGTGCTGAACTTCAAGTCGGCAACGAGCCCGCCATCATCCCCGGGCCGGAAGAAACTTACGCCAGCTATGGACGTGCATGGGCCAACCTGTCTAACACGCCTTTCAGGCTCTATAAACGCTGGACACATGAAGGCGGCATTGCCACACCGTTGATCGTGCATTGGCCCACAGGCGGCCTAGACAACGGCGCCATCGTGCGAGCGCCTTTTCAGCTCACCGATATGTTGCCCACCATCCTGGAGGCAGCGCAGGTTCCGTTGCCGACCCACAGCCGGCAAGACATTCCGCCATGCGAAGGCAGCAGCCTCTTGACGGCGTTGCGGGGCGGCCAAGCAAGCGAACACACCTTGTTTTGGGAGCACACGGGCAACGCCGCTGTCAGGCGAGGTCGCTGGAAACTGGTGCGCGAGTATCCCAGCCCTTGGGAGCTGTACGACATGAACACCGATCGATCAGAAAAAAATGACCTGGCGTCATCACAACCCGACATGGTTAATGAACTCGTCGCACAGTGGGACGCATGGGCCAACCGTGTCGGGGTGGTGCCTTGGGAAAACGTGCTGTCGAGCTACCGCGATGCAGGCAAAAATGAGGAAGAGGCCGCGGGTTGATGTACGCGGCACCTGGTGAGAGATCTGTTTGCCTGTCAGTTGACCATCACCAATTTACCTTTGACGTTGCGTGAGCCCATGTGGGCGTAGGCGGCTTTGAGGTCTTTCATCGGCATGGTGGAGTCGATCACGGGTTTGATTTTGCCTTGGCCGTACCACTGCGCCAACTCGGCCATCATGGCCGCATTGGCTTGGGGTTCACGGCGCGAGAAGTCGCCCCAGAACACACCCACAATCGACGCGCCTTTGAGCAGCGCCAAGTTGAAGGGCAGAGCAGGTATCGGGCCGGACGCAAAGCCCACCACTAAATAGCGACCCCGCCAGGCGATGGAGCGGAAAGCGGGCTCGGCAAAATCGCCACCCACCGGGTCGTAAATCACATCGGGGCCTTTGCCATCGGTCAGCGCCTTGATGGCATCGCGCATGTTTTCGCGGCTGTAGTTGATCACGGCATCGGCGCCAATGGAGGTGCACAGGGCGCACTTTTCATCGGTTGAGGCTGCAGCAATCACGCGGGCGCCGACTGCCTTGGCGATTTGAATCGCGGACGTGCCCACACCGCCTGCGGCGCCAAGCACCAGAACGGTTTCACCGGCTTTGAGTTGAGCCCGGTCGATCAAGGCATGGTGCGACGTGGCATAGATCATGATGAAGGCCGCTGCATCTACCGCAGGAAAGCCTGCAGGCAAAGGCATGCAGAGCTTGGCCGGAGCGATGGTGTGCGTGCCAAAGCCGCCCGTGCCAGACAGACAGGCCACGGCTTGGCCCACTTGCAGGTGCGTCACCCCTTCGCCCACGGCTCGCACAATGCCCGCATATTCCGAGCCCGGCACAAAGGGCAGCTCGGGCTTCATTTGGTATTTGTTTTGAACGATCAGCAAGTCCGGAAAATTCAGACTCGCGGCCTGGATCTCGATCAGCACCTCGCCTTTTTGGGGCACAGGGGTGGGGAGCTCTTTCCAGGTCAGGGCATCGACGCCCACGGGGTTTTCACATAGCCAAGCGTGCACACGCATCTCCTCAAATAAACGGCAAATCTAACGGGGGATGTTGCTGGGCCTTGTCCCATCAGCGACCAACTGGGGGCACAAGGGTTGGGGCCTCTACAATCGGAGGCTGCAACTTCCATTCACCATGAAAATACTCATTTCCAACGACGATGGCTACCGCGCAGAAGGTCTGGTGGCCTTGTACGAAGCGCTCAAAGACGTCGCCGAGGTGGAGGTGGTGGCCCCCGAGCACAACAACAGTGCCAAATCCAATGCCTTGACGCTCAATGCCCCCTTGTATGTCCACCGGGCAGACAATGGTTTCCGCTATGTCAACGGCACCCCCGCCGATTGCGTGCACATCGCCCTGACGGGTTTGCTGGGCTACCGACCTGACCTGGTGGTCTCAGGTATCAACAACGGCGCCAATATGGGCGACGACACGCTGTATTCCGGTACGGTCGGCGCTGCCATGGAAGGGTATTTGTTTGGCATTCCGGCGATTGCATTTTCGCAAATCGACAAGGGATGGAAGCACCTGGATGCCGCAGCGCTCAAGGCCCGAGAGATGGTCTTGCAAATGCAAGCGCAGGCCATGATCACCACCAAACCCTGGTTGCTGAATGTCAACATCCCCAACGCGCCCGTGCAGAACATCTTGCCGGCCAAAATGTGTCGTTTGGGACGCCGTCATGCGGCCGAAAAAGTGATCACCCAGCTCAACCCGCGCGGCGAGACCATGTACTGGATCGGCAGTGCCGGCCCCGCCATGGACGACGGCGAAGGCACTGATTTTCACGCCACACGGCAAGGCCATATTTCGGTCACGCCTTTGAAGGTCGACCTCAGTGACCATGACGCGCTGGGTTACTGGGCGCAGTCGTTTGCCCAGATGGCTTTGAATCCCTCGGCCACCTGACCATGCCAGAAAAGCGGGCCTTTCCCATACGCCTGGACAGCTTGTCGGGTAAACCATCCTCGAAGCTGAGTCCCAAACTGGGTCTCACGCTGGGCAATGCAGCCAGGCCCGTCACCATGCAGGCCAAGCCCGTCAAAGCCGCTGATGCCAGCTTGGGCATGGACTCCGCTGCGGTGCGTGCCCGCATGGTGCAAAAACTCGCGGCCAGTGGCATTCAAGATGCCCTGGTCCTCAAGGCCATGGGCACAGTCGAGCGGCATCGCTTTGTGGAAACCGCCTTGGTCAATCAAGCCTATGAAGACACCAGTTTGCCCATCGGCTTGGGGCAAACCATCTCCAAACCCAATGTGGTGGCCCGCATGATCGAGTTGCTGCGCAACAACGCCCCGGGCCTGCTGGGTCGGGTGCTTGAAATCGGCACCGGTTGCGGCTATCAAGCCGCGGTGCTCAGCCATTTGGCGACCGAGGTTTACAGCATCGAGCGGCTCAAGGGCTTGCACGAGAAGGCTCGCTTGAACCTGCGCAGTTTCAGACTGCACAATTTGCATTTGTTGTTTGGCGACGGCATGCAAGGTTTCGCCAAGGGGGCGCCTTATGCCGCCATCATTGCGGCCGCAGGCGGCGAGAGCTTGCCCCAGGCCTGGCTGGACCAATTGGCTGTGGGTGGCCGCTTGGTCGCGCCCATGGTGACGCCCGCAGGCCATCAGGCTTTGGTGGTCGTGGACCGGACGCCCACCGGTTACCAACAACGGGTTTTAGAAGCGGTGCACTTTGTCCCTCTAAAATCGGGCATCTCCTGAGGGAATTGGAATGATTTTGAATTCTTTTCGTTGGCGCCTGGGCGCCCTCACTTTGTTGACGGTCATGCTGGCCGCTTGCTCATCGGGTCCTCGCAACCAGGCCCCGGTAGAAGACCGTACCTCACTCAAATCACCCCAAGCCGCGCCTGCACCAGTGGCCTCTGCCAAAGTCGAGATCGAAATGGTCATGCCTGGCGCGGAAAACGCTGGCAAACCCGGCTACTACACCGTCCGTCAGGGTGATACCTTGACCCGCATCGGTTTGGACCATGGCCACGCCTGGCGTGATCTGGCCAAGTGGAACAACCTGGACAACCCGAACCTGATCGAAACAGGCCAGGTGATTCGCGTCGCGCCCCCCGGTGCCGTGGCGGAGAGTGCGGGTGTGGTGGTGCGTCCGGTGACCAATGCCGGAGCTCCCAACGCCAAAGCTTCGGCGATCAGCCCTCCGCCAGATGCGGCTCCCAAAGTGGACGCCAAAGCTGATGCAAAAGCTGATCCAAAGGCAGATAGCAAAAACACAGCCCCTGCGGCGCCTTCTGAAGAACTGGCCTTCATGTGGCCAGCCAATGGTCCCTTGCTGAATGGTTTTGACGAAGCCAAAAACAAAGGTTTAGACATTGGCGGCAAAGCGGGTGACCCGGTCATGGCCGCGGCCGACGGGCAAGTGGTGTACGCGGGTTCAGGCTTGCGCGGCTACGGCAACTTGTTGATCCTCAAGCACAACAGCACCTTTTTGACGGCTTATGCCCACAACCAAAGCCTCTTGGTCAAAGAAGACCAGAAGGTCAAAAAAGGCCAGAAAATTGCCGAGATGGGCAACTCCGACAGCAGCAGTGGTGTCAAGCTGCACTTTGAAATCCGCCGTCAAGGCAAACCCATCGATCCGGCCAAATTCTTGCCTGCGCGCTGAAGCCGCAGCCCTGTATATGGCTTGGCCCGTCTTGGTGTTTGACATCGAAACCATTCCAGATATCGCGGGTTTGCGTCAACTGCATGGCCATCCCGCAGACGCCACCGATGAGCAAGTCCACGCCGCTTGGGTGCAAGCCCGGCAAGACAAAGGGCAATCGGACTTTTTGCCTTTGTACCTGCAACGCATCTTGGTGATCAGTTGCGTGTTTCGCAACGCGGAGGGCTTGCGTGTGCATTCCTTCATGGACCGCGATGGGCACAGCGAAGGTAAAGTCATTCAAACGTTTTTCAATGCCATCGAAAAACATGTGCCGCAATTGGTCAGC
>CANGKR010000123.1 GCA_947454355.1 Comamonadaceae bacterium
CATCCTCTCGCTGATCACTTGGGCTTTGATCTTTGTGGTCACCATCAAGTATGTGTTGATCATCATGCGCGCTGACAACCACGGAGAAGGTGGTGTTTTCGCTCTGACCGCCTTGGTCTCCAAAAGTGCCAGCGGCAACCCTTTTGCTCAATGGATCATCATCGTGGCGGGTGCTTTGGGTGCGGCTTTGTTTTTCGGTGACAGCATGATCACACCGGCCATTTCCGTGCTCAGTGCTGTGGAAGGCTTGAACGTCCTGTCGCCTGCACTTCAAACTTATGTGATCCCCATTGCCCTGACTTTGATCACCGGCTTGTTTGCTATCGAGCGCTTTGGTACAGCCAAAATCGGAAAGGTGTTTGGCCCGATCATGTTGATCTGGTTCGTCACGTTAGGGGCCTTGGGTCTTCTGGAAATATTGAACACTCCGGGCATTTTGGTAGCCTTGAACCCTTTCACCGGCATGTCATTCTTGTTCCAACATACAGGTGTGGCGATCGCCATCTTGGGCTCTGTGGTCTTGGCGGTCACGGGTGGTGAGGCCCTGTATGCCGACATGGGCCACTTTGGTCTCAAACCCATTCAACGCGCTTGGCTGGTCTTGGTCTTTCCATGTTTGTTGCTGAATTACTTCGGGCAAGGCGCTTTGTTGATCCGTGATGCCGCAGCCATTGACAACCCTTTTTACCGTTTGGCTCCTGAGTGGGCGTTGGTACCCCTGCTGATCTTGGCTTTCATGGCCACCATCATCGCCTCGCAGGCTGTTATTTCTGGCGCTTTTTCCATCGCCAACCAGGCGGTGCAATTGGGCTACATCCCCCGTTTGCGGATCAAGCACACCTCGTCCGAAGAAATTGGCCAAGTTTATGTTTCAAAGATCAACATCTTTTTATACTTGGGTGTGGTGTCCCTGGTGATAGCCTTTAAGTCATCCGAAAGTTTGGCCTCGGCCTATGGCATTTCAGTGACCGGTGCGATGGCCATCGACACCTTGTTAGCCGGCTACTTCATGATTTTCATGAAAGGCTGGAATAAACTGATCTTTTTACCTGTGTTCGCTTTATTGTTCTTGCTGGACACCATTTTCCTTGGCACCAACCTTTTCAAGTTCTTTGAAGGCGGCTGGTTGCCAATTGCTGTGGCAGCTGTGTCTTTGATGATCATGATTTCATGGATCAATGGCCGTGAACGCCTGTTGCAAGCGCGTTGGGACCAAGCCCTGCCCTTGAAACAATTCATCGAGCAAATCACCAAAAGCCATCCCCACAGGATTCCAGGCACAGCGATTTTCATGGTGCCCCATGAAAACATCACACCCTTGGCATTGCTGCATAACCTCAAGCACAACAAAGTCATGCACGACCGTGTCGTGCTAATGAACATGTCCATTGTCGATAAACCCTACGTGCTTGACAACGACCGCCTGACCATCCAGCACCTGGAGCACAACATCCATTCTGTACATGTGGAATATGGCTTCATGGAAGAGCCCAATGTGATGCGCGCTGTGGCCTTGCTGCGTGCCCGTGAGTTTCACTTCAGTTTGATGGAGATTTCATTCTTCGTCGGCAAAGAAAAAGTGGTCGCCAAGCACAGTTCGCCCCTGTTGTTGGCGCCCTTCATCATGATGCATCGCATGATGCAAGGCGCTACCGAGTATTTCAAAATCCCGTTTGACCATGCCATTGAAATCGGCGGTCACATTGAAATTTAATTCGCCGCAAGGCACCAAAGGTCACCATGGAAGCCACTGAAGCCAACGAACTGAGCGAGATCAACGAGCACGGTCACCAAAAGAAAAACCGAACAGCCCTGACCATCTCCATTTTGGCGATGGTGCTGGCGATCTCTAACCTCGGTGGCTCCAATGCCATGAAAGAATCGACACAGGAAAACATCTTGGCAGCCAATGCCTACTCTTTCTATCAAGCCAAGACCATTCGGCAAACGACTTTGAAGATCGCTGTCACAGACATCGAACTGCAATTGGCCCGTGAACCGAATATGCCCTCGGCGGTCAAAGAACTTCACGAAAAGAAAATCGCAGATTACAAAAAAACCATCGAGCGATACGAGTCTGAGCCCGAAACCAATGACGGCAAAAAAGAATTGATGGCCCGCGCCAAAGCCCATGAACACGAGCGTGATCATGCTATGCGACAAGACCCTTGGTTCGATTACGCTGAAGGCATGTTGCAAATCGCCATCGTGTTGCTGTCGGTGTCGATCATCGGTGGGATTCCGATTTTTTACTGGGTGGGCAGCGGCTTGGGTGCGATGGGTACTTTCTGCATGCTCAACGGTTATTTCCTGTTCTATTGATCGTTTGCAGCCCAAAACCTTTCTATAAAAAGGCAAATCGACCCGTGGCACCATCCGCCTGCGCATCAAGCGTTTGGAGGATTGAACATGCAAACTTTTATCAGCCGCTGGACTCGCCAGTTGTTGTCTATGTCATTGGTTTTGGCCTTGGGCTGCATGGCTACTTTGGCCCAGGCATTGCCTAGCCCCAAGGACATCGAGTCAGCCGTTACAGCTGGCCGCTTAAGCCAAGCGGAGTCGATGCTGCGTGAGGTCATTCAAGAAAAACCCCAAAGTGCCAAAGCGCACTATGAACTTGGTCAAGTGCTGGCGCGGCAATCCCGCTTTGGCGATGCGCAACAGTCTTTGGTCAAAGCCAAAGAACTCGACCCGAGCTTGAAGTTCGCGACCAGCCCAGAGAAGTTCAATGACACTTTCATCAAAATCGCCCAACAAGCCCAGAGCTTGACAGGCGCACAAGTCAGCTCGGGGTTGAATGCCACTTCGCCATCAGGCAGTGCGCGTACTGCTGCGCCCGTGGCACCTGCCGCACCTGATGCACCATTTCCTGTTCAGTATGTCTTGATCGGCATCGGCGTCTTGCTGGCCTTGGCCTTGGTCATGCGACGTAGCGCACCAGCGCCGCACTCTGCCTCCTCCATGGCATCGACATCTCCCATGCAGCCCCAGGGCTATACAGCACCTGGCGGTGCGATGGCATCCGGCTACGGCGCAACACATTACCCTGGTCAGCCTGCGGGCATGGGCTCCGGCATCGGTGGTGCGGTGGTTGGCGGTTTGGCA
The DNA here is from genome assembly GCA_947454355.1 of Comamonadaceae bacterium. GTDB lineage: Bacteria > Pseudomonadota > Gammaproteobacteria > Burkholderiales > Burkholderiaceae_C > Limnohabitans_A. The sequence continues at coordinate 3,106 of CANGKR010000123.1, forward strand.
GGGGTAGCGGCTGGTTACGCATTGTCCAAAGCGCTGGAAGGCGATCACCACAGCAATACGCCTCAACCCAGCAGCAACTCAGGCTACGTGCCTTTCGATGCGCAAGCTGCTCCGGACTTGGGTGGTTTCGATGCAGGTTCTGGCAGCGATTGGGACGACGGATCCTCTGCCGGAGACGACAGCTGGTGACCTCAAGGTAGCGTCAAACAGCGGTTTGACCTGGAAGTTGACGGGTCACTGGATGTGAGCTGGACAACCCACCGTCCACGGCAATCGCCTGGCCGTTCACATAACTCGACTGTGCACTGGCCAAAAACAGCGCCACCTGCGCCAATTCTTCAGGTTGTCCGGCGCGGCGCAAGGGATTCAGACGGCCTAATTTGTGGCTCACGCCCTTGTCCTTGGCATAGTCGAAAGTGGGCTTGGTCATACCTGTTTCTGTCAACCCAGGGCAAAGCGCATTGACCCGCACGCCCGACTCACTCAGTTGTTGAGCAGACACCATGACCAAATTGATCACCCCGGCCTTGCTGGCGGAATAGGGCGCGCCACCGGCCCCTGAACGGATACCCGCTACAGATGCAGTGCAAATGATCGAGCCACCCTGCCCTTGATTGACCAGAGCCTGCCCAGCATGTTTGACCATCAGCCAAGGGCCGATCAAATTCACACGCAGAACTTCACTCCACTGCTCAGGGGTGGAGTCGAACACACTGGAGCGACCGCCTGAAATGCCGGCATTCGCAAAAGCCACATCAAGTCGCCCAAACTCTGACTGGGCTGTAGCCACCATCTTGACGACGTCGGCTTCCAGACCTGCGTCCATTTGCAAGGCCACAGCTTGACCACCTGCGACTTGAATGGCTTGGGCCGTAGCCTGCACCGATTCACTTTGATCACCCAGCACCACGCGGGCACCCTCACGGGCAAACAGCAAGGCTGCGGCTCGGCCAATGCCCGAACCGGCCCCGGTGATCAGGGCCACTTGGCCTTTCAGGAGATCGGTCATACAAGCTTTCAGGTCAGAGCAGCGTAACGCTCGAGGTGGTGATCCGCATCGCCCCATTGCTGGGCCAACATGGTCAAGCGACGGAAGGTGTGCGAGACCTTGAGCTCTTCGGTCATGCCCATGCCGCCATGCAACTGCACCGATTCCTGGCTGACTTGTCTGGCCGCATCAGCGATCTTGATCTTGGCCGCCGACACCGCCTTGGCGCGTTCATGGGCGTCGGTAGTGTTGTCCACTTTGCTGGCAGCCAAAATCGCCATGGAGCGCGCTTGCTCGGTGCAAATGTACATTTCGACCATGCGGTGCTGCAGTACTTGGAACGAAGCAATCGGAACACCAAACTGCTTGCGTTGCTTCATGTAGTCGAGCGTGGCATCGTTGGCACTCTTCATGGCGCCAATGGCTTCAGCGCAGATCAAGGCAGTGGCAAAGTCGGCCACCTCTTCGATGACCGGCAGTGCTTGACCTTCAGCGCCGAGCAAAGCATCGCCTGCCAGCTGTACGTTGGTGAAGCTGACATCGGCCACGCGAAAACCATCGACCGTGCGACTGGTGTTTAAAGTCACGCCAGGGGCCTTGGCGTCAACCGCAAACACGCTCACGCCACCTGAAGTACGTGCAGTCACCAGCAAGGTGTTGGCCGAGGCAGCACCCGTGACCAGCGATTTTTGACCTTGCAGCACCCAGCCACCGGCTGCTGCCGTGGCCTGCGTGGATTGTGGCAACAAAGCATAGCGCTGGCCAGGCTCCAGGCTGGCCAAGGCCATGCGTTGCGAGCCATCCATCAGTCCAGGCAAATGCGCAGCTCGTTGCGAGGCCGAGCCCAAACGTGACAGCAATCGGCCACACACCACGTTGTCGATCAAGGGTTCCACCACCAGGGCTTCACCCAGCGCTTCCATGACGGCCATCAGGTCCACGGCGCCACCGCCAAAACCCTCATCAGCCTCGGGCACGGCCATGGAAGTCAATCCCATTTCAGTCAAGGTTTGCCATACGGTATCCGAACAGCCAGAGGCTGAATGGACGATGGCTTTGCGCTTTTCAAAGCTGTATTCGTTGGCCAGGTATTTTCGGACCGAATCGGCCAACTGTTGTTGTTCAGGAGAGAGTTCAAAGTTCATGGCGAGTTCCTCACAGACCCAAGGTCATTTTGGCAATGATGTTGCGCTGGATTTCGTTGGAACCCGCGTAAATACTGGCTTTGCGGTAATTGAAATACCTGGGTGCCAAGCGTGATGTGAAGTGATCAATGGAGCCGTTGTCCACCGCCTTGAAAGGCTGTGCGCGTGGTCCAGCAGCTTGCATGGCCAACTCGGTGATCATTTGCTGCACTTCAGTCCCGCGAATCTTGAGCATGGACACATCAGCACCCGGAGGTTGACCGGTTCGGCGCATTTGATCAAGGAACCGCATGGAGGTGATTTCCAGTGCGTCCAGCTCAACTTCCACCCGCGAGAGTTTGTCCTTGAAACGCATGTCTTCGATCAAGGGTTTACCGTTCTTAAGTTCGCGGCCAGCGAGAGCGCGCAGGGCGGCCAATTCGCGACGACTGGCTCCCACACTGCCCGAGCCCATGCGCTCATGGCCCAGCAAGTATTTGGCCACGGTCCAGCCTTTGTTTTCTTCGAACACCAAGTTTTGTGCTGGAACTTTGACGTTGTCAAAAAAGATCTCATTGACCTCATGGCCACCGTCCATCAGGATCAAGGGCCTGACAGTGATCCCAGGAGTCTTCATGTCCATCAAAATGAAACTGATCCCTTCCTGGCGCTTTTCAGCTTGGCTGTCGGTGCGTACCAGGCAGAAAATCCAGTCACCGTAATGGCCCAAGGTGGTCCAAATTTTCTGACCGTTGATCACGTAATGGTCACCCACCCGTTCGGCACGGGTTTTCAAAGCGGCCAGGTCCGATCCAGCGCCGGGCTCGGAGTAACCCTGCACCCAAAAATCATCACCTTCGCGGATCCGGGGCAGGAATTGTTCTTTTTGGGCTGGCGAACCGAACTTCAGCAACACCGACGCACACATCGCAGGACCAAAGGGCGGCAGACCTGGAGCGCCGGCCAAGGCAAATTCTTCGTCGTAGATATAGCGCTGGGTGATATTCCAGCCCGTACCGCCCCACTCCACCGGCCAATGCGGCACCGACCAGCCTTTGGAGGCCAAAATTTTGTGCCAGCGTAAATACTCTTCTTTGCTCAGGCCTTTGTAGTTTTGAACTTTCTCGCGGATATCGGCGGGTAAATTCGCCGCGATCCATTCGCGCACTTCATTTCTGAAGGCTTGTTCTTCAGGGGAGTAATTCAAGTCCATGGGTTCATCCTTGCAGTTGCATGCAACACATTCTGGACTGTGTTGTCACCCAGGGCAGTCTGACAGGCGACAGTTTTCCCAAGCCCAACCGTCCCATGAGCACATGCCCTGCAAATCGGTGCGCTATATTGACTTGGCGGCCTTTTACGCCACGCCAGATTCAGCGCTTCACATCAAGGATGTTTGCCATGTTCAAAAAAATTCTCATTGCCAATCGGGGCGAGATAGCGGTTCGACTGATCCGCGCTGCACACGACCTGGACATGGCCACGGTTGCAATCTATTCACACGACGATGCTTTAGCATTGCACGTGCAGTTAGCCGAACAGTCGGTCTGTTTGAACGACACAGGCCCAAGTGCCTATTTGCAAATCACTCAGATCATCGCCATAGCCATGGCTGAGCAGTGCGATGCCATACACCCCGGTTACGGCTTTTTGAGTGAGCGGGCTGACTTTGCACAGGCTTGTGCGCAGGCGGGCATTACCTTCATTGGCCCCAAGCCAGAACACCTGGCTTTGTTTGGCGACAAGGCCCAAGCGCGTCAGTTGGCCTTGCAATGTGGTGTGCCTGTCATGCCCGGCTTGAACGCAGCCACCAGCCTGAGACAAGCGCAGAGTTTTTTCCAAGCCCAAGGCGGCGCCGGCATCATGATCAAGGCTTTGGGCGGTGGCGGTGGCCGCGGCATGCGGGCCGTGTTCAATGCCGAAGACCTGCCCAACGCCTTTGAGCGCTGCACCTCTGAAGCTCGCGCAGCCTTTGGCGTTGAAGGCGTGTATGTCGAGCGACTGATGGCCCGCGCACGCCACATTGAAATTCAAGTCCTGGGGGATGGCCAGCAGATGATCAGCCTGGGCGAGCGTGAATGCAGTTTGCAAAGGCGTTTCCAAAAGCTGATTGAAATTGCGCCCAGTCCCAATCTTGAGCCGGCACTGAAAGACGCGATCACTCAAGCCGCCTTGCGCATGGCTACGGCCTGCGGCTACCAGAGCTTGGGTACTTTTGAATTCCTGGTGGACACCCAAGCCAGCGATGTGCCATGGGTGTTTATTGAAGCCAACCCGCGTTTGCAAGTGGAACATACCGTCACTGAAGAAGTAACCGGTCTGGACTTGGTGCAATTGCAAATCCAGGTGGCAGCGGGTCAGAAAGTGAAGGACCTGGGCCTGCCCAAAGCTCCTGTGCCGACACGGGGCTATGCGATTCAAATGCGCATTGGTGCCGAGACCTTGTTGCCCGATGGTTCGACTCTGGCCAGCAGCGGCACTCTGAGCCGACTGGACCTGCCTTGCGGCCCAGGCTTGCGGGTGGACACGCACGGCTTCACGGGGGCAACGCCTTCACCGCATTTCGACACCCTGCTGGCCAAATTGATTGTGAGCCGACCCATGGGCAGCTTTGAACAAACTGCCAAGCGTGCGCAACGTGCATTGCAAGAATGTCGCATAGAAGGCCTCAAGACCAATCTGGGCTTGTTGCGCGCATTGGTGGAATCACCAGCCTTTACCAGCCAAGAAGTACACACCCGCTTCATTGAAGAACACCTGTCGACCTGGGTGGCGCGCGCAGAGCAACTCAGCCTCAATGAAGTCACCGGCATCGCCAAAGCTCCCTTGCAAGCAGCAGTCGCGCAATCGCTGCCCGAGCACCAAGCCGGTGTGTGGGCGCCCATGGCTGCCAAGCTGATCCAATGGGAAGTCCAGGCAGGTGACCTGGTGCCGCAAGGCGCTGCGATCGCGGTCATAGAAGCCATGAAGATGGAGCATGTGGTGTTGACCGAACATGCCGGTCGGGTGCTGTCGCTGCACACGAAGCCGGGCAACTATCTCGCACCCGATGAATTGATGCTCACTCTTGAGCGCACTCATGTGGTGCAAGAAACGCAAACCCATCACGAGGAACAAGACTTCGATGCCATCCGGGAAGACCTGCGCAGTGTGCAAGAGCGTCACGCCTTCC
>CANGKR010000124.1 GCA_947454355.1 Comamonadaceae bacterium
ACCCCCGAGCAACGTCAAGCATTGCGCGACAACTCGCTGGTTGCAGGGGTGTACGAGCAAATGCTGGACCGCGAATCTGCCTACGAAGTTCTTAAAACCAAAGGGGCCAGCCTGAGCCAGGCCGCCGCAACGGCTGCGGGCATGGGAACTGCCCCGGGCAAGGCATCCTCAGACCCGTCAGGTGGTACAGAAGGAGGTGGCTTGATGGGCAACATGTCCGCCCTGCTGTTTGGCACTGAAGGCCCCCGTGGTGGACACCGCGACGGCATTGCACAACTGGTGGTCAAAAGCGCAGTGCGCACCGTTGGCTCATCGATTGGCCGCGAGATTGTGCGCGGGGTGCTGGGGTCGCTATTGGGAGGCGGTGGACGGCGGCGGTAAGGCGTTCACTGGGAACAAAAAAACCGCCAATCATTTCTGAGTTGGCGGTTTTTTCAACTCAGGGCTTCAGGCTTCTGCCGGCTCCGTCGGCTCTGACTTGGCCGATCGGCCCTCTTTTTTGGGCAGGGGCGTGATGTCCAGCAAGACTTCGTCTTTGTCATCCAAGTCGACCTCCAAGCGGCCGCCGTCGATCAAACGACCAAACAGCAGCTCGTCAGCCAGGGCCTTACGGATGGTGTCTTGGATCAAGCGCTGCATCGGGCGTGCGCCCATGAGCGGATCGAAGCCCTTCTTGGCCAAGAACTTGCGCAACTTGTCACTGAAGGTGACTTCAACTTTTTTCTCACCCAACTGGGTTTCCAGCTGCAGCAAGAACTTGTCGACCACGCGCATGATGACGTTTTCGTCCAGCGCCTTGAAGCTGACCATCGAGTCCAACCGGTTGCGGAACTCGGGCGTGAACAAGCGCTTGATATCGCCCATTTCGTCGCCCGCCTGGCGCGGGTTGGTGAAGCCAATGGTGGCTTTGTTCATGGTCTCGGCGCCCGCGTTCGTGGTCATGATGATGATCACATTGCGGAAGTCGGCCTTGCGCCCGTTGTTATCGGTCAATGTGCCGTGGTCCATGACCTGCAGCAGCACGTTGAAGATGTCAGGGTGGGCTTTTTCGATTTCGTCCAGCAGCAGCACGCAATGCGGTTTTTTGGTGACCGCTTCGGTCAACAGGCCGCCTTGGTCAAAGCCCACATAGCCCGGAGGCGCACCGATCAAGCGGCTGACCGCGTGGCGCTCCATGTACTCTGACATGTCAAAGCGGATCAGATCAATGCCCAAAATATAGGCCAGCTGTTTGGCCGCCTCGGTCTTGCCCACGCCCGTGGGGCCGGAGAACAAAAAGGAACCAATCGGCTTGTCGGTTTTGCCCAAGCCCGAGCGGGCCATTTTGACGGCCGAGGCCAGCACTTCCAAGGCTTTATCTTGACCGAAAACCACACTCTTCAAATCGCGTTCGATGGTTTGCAGTTTGCTGCGGTCGTCGTTGGACACGTTGGCAGGCGGGATGCGGGCGATCTTGGCCACGATGTCTTCGATCTCAGCCTTGCCAATCGTCTTTTTGCGCTTAGAGGCCACCATGATGCGCTGCGCGGCGCCGGCTTCGTCAATGACGTCAATGGCCTTGTCGGGCAAGTGACGGTCGTTGATGAACTTGGCCGACAACTCGGCTGCAGCCTGCAAAGCAGCCACGGCGTATTTGACGTTATGGTGCTCTTCAAAGCGAGACTTCAAGCCCTTGAGGATGTCCACGGTCTCGGAAACCGTGGGCTCGACCACGTCCACTTTTTGGAAGCGGCGGCTCAAAGCAGCGTCTTTTTCAAAGATGCCGCGGTATTCGGTAAAGGTGGTCGCGCCAATGCACTTGAGCTGACCGCTGGAGAGGGCAGGCTTGAGCAGGTTGGATGCGTCCAGCGTGCCGCCAGAGGCTGCGCCCGCACCGATGAGGGTGTGGATTTCGTCGATGAACAAAATACCGTTAGGCTTGTCTTTGAGGGCCTTGAGCACGCCTTTGAGGCGTTGCTCAAAGTCACCACGGTACTTGGTGCCGGCCAGCAAGGCGCCCATGTCCAGCGAGTAAACGTTGGCTTCGGCCAAGATTTCGGGCACAGTGCCCTGGGTGATGCGCCAGGCCAAGCCCTCGGCAATCGCGGTTTTACCGACACCGGCTTCGCCCACCAATAACGGGTTGTTTTTGCGGCGGCGGCACAAGATCTGGATGGTGCGCTCGACTTCGTATTCGCGGCCGATCAACGGATCGATCTTGCCTTCTTTGGCAGCTTGGTTCAGGTTTTGGGTGTACTGCTCCAAGGGTGATGCTTTTTCGTTGCGCTCACCACCGCCCTGCTCTTCAGCTTCGGGGCTGGCCGGAGCGTCCGACTTGGCGGCTTCGGGCGGGTCGCTCTTGCGAATGCCGTGGGCAATGAAATTGACCACATCCAGGCGGGTAATCCCCTGCTGGTGGAGGTAGTAGACCGCATGCGAGTCTTTTTCGCCAAAGATAGCGACCAGCACGTTGGCGCCAGTCACTTCTTTTTTGCCATTGCCAGTGGACTGCACGTGCATGATGGCACGCTGAATCACCCGCTGAAAGCCCAGCGTGGGCTGGGTATCCACTTCTTCGGTGCCAGACACCTGGGGCGTGTTGTCTTTGATGAAGCCGGCCAACGCTTTGCGCAGGTCGTCAATGTTGGCCGAACAGGCACGCAGCACTTCGGCGGCGCTGGGGTTGTCCAGCAAGGCAAGCAACAGGTGCTCGACGGTGATGAACTCGTGGCGCTGCTGTCGCGCCTCCACGAAGGCCATGTGCAAGCTGACTTCCAATTCTTGGGCAATCATGTGATTTCCTTAAGCCTTCTTTAGGTATGAACAGAGGTTACTTGGGGGCGGTCGGTGTTTATTCAACAGGTTCGGCCACACATTGCAGGGGGTGACCGGCTTGTTTGGCGGCGTCGAGCACCTGGTCCACTTTGGTGGCGGCGACATCGCGGGAGTACACACCGCAAACGGCTTTGCCGTCCAAATGAATTTTGAGCATGATTTGGGTGGCCGATTCCCGGTCTTTGCTGAAAAATTCCTGGATCACTACGACCACGAATTCCATGGGCGTGAAGTCATCATTGAGCATCAGCACCTGATACATCTGGGGCGGTTTGACCTTTTCGGTGATCCGGTCCAGGACCAAAGCGTCTCCACCGTCCGTGTTTCGGCTCGGCTGAGGCGGGATTGCAGGTGGAACAGGTTTTCGGGTTGCCATGAATTTCATTCTATCGAGCCTGAAGCCGTTTCTGAGGGCGTCATCACAATGACCTTGCCAAAAAGTGCAACAAATTTGATGGTTGGAGCCCGAGACTTTGCGAAAAACGGGCTAGGAAAAGTGCGAATTGACAATTTCTACGGCAGCAGTTCACACTGAAAGCACTACAAAGACGGAGACAAACATGGCATCAGGCAAGGTCAAGTGGTTCAATGACGCAAAAGGCTTTGGTTTCATTGAACCCGATGGGGGCGGCGCAGATGTGTTTGCGCATTTTTCAGCCATCGCCATGGAGGGCTACAAAAGCCTCAAGGAAGGCGCTCGTGTGAGTTTCGAGGTCACCAATGGCCCGAAGGGACTGACGGCGGTGAATATCCAAAACGAACAATCTCCAGGGCCTGCGGGTCACATCTGATCGATCATTTGCTGCCCAAAGCCTGAGCAGCTGACCTGGGTTGCACCGTCCATCAGACGGGCAAAGTCGTAGGTGACACGCTTACTGGCCACAGCGCCTTCCATGGCGCGGATGATGAGGTCGGCCGCTTCGGTCCAGCCCATATGGCGCAGCATCATTTCGGCTGACAAAATCAAGGAACCAGGGTTCACGTAATCCTTGCCTGCATATCGGGGCGATGTGCCGTGAGTGGCCTCAAAACAAGCGATCGAGTCCGACAAATTGGCCCCCGGAGCGATCCCGATGCCGCCCACCTGCGCGGCCAGGGCATCTGACAAGTAGTCGCCATTCAGGTTCAAAGTGGCCACCACCGAGTATTCGGCCGGACGCATCAAAATTTGCTGCAAAAAAGCGTCGGCAATCACGTCTTTGACGATGATGGGTTGACCGGTTTTGGGGTTTTTAAGCTGGCACCAAGGACCTTTGTCAACCAAGGTTGCGCCAAATTCCTTTTGAGCCAATGCATAGGCCCAATCGCGGAAAGCCCCCTCGGTGTACTTCATGATGTTGCCCTTGTGTACCACGGTCACACTGGGCTTGTGGTGGTCGATGGCGTACTGGATGGCTTTGCGCACCAAACGCTCGGTGCCTTCACGCGACACGGGTTTGATGCCAATACCCGAAGTGACCGGAAAGCGCATTTTTTGCCCCATGTCCTCGGTCAGAAAACGAATCAGCTTGCGGGCCTCTTCACTTTCGGCTTCGAACTCGATGCCGGCGTAGATGTCTTCGGAGTTCTCACGGAAGATCACCATGTTGGTTTTTTCAGGCTCCTTGAGGGGCGAAGGCACGCCCTGAAAATAGCGGATCGGGCGCTGGCAAACATACAGGTCCAGCTCTTGGCGCAAAGTGACATTCAAAGAACGGATGCCGCCGCCCACCGGGGTGGTCAACGGGCCTTTGATGGACACCACGTACTCGCGCAAGGCAGCCAATGTATCGGGGTGTATTCCAGCGTGCTCGCCGAAGACCTTGAGGGCTTTTTCGCCCGCAAAGACTTCCATCCACTGGATTTCACGCGCACCGCCGTAGGCTTTGTGCACTGCGGCATTGACTACCTTTTGCATGACGGGCGTAACGTCTCGGCCGGTGCCATCCCCTTCAATGAAAGGCACGATTGGACGGTCTGGCACAGTCAGGCTCAGGTCCGCATTGACCGTGATTTTTTGCCCTTGCGCAGGCACTTGGATGGAGGAAGACATGTGGTAGTGCTCGGTACTGCAAAACCTCAGTTTACACTCCAGTATTGCCTTGTTTTGGATGCTTGTTCATGTTGCTCAACACTCTTCTGCGCCATATTCCTGGTTTATTTCTGGCAGGCTTGTGGGCTTGTGTGACCACCTCCAGCTGGGCTCAAGGGACACCACAGTTACAGTTGCAGCGCGTCAAAATTGGCGCGGGCATGCACTTGATCGACGCGCAGCTGGCTGTCACGCCTGAGCAGCGGCAAATTGGCCTGATGTGGCGTAAAGACTTGCCCACCCATGAGGGCATGCTGTTCATTTTTGAGCAAGCATCTGTTCAGTGTTTTTGGATGCGCAACACGCTGACCGCATTGTCGACTGCCTTTGTGGAAGACGACGGTACCATCGTGAATTTGGCTGACATGAAGCCGCAGACCGATGACTCTCATTGCTCCACCAAGCCAGTGCGCTTTGTGCTGGAAATGAATCAGGGTTGGTTCAAAAAACGCGGTATGGGACCGGGCTTCAAACTGAATGGCCCGGTCTTCAAGCCTTAAACGCCCCAGACGACATCCACATCAGCCTTGTGACTTTTGCGCAGCAGCTCCAACATGGGCTGAGCGCGGCGTGACAAGCTGACGGCCTCGGTGTTCTTGTCACTGTCTTGGATCTCAGCGTCTTGACGGGCTTGGGCCATACGAGCCGTGTCTTGGGCGACTGCGGCTTCCAATGAACTGATCGCAGCCGACAAATGCGCTGCCTCGATGATGCCTTTGGCGGGCGCATCGCTGGTCATGATCTGTAGCAAACGCCGGCCATCCGGCTCGAGCATGATCAGGTCACTGGCGGCTTTGGATTTGAATTTGTAGAGCATGGCATGCATGAAGGAGTCAGTCGTTAAGCATACGCCTGAATTCATGCACTGCCATACTTAAGCCCGGATTAAAAAGACAGGGTCTGGCCTTCGGTCATGGGCACGACTTTGGTGGTGCTGCCCTTCATGGCCGCTTCAAACTCTGCCAAGGTGCCCTTGGTCAAAGGGTTGGAGTTGTAGTGCATTGGGATGACTTGCTTGGAAGGAATCCAGTTTTTCATCGCAAAGGCCGCATCTTCCGGATCCATGGTGAAATTGCCACCAATAGGAATCAGCACCAAGTCGGGCTTGTAACGGTCAAAGATGAACTTCATGTCGCCAAATAAACCGGTATCGCCCATGTGCCAGATCTTGAAGCCGTTTTCCAACTCGATGATGTAGCCCATGGCCTCACCTGCTGGGTGCGATTCGTTCTTGCCGGTAGCGGGGTTGTTGAAGACGATCAAAGAAGAATGCTCAGCAGCCACCGCCGTGACTTTGATGCCGGGCAAAGGCTTGACGTTGCCAGTTTTGTTGAAACGATGGCCCAAATTGGCAGGCAACAAGCCCAAGGTCTGCAGCGGTGTGACCATGTCGGCCGGGCCGTACAGCACAGTGTTGTTGAGTTTAGCCAGGGCCGGTGCGTCGCCCAAGTGGTCCACGTGAGCATGGGTCACCAAAAGCACGTCGATCTTGCCCAGGGCTGAAAAGTCGCTCTTGATATTAGGGGGCGTTTTGGGGCCGCCTGAAAGCCAAGGGTCAATGACGATGTTTTTACCGCCAGGCGTGGTGATGCGGAAACCCGCCTGCCCCAGCCACAAGAGTTCGGTTTTGCCCGCCATAGGCGCTTTTTCGGGTTGAACGGTGTTACAGCCCACCAGGCCAGCGACTGCCAGTCCAGCCAACAACGTGGCTTTGACCAGAGAGTGCTTCAACAATGTCAATTTCATGGTGAATTCCTAGAACGCCATTGGCCACCATTGGTCAATCGCTTGCCGCACATGGTATGCGCCCGATGGCTTTGTCACATCAGGGTTTATCTTTAGCTGCTGTTGCAAATCAGCCGACTGCCAGCAGCCAAACCTGAGAAACTCCAACTTCTGGCGAACGGAGATGTCATGATGCTGAATCGATTTTCAACTTACCTGCTGGCTTTGAGCTGCAATGTGTTCGCACTGGCGGCCACGGCACAAACCATGTCCAACGCCAATCATCCCCCCGGACTTGCCGCTAGCTTAGCCCCTACGGGCACCTTGCGGGCATCTATCAATTTGGGCAACCCCATCCTCGCATCGCGCATCGCCGATGGACAGGTGACCGGAGTGTCAGTGGACTTGGCACAGGCGCTAGCCCAGCGACTGGGCTTGAATTTGAGCCTGGTGGTGTTCGACTCGGCGGGCAAATCGGTCGATGCGGTCACGAACCAGCAGGCCGACATCGGCTTTTTTGCTGTCGACCCTGTACGCGGCCAGGGCATTGCCTTTACAGCGCCGTATGTGTTGATTGAAGGCAGCTATCTGGTGCGTCAAAACTCGCCCCTCCAAACTAACAGCGAAGTCGACCGCGCAGGCATTCGGGTCGCTGTGGGTAAAGGCAGCGCCTACGATTTGTTCCTGACCCGGGAACTCAAAAATGCCCAATTGCACCGGGCCCCTACTTCACCGACCACAGTGGATTTCTTCATCCAAGAACATCTCGAAGTGGCGGCAGGCGTGAAGCAACAATTGGAAATGGACGCTCAAAGGATTCCCGGCCTGCGCTTATTGCCAGGCCGCTTCATGGTGATCGAACAGTCGATGGGTCTTCCCAAAGACAGGCCTGCAGCTGCACAAAATTTTCTCTGGCAATTTGTCGAAGACATGAAAGCCAGCGGCATGGTGGCTGCAGCTTTGAAGAAACACCGCATCGAGGGCGCGATCGTCGCGCCCGAGCGTCAGGCCCCGTAAACCAAGCCCGAAGCCACACCGCCAAACAAATCGCCACTGACAAGTTCCCCCCCCGGGAAGGCATTGCGCAATGCCGATTGGAACGAAGGCAGCGCAGAAGATCCTCCCGTCAGATACAAGGCACCAATGTCTGCGGGCGTCAATCCTGCGGTTTGAACGCATGCCAGGCCACAGTCCACCACCTGTGACATCAGGGCATGCAAGTGCTCTTGCAAGCTGAGCGAGGTTAATTCAGCAGCCAAGCCTGCTTCCACCAGGCTCAAATTCAAGCCTTGGGGATCGGGGCTCTCAGAGCAGGCGATTTTGGCCTGTTCGATGCCATGCGCCAAGCCGTGGCCTAACTGTTGACGCAGGACCTTCATCAAGCGGTCGTGCAATTGAAGTTGCTGGTAATTGCTGCGCAGGGCCATTGCGTCACGGACCGCCTTGGGGCTTTGCTGCCAATGGATCAGGTGCCAGGTGCTCAGGTCCAAAAAAGCGCTGCTGGGCACTTCGCGGCCTTCGGGGCCGATGTGTTTGTAACCCAACAGCGGCATGAGGTGGGTTAAGCTCAGTTGCTTGTCGTAGTCGGTGCCGCCAATGTGCACACCGCCTGTGGCCAGAATGTCACTTTGTCGGTTTTTTCGGTTTTGTCGCTCTGGCCCCAATCGCACCACTGTGAAGTCCGAAGTGCCGCCTCCAATGTCCACCACCAGCACCAAACGCTCGCGGTCCAAGCGGCGTTCGTAATCCAGTGCAGCGGCTATGGGTTCCA
>CANGKR010000125.1 GCA_947454355.1 Comamonadaceae bacterium
CAGGGCGTGGCCTTGGCCACCTCCGTGCCGATGATGCACGCTTGGCGCACCTTGGTCGGCGTGGTCTCCTTGGCCGCTTGGTTTTACGCCATTGCCCATTTGCCCCTGGCCACCGCCACCACCCTCAATTACATGAGCGGCATCTGGGTGGCCACTTTTTTGATCGGCGGCAGTTTAGCCATGGGCAAGCTGCAAGATGCCGGCAAACAAGGGCCGATGGTGGTGACCCTTCTGTTCAGCTTGGCCGGGGTGATCATGATTTTGCGTCCCACCATCGAGCAAAACCAACTGTTCGCCGGGTTGATCGGTTTGCTCTCGGGCGTCTTGGCGGCCATGGCCTACCTGCAAGTTGCAGGCTTGGGTCGAGCGGGCGAACCCGAGAGCCGTACCGTGTTTTATTTTTCCGTGGGGACGGCCCTCACGGGTGCCCTTTGCATGTTGTTCACAGGCGTCAACGCATGGACCTGGCCTGAAGCCCTCTGGCTGTTGCCCATTGGCGTCTTGGCCGCCCTGGGTCAGTTGTGCATGACCCGTGCATACAACAGTGGGGCCACCTTGGTAGTGGCCAACTTGCAATACACGGGCATTGTTTTTTCGGCCTTATTTGGCTTATTCTTGTTTGGGGATGACATTCCGGCCATTGGCTGGGCGGGCATGGGCCTGATCATGGCCAGCGGCATTGCAGCTACTGTGCTGCGTGAACGCACCCTGCCCGGTTCCCCTGCTGACGAATAATGATTTTTTTAGGAGTGCACTTTGTACACCACCCTCATCTCAGTCGCTGAACTGAAAAGTCTGCAAGATCAAGGCGCACCGCTGATGGTCTTTGACTGCAGCTTCGAGCTGTTAAAGCCTGAAGCAGCCGATGAGCTCTACGCGCAAGCGCACGTCCATGGCGCTGTGCAAGCGCACCTGGAGCGTCATTTAAGCACCCACGACGTCGCCCTGGCCGTCAACGGCGGTCGTCACCCCTTGCCCTACAGAGAAAGCTTTGCGAATTGGTTGGGTGAGCAAGGTTTGACGCCAGACATGCAGGTCGTGGTGTATGACCGACAAGGTGCCAATTACTGTGGCCGCCTCTGGTGGATGCTTAAATGGGTGGGGCACAACCAGGCGGCAGTCTTGGACGGAGGCCTGCAAGCATGGCAGGCCGCAGGTGGCGCTGTGGACAGCGTACCGCCCTCGCCCAGACCTCCCGCCAAGTTGCCCGTGCGGCCAGCCTTGCTGGCGTTGGCGCACACCCAATCCGTTGCGCAGCACCTGGGGCTTGAAAGCCAAACTGTGATCGATGCTCGGGCTGCAGCGCGTTACCGGGGGGAGGTGGAGCCTTTGGACCCGGTGGCCGGGCACATTCCAGGTGCGCTCAACCGCCCTTTCAATCAAAACTTGAATGCCGAAGGTTTTTTCAAATCCCCCGACGTCTTGCGTCAAGAATTCACGGCCTTATTGGCGGGTCGGGATCCGGCGACCGTGGTTCATCACTGCGGTAGCGGAGTGAGCGCAGTGCCTAATGTGTTGGCCATGGAAATTGCGGGTCTGGGACCCACCGCCTTGTACGCGGGCAGCTGGAGCGAATGGTGCAACACGCCAGGATTGCCCTGCGCCAAGGGTTGAACTTACAGACCGTGCATCCAGCCACCGACCAAGCTCACTGAGCCCATGCCAATGGCCAGCCAGAGGATCTGAGCGGCGGTTTCCCGAGCGGACAGTCTTTTTTGCAGCTGGGGTATCAGGTCAGCCAAAGCCACATACACAAAGCTGCTGCTGGCCATGACCAGAAAAAAGGGCAGCGCAGGACGCAAGGACTCCACCAACACGTATCCCAAGGCCCCGCCCAATGCAGTGACCGCTCCAGCCAAGGAAACTTTGAGAACGGCCGCTTTACGGGTGCCCTGAGCTTGACGCAGAACAGCCAGATCGCCCATGTGGTGGGGTACTTCATGCGCCATCACAGCCAGAGCGGCCATTGCGCCCAAGCGGATATCGGCCATGAAGGCCGAAGCAATCAAAATACCATCACCAAAACAATGCACGCTGTCACCGGCCAACACAGCCCAGCCACCTGCAGCATGGTCATGGTGGCTATGTCCATGGTGGCCATGATGATCTTCATGGTCATGGGCGTGTTCATGCCCGCCCCCGTGTTCGTGGCCATGGTGCCAAAGTTCGGCCTTGTCCAGCAAAAAGAAGAACACCAGGCCGACCAATAAGGTCAAAAACAAATCGTGCGGTGAAACCGTGCTGGCAAAGGCTTCGGGCAACAAATGCATGAAGGATGTCGCGAGTAAAGCCCCAGCGGCCAAGCTCAACATGTGCTGGGTGTACCGGCTCATCACCCCAAAGCTCAACCAAGCGGCCACCCATACGCTGCCAATGCCTGCGGTCAGGGTGCCAAACAAAATCGCCAAAAAAATCATGAATTCCCGTAGGGTCTCGCGTCAAAGGTACTGCTGCAGCCAGGCTTGCAGACGCTTCCACCCGTCTTCGGCCGGACCCTGGCGATAACTGGGGCGATAGTCGGCATGAAAAGCATGCGGCGCATCAGGATACACCACGATGTTGGCGGCTTGAGCCGCCTTGGAACCGCCAGCCAAAGCCTGCTTCATGCGCTGAACAGAATCTTGACTGATGCCCGTGTCCGCCCCACCGTACAAGCCCAGCACCGGGGCGTTCAATTTCTGAACTTGATCCATCGGATGGCTGGGCGTGTTGCTTGTCGCCTCGCCGCTCAGGCGCCCATACCAAGCCACACCTGCTTTGACTTTGACTTGATGCGCTGCATACAACCAAGTGATTCGGCCACCCCAGCAAAAACCGGTGATGGCCAGTCGGCTGGTTTGCCCGCCTTGGCTTTCAGCCCAAGCCACCGTGGCGTCCAAATCGGCCATGACCTGGGCATCGGGGACTTTAGAGATCACTTCCGCTTGCAACTTGGCCACCTCGCCATACAAAGAGGGGTCGCCTTGACGGACGAACAATTCAGGTGCAATGGCCAAGTAACCCATATGTGCCAATCGACGGGTCACGTCGGCAATGTATTCATGGACACCGAAAATTTCCGAAATCACCAAGACCACGGGCCATGGTCCTGGACCCGCAGGTGCAGAGCGGTAGGCGGGCATTTTGAAACCCTTCACATCGATGGTCACCTCGCCAGTAGTCAAGCCCTGGGCAGATGTTTTGACGGCGGTTTGCGCCATCAAGGGCAGGGCTGCAGCGGCATAGCCGACGCCCAAGGCACTTTGAAGTGCCAGTCTGCGTGTGGCCCCAGCGTGCTGTTGCGCGTTGGCGGGTGTCACATTCAAAAGGGCCTGGGTATCGGTATGCAAGTCATTCATCAAGATCTCCGCTGAAAAAGGCAGCTGTCGTCATTATCTTTTCAAATCGAATCCAAGTTCTGGTCGGTGCCCACAATGTCCTTACGCTTGGTTACAGTGCGGCCAGTTCGTGTCATCCTGGTGGCGACCTGCGCCGTTATAAAGGCTCGAGACACATTCCCAGGAAAGGTCCAACATGAAACACATTCGCAACTCCCTGATCGCCTTGAGTTTGTTCGGCACCTTGTCATTAGCGACAGACGCGGCCCAAGCTGGCCCTTGGCATGACGGGATGCCCGGTGGCTATGCGAACAACAGCATCTCAGTGCGGGGAGGTTTCCATGGTGGACACGGCTGGGGTGGTCATGGTTACAGAGGTTACAACGGTGGCTGGGTAGCCCCCCTGGTGGGCGCTGCGATTCTGGGTGGTGCCATTTACTCGACCTTGCCTGCGCCGGTGTTGGTGCAGCAACCCCCGGTTGTGCTGCCCCAGCAGCCGGTCATCACAGACCCTTCGCGTGTAAGTTACTACTGCCCGGCTTACCAGCAGTACTACCCCCAGGTCACGCAATGCCCCACGCCTTGGCAAATGGTGCCTTACTGAATTAAGCTCAAAGTCACCTGAAAGGCTTCAATGGGCTTGATCCCAATTCGGGCCTAAACCTACTTCGGCCAGCAATGGCACTTGAAGCTGCGCCACGCCAGCCATCAAGCGTGGAATCTCATTCTTGACCCACTCGACCTCGGCCAAGGGCACTTCGAACACCAATTCATCATGAACCTGCATGATGACCAATGTTTGTCGTTGCTGCGCATCCAGAGCTTCTTGCACCGCCACCATACTGAGTTTGATCAGGTCAGCCGCTGTGCCCTGCATCGGGGCATTGATCGCTGCGCGCTCTGCGCCTGCGCGACGCGGACCATTGGGTGAATTGATTTCGGGCAGATACAGGCGCCGCCCCATCACAGTCTCGACATAACCTTGTGTTTTGGCCTGCAGGCGGGTCTCGTCCATGTAGCGCTTGACGCCAGCAAACCGCTCAAAGTAACGGGTGATGTAATTTTTGGCGGCCGTGTTGTCAATGCCCAATGACTTAGCCAACCCAAAGGCGCTCATGCCGTAAATCAAACCGAAGTTGATGGTCTTGGCATAACGCCTTTGTTCGCTGCTGACTTGCGCCAGGGGCACGCCAAAGACCTCTGCTGCGGTGGCTTTGTGCACGTCCAGTCCTTCATGAAAGGCCCTGAGCAAAGCCTCGTCATGGCTTAAATGCGCCATGATGCGCAATTCAATCTGGCTGTAGTCGGCGCTGGCGATCACATGTCCAGCCTGTGCGACAAACGCTTCACGCACCTTGCGCCCTTCTGCTGTGCGGATAGGGATGTTCTGCAGATTGGGGTCGTTGCTCGACAAGCGACCGGTCACGGCCACAGCTTGCGCGTAATTCGTGTGCACGCGACCGGTGCGAGGCAAGGCCATCTGCGCCAACTTGTCGGTGTAGGTGCCCTTGAGTTTGGACAGGCTGCGGTGCTCCAGAATGCGGGCGGGTAACGGGTAATCTTCGGCCAGTTTCTCCAACACTTCTTCATCGGTGCTGCGAGCGCCAGTGGCGGTTTTTTTGATCACCGGCAGGCCCAGCTTGTCAAAAAAGATTTCCCCCAATTGCTTAGGGCTGGCCAGGTTGAATGGCTGCCCGGCGATGGCATACGACTCGGTTTCGAGTTGCACAATGCGCTGCCCCAAGGCTGCGCTTTGCGCTGCCAATGTGGGCGCGTCGATCAGCACCCCATTTCGCTCGATGCGAAACAGCGCTTCGCTGGTGGCCACTTCGAGTTGGTAGACCGCAAGCAGTTTAGGGTCTTGCGCCAGTCGAGGCCACAAAGCGCCATGCACGTCCAAAGTTTGGTCCGCATCTTCACAAGCGTATTCAGACGCTCGGGCAACGTCCACTTGGGTAAAGGGAATCTGGTGCGCCCCCTTGCCGCAGAGGTCTTCATAGGTCAGTCCGGTTCGGCCCACATGCCGAAGGGCCAGGCTGCTCAAGCCATGTGGTTTGTGCACTTCGAGTACATAGCTTTGGAGCATGGTGTCGTGCTGATAGCCGCGCACCTGAATGCCCTGGTTGGCCAGCACATGACGGTCGTATTTGATGTTTTGCCCCAGCTTAGGGCGACTGGGGTCTTCCAGCCAGGGGCGGAGTTGATTCAGTACCTCGTGCATGGGCAATTGCACTGGAGCATCCGGGCCGCTGTGGGCCAGGGGAATATAGGCCGCATGGCCCGGTTGGTCACTCAAACTGATGCCCACCAACTCGGCCTTCATGGCGTCGAGTGACGTGGTCTCGGTATCGAGGGCCACCAAATCTGCTTTTTGCAGGCGTTCCAGCCAGGTCTGCAGTTGGGGCCAGGTGGTGATGGTTTCATAGTGCTTGCCTAGTGCCGCGCTCACCCCAGGGGTGTCGGCAAACATGTCTGACTGCGGGGTGCCTTCTTGGGTCACTTTCACTTCAGCTGCATGGGCCGGATCACGGCCTGGTCCGCGTGAATTCACCAAACCTTTGAATCCGTACTGATTATAAAAAGTCAGCAAACTGGCTTCATCGGGTTCATGAAAATGCAGATCCGTCAGCGCGGGTAGCTGCGGCACCCACGCGCTCAAATCACAATCGGTTTTCATGGTCACCAAAGCACGCCCCTTGGGCAACCAGTCCACCGCCTTGCGCAGATTCTCGCCAGCCACACCCTTGATTTCATGCGACCGCGCCATCAAGGCATCCAAAGAGCCGTATTCCAGCAACCATTTGGCGGCGGTTTTGGGGCCGACTTTCTCCACCCCGGGGACGTTGTCCACCGTGTCGCCCACCAAGGTTTGGAAATCGATCATCAGCTGGGGCGGAACGCCAAACTCAGCCGTCACGCCAGCCACATCGCGTTTTTTGCCATTCATCGTGTCGATGATGGTGATGTGCTCATTCACCAATTGACTCAAGTCCTTGTCCCCGCTGGAGACCGTCACTTGAATACCTTGGCTGGCGGCCACGTGTGCCAAGGTGGCGATCACGTCATCGGCCTCAACGCCCGGTACGTCCAGCACCGTCCAGCCCATGCGCTTTACCAGATCGTGGATGGGCTCAATTTGCGTGCGCAAATCGTCGGGCATGGGGCTGCGGTTTTGTTTGTATTCAGGGTACAGCTCGTCGCGAAAAGTCGGGCCTTTGGCGTCGAATACGCAGGCCGCAAAGTTGGAGGGGAAATCCTTGCGCAGCCGCTCCATCATGTTGATCATGCCGCGAATGGCACCGGTGGCCTGGCTGTTCGGGTCGCCGGGTACGGCACGCAAATCCGGCATGGCATGGAAGGCACGGTACAAATAACTGGAGCCGTCAACCAGCAACAGGGTCTGGGGAGTGTTGTTTTCGCTCATCCCCCGATTGTGCACGGGCGCATGCCCTTTAGGAACAACGCCAACCGTCCCAAACGCATGGCCCTGTCCGGCAGCGGCCCATCGGTCCCCGCCTACAATCTTGACTTTGACCATCTGCCGGCTGTGACTGGCTCTTTCTGATTGCGACCATGGCGGTATTCACCGAAGTTTCCGAAGCCCAGGCAGCCGAATTGATGCATTCCTTGAATTTAGGAACGCTCACCCAACTGCGCGGCATCCAGGGCGGCATTGAAAACACCAATTACTTTGCCTCTACCGACCAAGGCGAGTATGTGTTGACCTTGTTTGAGCGACTGACGGCTGAGCAGCTGCCTTTCTATTTGCATTTGATGAAACATTTGGCCGGTCGCAGCATTCCGGTGCCCGATCCTGCCGCCAATGCAGATGGCGATATCTTGCACACTGTCAACGGCAAACCGGCAGCAGTCGTCAACAAACTCACGGGTCAAAGTCAACTGGCTCCGCAATCGGCGCACTGTGCAGCTGTGGGCGACATGCTGGCCCGCATGCATCTAGCAGGAGTCGATTACAACCGCAGTCAGCCTAATTTGCGTGGCCTGAATTGGTGGACTGAAACCGTGCCCGTGGTTTTGCCCTATTTGACGCCCGAACAAGACACTTTGATACGCAGTGAATTGGCCTTCCAGCAGCACATCGCGGCCTGTAGCGCATATGCTGCACTGCCGCGGGGCCCAGTGCATGCCGACTTATTTCGCGACAACGTCATGTTTGACGGCGAACAGCTGACCGGATTTTTTGACTTTTATTTTGCAGGTGTCGACACGTGGTTATTTGACCTGGCGGTTTGCCTGAATGACTGGTGCATCGATTTGCCTACGGGACAGCACGATGCACAACGTGCGCAGGCGATGTTGTCGGCCTACCAAACAGTTCGGCCCTTGCACGCAGCAGAAAGATCATTGTTGCCTGCCATGCTGCGTGCTGGCGCCTTGCGTTTTTGGATCTCTCGTTTGTGGGATTTCCATTTACCCCGAGAAGCTTCGGTGTTGACACCGCACGACCCTGCGCACTTTGAGCGGGTCTTGCAGGAACGGTTGACCCACCCTTGGGTGCTGACATGAACCCATGGATTGGCGCTGAATGAAACTTAACATTGTCCCTGCCCGAACCGGTCTGCTGTGGGTCCGCCAGGGCATCCGCACCTTCTGGAAGCAGCCGTTGGCCCTGTCAGGCTTGTTCTTTCTGTTCATGGCATGGGTGTCCTTGGCCTCCATCGTGCCAGTGGTGGGCAATGTGATCGCTTTGGTGTTGTTGCCAGCGATGACACTGGGCTTGATGGCCGCCACGGCTGAAGCGGAACAAGGCCGCTTTCCTATGCCGGGTATTTTGTTGGTAGCCTTTCGGCAAGGCGCTGATAAAAGCAAGGCCATGTTATTTTTGGGTGTGCTTTATGCCGTGGGCTTTGTCGGTGTGATGGGCCTGTCGGTATTGATCGATGGCGGCTTGTTTGCCGGTGTGTACCTGATGGGTGCACCCATCAATGCTGAAAAGGTCAACAACCCGGCCTTTCAGAATGCAATGTGGGTGGCCATGGGTCTGTACATCCCGCTGTCCATGATGTTTTGGCACGCACCGGC
>CANGKR010000126.1 GCA_947454355.1 Comamonadaceae bacterium
GCTTTGAACAATTCTTCTTTGCTCGGGAAATACAAAAACAAGGTGCCTTTGGACACGCCTGCGCGGGCGGCGACTTCTTCAGAGCGGGTCGCGGCGAAGCCTTTTTCGACAAACAGATCCAGCGCCGCTTCCAGCAGTTCGCCGGGGCGGTCCTGTTTGCGACGTTCGCGTTTGTGGGGGAGGACTTCGGACACGTGAAAGTTAATGACTGATTGGTTAGTAATGTAGTGCATCTGACCATCAGCGTCAACGCGGCAGCCCCCATCCACATGCGCTGGACGTGACTTATCGCAAGGCGCGCAGCAGTTTTTGCCCAGCCCGGCCAGTGACTTCCTGGCCCAGACGGGTCTGCTCGGCCCGCACCGCAATGCGGGTTTTGTCGCCCAGCATGCCATCGATCACGCCAATGTCATGGCCTCGCTGGTTCAGCAGGGTTTGGATTTCACGTCGCTCCGCGCGTGACAAACCCGCGTCGTCCGTGGGCCAGGGCGTGGCGAAGGGGCCAGCGCCGCGCAAGCGGTCGGACAAATGTGCGATCGCCAGGCCATAACTTTCGGCGGCGTTGTAGCTGTAGATCGCATCGAAATTGCGCAGCACCAAAAAGGCAGGGCCCTTGGCGCCCGCTGGCGTCATCAAGCCTGCTGGCGTGGAAGGTGCCAGTCCGCTGGTCACAGCACCCCCACCCATCTGCGTGAGGCCTTTGGCGGCCCACTCGCTCAAAGCTCGTTTGTGTTTGCGGCCTTCACCCGAAATGTCCAGTCCCACGGGCAGTTGCACTTCAAAGCCCCAGACCTGCGCTGGGTTCCAGCCGGCTTTGTTTAAAAAGTGGGCGGTAGAAGCCAGTGCATCAGGCACACTGTCCATCAGGTCGCGGCGGCCGTCGCCATCGAAGTCTTGCGCCAAACGCTCGAAGGTTGTGGGCATGAACTGGGTGTGGCCAAAAGCGCCGGCCCAAGAGCCCACCAAGCGCTCCGGTGCGATGTGGCCGGCCTGCAGGATGCGCAGTGTGGCAAAGAACTCCCCGCGAAAATACGTTTGCCTGGGGCCAAAGCATGACAAAGTGCCCAAGGCTTGAGTCAAAGGGTATTTGCCGAAAGTCTGGCCGAAATTGCTCTCCACCCCCCACACCGCCACCACGGTGGCGGCATCTACACCGTATTGGGCTGCCACCTTGTCCAGCACGTCTTTGTGCCGGGCCAGTTGCGCCAGCCCTTCGGCCACGCGCTCCTCGTCTACCAGGGCGGCCAGGTAGTCCCAGATCGGCATCTTGAACTCGGGCTGGTTACTCATTTTGTCCAGAATCCCCATGTCCGGCGTCAAGCCTTGGGTGAAGCGGGCAAAACTGTCTTCACGCACCCCCGCGGCCTTGGCCGGTGCGCGCAAGCTGTACAGACAAGAAGGGAAGTCGGTCTGAGCCTGTGCAGCGGCGCCAGTGAGCAACATACACAGCCACAAGGCTTGGAGATATTTCATGGCATTCATGGGCTTCGATTCTATTCAAGGACTTTTTGATGTCCTTGTTGAAACTCAGGATGCGTGAATATCTACAGCATCAAAAAGTCATGCACCCATCAAGCCACTCGCGGGCAAAACGCGCCATCGAGTTGGCTGACGACTGAGCCCAAGACTCAATAAAACGCCTGCAAACCCGTCTGCGCGCGGCCCAGAATCAGGGCATGCACATCGTGTGTGCCTTCGTAGGTGTTGACGGTTTCCAGGTTGATCATGTGGCGGATGACGTGGTATTCGTCATGGATGCCGTTGCCGCCGTGCATGTCACGCGCCATGCGGGCAATGTCCAGCGCTTTGCCACAGCTGTTGCGCTTGATCAGGCTGATCATCTCGGGCACGGATTTGCCTTCGTCCATCAAACGGCCCACCCGCAGGCAGCCTTGCAGGCCCAGCGAGATTTCGGTTTGCATGTCGGCGAGTTTTTTCTGAATCAACTGGTTTTGCGCCAGTGGACGACCGAACTGCACACGGTCTAAGGTGTACTGGCGAGCACGGTGCCAGCAGTCTTCTGCCGCGCCCAGGGCGCCCCAGGCGATACCGTAGCGGGCTTTGTTCAGGCAACCGAAGGGGCCTTTGAGGCCATTGACATGGGGCAACAGATTTTCGGAGGGTACGAACACGTCGTCCATGACGATCTCACCCGTGATGCTGGCGCGCAAGCTCATCTTGCCTTCGATTTTGGGGGCCGTGAGGCCCTTCATGCCTTTTTCCAGCACAAAGCCGTGGATGGATTCTTGTCCGCCCACCGAACCGTCGGCGTTTTCGAGCTTGGCCCAGACCACAAACACATCGGCAATCGGTGCATTGGTGATCCACATTTTGGCGCCCTTCAAGATGAAGCCGCCGTCCACGGGCTTGGCGCGGGTCAGCATGCTGGCCGGGTCAGAGCCATGGTTGGGTTCGGTCAAACCAAAGCAACCTACCCATTCACCTGTGGCCAGTTTGGGAAGGTATTTTTGACGCTGGGCTTCGCTGCCGTATTCGTTGATGGGGTGCATGACCAGCGAGCTTTGTACGCTGACTGCACTGCGGTAGCCGCTGTCTACGCGCTCAACTTCACGGGCGATCAGGCCATAGGCCACGTAGCTCATGCCTGCGCAGCCATAACCTTCGATGGTGGAGCCCAAAAAGCCCATCTCACCGGCTTCGTTCATGATCTCGCGGTCGAACTTCTCGTGGCGGGCGGCCATCAAGACGCGGGTTTGCAAGCGTTCCTGGCAAAAGGTGTGCGCCGCTTCGACGACAGCGCGTTCATCGTCGCTCAGTTGTTCGTTCAACAAAAAGGCGTCATTCCATTGGAAAGTGGGCTTCATGGGGCTTCCTGATTGGGGGTGTTCATGACTCCGCGTCACAGCGGGGCCAAAGGGATTATCTCTGTGCGGGGATTTCGGTGCCTAGGCCATCGGTCACAAGGGTTACTGGTTATGATTCTACGCAAGCAGGGCCTAGAGCCCGATGGAATGGATTGCAATGACAGAAACACTGGTGTTGGGTGGCGGTTGCTTTTGGTGTACCGAAGCGGTTTACGTACGTGTGCGCGGCGTGCTGGACGTAGAGTCCGGCTATTGCAATGGCCAAACTTTGAACCCCAGCTACGAAGAAGTCTGCACCGGCCGTACAGGTCACAACGAAGTGGTCAAACTGCAATACGACAACACCCAGATCAGCACCCGCGCTTTGCTGGAGATCTTTTTCGTCATCCATGATCCGACCACATTGAACCGCCAAGGCCATGACCGGGGCACCCAATACCGCAGCGGCATTTACTTCACCACCCCCGAGCAAGCCGAGGTGGCGCAGGCCTTGATGGCCGAATGGGCCAGCGACTTTGAAGACCCGATCGTGACCGAGGTCTTGCCCTTGGCCAATTACAGTGCGGCCGAGGATTACCACCAGGACTTTTTTGAGCGCAACCCGACCCAAGGCTATTGCATGACCGTCGCCGCGCCCAAGGTCAGCAAACTGCGCCAAACCTTTGCGCAATGGGTCAAGGACTGATGAGTCGCCCAGCCACCACCTTGCAAATGCCTGGCTGGGCAGGCTGGCGTGCCACGCTCTTGTTGTGGGCTTTGGCCTGGGCCATGGTGCTCTCGCCATTGTTGTCTCGCATGCACCATGTGGTGCACACCGGACATTCGGGTGCGAGCCTGGCGGTACAAGTCAATTTAGAAGCTTCCGATGCCCGCAATCTCTGGGACCGTTTGTTCGGACAGCACCTGGACGGCTCACCGGTTTGTCAATGGCTGGACCATTGCCAAAGCTCAGATGGGCCGGTCTCTTCTGTGCCACAGGGGCTGCCGGTCTTGTCCGCGCAAGAGGTGCAGCAGCATTTCGAGTCGGCCCGCTCCACGCCAGCGCTGGCCTTTTTTGAAGCCCGAGGGCCACCCCAACACCTTTGAAATTGATCGTCTTCACACCGCTGTTCGCGTGTTGTGGCATGAGATTTTTTCAAAGGTGGATTCATGGTTTTTATCCATAACAAATGGGCACGTCCCACGTGTGCGGCATGGCTAGCCGGCTTGCTGTGCAGCTTGGCGGCACAGGCCCAAACAACTTCCGAAGTGATCATCACGGGCAACCCTTTGGGCTCAGACGCCCGGGCCACGCCAGCGGCCAGTTTGTCGGGCTTGCAATTGCTCGAACGCGGCGAGAGCACGCTGGGTGAAACACTCAACCAATTGCCCGGGGTGTCCAGTACTTACTTTGGCCCCAATGCGAGCCGGCCCATCATCCGTGGCCTGGATGGCGACCGCATCCGCGTGCTTAGCAACAATGCGTCCAGTCAAGATGTTTCGGCGCTGAGTTATGACCATGCGGTGCCGCTCGATGTGTTGTCTACCGAACGGATTGAAGTGCTGCGCGGTCCGGCCGCTTTGCAATACGGTGGCAGCGCGGTGGGCGGTGTGGTCAATGTGATCGACAACCGCATCCCGCGTGGACCGATGAGTGGCGTCTTGGGCAAGGCCCAAGTCCAATGGGGCTCGAATGCAGAGCGCAGCGTGGCGGGTTTGCTGGAAAGCGGCAACGAGCGTTGGGGCTTGCATGTGGACGGCTTTGATCGCCATGCGGGTGATGTGGCGGTACCGGTGCGTTTGGCCTGCACGGCCACAGGGGAGTTGCGTTATGCATCCCGCATTTGCAATTCGGCCAGTCAGTCGCATGGTGGGGCCATGGGCGGCAGCACCTTTTGGGAGCATGGTTATCTCGGTGCTTCGGTCAACACCTACCAAAGCCGTTATGGCACAGTGGCCGAAGACCAGGTGAGCATTGGCATGCAGACCACGCGTTATGCCCTAGAAGGTCAGATCACCCACTTGCCTGGTGTGTTCGAGAGCCTTAAGGCCCGCTTGAGCCAAACAGACTACCAGCACATCGAATGGAATGCCGCAGTGCCCGGCACTGTTTTTGACAGCCATGGGCAAGACCTCCGTTTGGAAGCACGCCACAAGCCTTTGAGCGGGTGGCAGGGCGTGTGGGGTTTGCAAGTGGAATCCAGTCGGTTTGCGGCCACAGGCGAAGAGGCGTTTGCACCTTTCAGTCGCACCCGCGCTCAAGCAGTGTTTGTGCACGAAGAGAGGCCCACCGGTTGGGGGCGTATCCAAGCGGGTGCACGTTGGGAGTCAGTGCAGATCCAGTCTTTGGGCAATCCTGCACTGGACCGCTTTGAAACAGGTTCACGCCAATTCGCGCCGCTCAGTTTGGCCGCGGGTGCGGTATGGCAGGTGGCGAGTGCTTGGCAGCTCACGGGTAATCTGGCTATGACCCAGAGGGCTCCCAAAGACTATGAACTCTTTGCCAACGGCCCGCATTTGGCAACCCATGCGTGGGAAGTTGGCAACAGCGCGTTGGGCCTTGAAAAATCCACCAGTATGGACGCTGGGCTGCAATGGAGGTCAGGCGCACAGCGCATGGCGGTCACGGCTTTTGTCAACCGTTTTCAAAACTTCATTGGCTTGATGGGAACGACGCAAACCCTGTCAGACTTGCCGGTACAAACTTACCAAGGGGTTCGTGCGCGTTTGCAGGGGCTGGAGGCGCATGGGCGCATGCGCTTGTTCATGGATGTTTCCACACTGGACCTGGACTGGCGGGCCGATGCCGTGCGTGCCCACAACGACAACACAGGAGAGCCTTTGCCGCGCATTGCACCGCTGCGCCTGGGCGCGACCCTGGTCTACGCCCAAGGCCCATGGAATGCCAAACTGGGGGTGGACGCCTATGCCGCGCAAAACCGCGTACCCCTGGGCAGTGTGGCGACGGCTGCCTACACCCTGGTGAACGCCAGCGCGGCTTACCGGCAGCAAGTCGGTGGGATTTCTTTGCAATGGTTCGCCAGACTGGACAACATCACCGATCAACTGGCTTACAGTGCCAGCTCTATCCTGACCAGCACGGCGTTTGGCAAAGCGCCCTTGCCCGGACGAGCGCTCAAGTTGGGTGTGCAAATGAGCTTTTGAGCTGTGGTTAGATAATCAGGGGCTATGCATTTGGATCACCCCGTCATCTCTTCCATGTTGCCGGTGATCTTTTTGATACTGACCGGCTTCGTGGCCGGTCGCGCAGGCCTGGTGCGCGGAGAGTCAGTGCGTGATTTGACCAACCTGGTTTTTCTGGTCTTGTCCCAAGCACTCCTGTTTCGAACCATGAGCAACGTGCATCTCGAAAAACTGGCCTTGCAACCCATTTTGGAGTATTTCGCCATCGCGGCGGGTTTGTTTGTCGTGATGCTGGCGATGTATGGGCGCGACTCTCGGGCTTCGGTGCTGGCGCTGGCCAGTATTTTCAGCAACACCTTGATGATCGGCGTGCCCTTGGTCGGCCTCGCATTTGGTGAGGCGGGCCAGGTCTTGCTGTTCACCTTGATCTCCCTTCATTCCTTGATTTTGCTGACCTTGGCGACCATCGTGCTGGAGCTGCAAATGGCCCATGAACAAGCCGAGTCTGCCGGAGATGCACGCCACATGCTGGTGACGGTGGGCTTGGCGATGCGCAATGCAGTGTTACACCCTGTGCCCATGCCGATCTTGGCAGGCTTGTTGTATGCCCAAACCGGTTGGGGTTTGCACCCGGTGATCGATAAACCCTTGATGCTGATGGGCACGGCCTTCGGGCCCGTGGCGTTGGTGTTGGTGGGCATCACCTTGGCGCATGCGCAAGTCGGTCAGCAGTGGGCTGCGGCGCTCAAAATCTCACTGGTCAAAACCGTGGTGCATCCGCTGATCATGGTCACGGTGGGATGGTGGCTGGGCATGCGCGGACTGCATTTATCCGTGATGGTGGTGGCTGCCGCTTTGCCCGTGGGTGCGAATGTGTTTTTGTTTTCGCAGCGCTACCAAAAAGAAGAAGACGTGGTCACGGCCTCGGTCGCCATGTCTTCTGCCATGGCCTTGGTCAGTGTGTCTGTGGTCATGGCTTTGTTGCCCTTATTGCCATCTTGAAGGTGCGGAGCGGACGTTGGGTATCAGGGCGCGAGTCGCTCCCTCACCCAACCGGAAGGGGTCGATGCATAACGCAAGCGGTCATGCAGACGGCTTTTGCGGCCTTGCCAGAACTGCCATTGGTCAGGTACCAATCGGTAGCCGCCCCAATGCGGGGGGCGCGGGGGTTTGAGCATGAATTGCGCCGCGTATTTGGCCGCATTGGCCACCAGTACACCCCGGCCGTCGATGACTTGGCTTTGCGGCGAGGCCCAGGCACCGATGCGCGAATCCAAGGGCCGGCTGTGGAAGTAGGCGTCACTGTCTTCCTCGCTGATTTTTTCCACTCGCCCTTCGATGCGCACCACCCGTTCGAGCTCCACCCAATGGAATTGCAAGGCTGCAAACGGGTTGCCCGCGAGTTCACGGCCCTTTTGGCTGTCGTAATTGGTGTACCAGACGATGCCTCGATCGTCATAGCCCTTGATCAACACCACCCGGGTGCTGGGTCTCAGGTTGCTGGCCACTGTGGCCAGCGTCATGGCATTGGGCTCGGGGACTTCGGCCGCGATGGCTTCGGTGAGCCATTGATCGAATTGACGCAGCGGGTCAGGGTGTGACGCGTCTTCGTTGAGTTCGGCTTTTTCGTAGCTCTTGCGCAAATCGGCGATGTTCATGGCTTGAGTATAGAAGGCCACGCTTCAAGCTGCATCCTCAAGGGGCATGCTTCAAGAGGGCTTGCAGGGCGCGATCCTCGATGCCCAGCTGCTGCAAACTCGCCAGCGTTTGTTGTGCATAGTCCAAGGTACTGCCGAAGCGGCCACAGGCTTTCGAAAAAATGGCGCGGTATTGCCCCGGCGACAATTGGCCTGTATAGCTGGGGCTGGTTTTGGGCAGGGTGAATGTCAAGGCCCTGACCGTGTTTTGGACCGTGCCTTGGGCGATCGGGCAATCCAAGTATTTGGGTGTGTAGACGTGGTTGGGCATTTCGCGCAGCCACAAGCGCTCCAGGGTGGTCAGCGCGTGTTTCGCAGGAATTCGAAAAACCACCCCCTTGCAACTGCCGCCTGGCAGCAAGGCAAACACCAAGCCTGGTAGTTCTGGCGTGCCGCGATTGACGCGGCTCCACATTTTCAAAGCACGATGCCAACCATGCACATGCGTGAGGTGTTGTTCGGTGTGGGTGAATTCTTGTCGCCAGATCAAAGACGCGTAGGCGAAAACCCATAAGTCCTCGCCAGGAGGATGTTGTGCTTTGATTGCATCCAGTGTGACTGCCACCATGACCCATTGTGACGCATGTCCTTGGCACAGCGATTGGTAACCACTCTGTAACTCCCAAGCCATCATCTTGGGCAGAAGACGGTTACCATCGATCATGTAACTAAATTACATCAA
>CANGKR010000127.1 GCA_947454355.1 Comamonadaceae bacterium
GCACGTTTGGCCGCTTATTACGCCGAACGCGCCCGGGGCGGAGTGGGCATGATCATCACCGGTGGCATTCCGCCCAACTTAGAAGCCGGTTACGGCACCAAGCTCACCAGCCCTGAAGAAGTGGCCGAGCACCGAAAGATCACCCAAGCAGTGCACGCGGCAGATCCAGACGTCAAGATCTGCATGCAGATCTTGCACATGGGCCCCTTGGCGCGTAATGCCCAATGCGTGGCACCTTCGGCGGTCAAGTCGCGCATCGCGTCTTTCACCCCGCAGGCGCTGGACGAGGCAGGCATAGAAAAACAAATTCACGACTTCGCGCATTGCGCCGCGATGGCCCAGCAAGCTGGTTACGACGGTGTCGAAATCATCGGCTCGGCAGGTTATTTGATTTCGACCTTTTTGGTGCAAAAGACCAACTTGCGCACCGACCAATGGGGCGGCACTTACGAGAACCGGATGCGCTTTGGTGTGGAAGTGGTGCGCCGGGTGCGGGCAGCGGTGGGCCCGAATTTTTTGCTGGTGTTTCGCATCTCGGCCATGGACATGCTGGAAGGCGGTCTGTCATGGGAGGAAATCGTCACGCTGGCCCAAGCCGTTGAAGCGGCGGGCGTGAACATCATCAGCACCCACTTTTGCTGGCACGAAGCGCCCGTGCCGACCATCGCCACGATGGTGCCCCGTGCGGCCTTCACTGAAGTCACAGGCCGCTTGCGCCAAGCCGTCAGCGTGCCGCTGATCACCAGCAACCGCATCAACATGCCGCAGGTGGCTGAAACAGTGCTGGCCAGTGGCGAAGCGGATTTGGTCTCCATGGCCCGCCCGATGCTGGCCGATTCAGATCTGGTGAACAAAGCCCGCGAAGGTCGTGAGGATGAAATCAACACCTGCATCGCCTGTAACCAGGCCTGCCTGGACCACACCTTTGGCGGGCACCGCCAGGTGAGTTGTTTGGTCAACCCCCGTGCTTGCCGTGAAACCGAGCTGAACTATCTTCCAACCCAGGCCGCCAAACATTTGGCGGTGGTGGGTGCCGGTCCTGCAGGGCTGGCCTATGCCACAGTGGCGGCGCAGCGGGGCCACCGCGTGACCTTGTTCGACGCATCCGCCGAGATCGGCGGGCAATTCAATTTGGCCAAGCGCATACCGGGCAAGGAAGAGTTTTACGAAACACTTCGCTACTACCAGCGCATGCTGGACAAGCATGGCGTGAGCGTGAAGCTCAACACCCGCGTGGATGGACAGAGTCTGGCCGCAGCCGGCTTTGATGAAGTGATTGTCGCTACCGGCATTGAGCCTCGCCAGCCTGCACTGGAAGGCATTCAACATCCCAAAGTGGTGAGTTACATCGATGCGATATTGGGCCGCCAAGCTGTAGGCCAACGGGTGGCCATTATGGGCTCAGGCGGCATTGGTTTTGATGTAGCAGAGCTGCTGTCGCATGACGGGCCTTCCGGGGCGCTGGACAAATCGGTATTCGCCAAGGAATGGGGGATTGACTTTGCCAATCACCCGCGTGGCGGCGTGACCGGTGTGACGCCCCAGGTAGCCACTTCGGGACGTCAGATCACTTTACTGCAACGCAAGACCACACCGGTCGGCAGCACGCTCGGTCGCACCACGGGTTGGACGCACCGCTTGACGCTGTCACGCCGCGGTGTGCGCATGGTCAATGGTGTGGAGTACCTGCGAATCGATGACGAAGGTTTGCATACCTTGGTGAACGACCATCCCCAGTTGTTCGAAGTGGACACCGTGGTGGTGTGCGCCGGGCAATTGCCGCTGCGCACGTTGTTTGACGAGTTGACCACCAGCGGCGTCAAAGCCACATTGGTGGGCGGCGCATTTGAGGCCGCCGAACTCGACGCCAAGCGGGCCATCGAGCAGGCCTCGTTCTTGGCGGCCGAGGTGTGAGTTACACGATGCGCGACTTGTGGCCTTCCCAGTAGGCGTCGCGCAGCACACGCTTGTACAGCTTGCCGGTGGGTAAACGCGGCAATTTGTCGGTGAAGTCGATGGAGCGCGGGCACTTCATGTGGGCCAGGTGCTGTTGGCAAAAGGCCAGCAGTTCTTGCGCCAACTCGGGGCCAGGCTCCACGCCCGGCAAGGGCTCAATGACAGCTTTGACCTCCTCACCAAAGTCTTCATTGGGGATGCCAAAGACCGCCGCATCGGCCACCTTGGGGTGGGTGACCAGCAGGTTTTCGCACTCTTGCGGATAGATGTTCACACCGCCCGAGATGATCATGAAAGTGGAGCGATCGGTCAGGTACAAAAAGCCATCGTCGTCCACATAGCCCATGTCGCCCACGGTGCTCATGGCGCCATCGGCTGAGCGTGTGGCAGCGGTGCGCTCCGGGTCGTTGAAGTATTCGAAGGCCGAACCGGCGGTGAACCAGATTTCGCCCGCCTGGCCTTTGGGCAGCGCTTGCATCTGCTCGTCCAGCACATGCACTTGGCCAAAAATCACTTTGCCCACCGTGCCACGGTGGGCCTGCCATTCAGCACTGTCGCAAGCGGCAAAGCCCAGGCCTTCGGTGGCGCCATAGTATTCATGGATGATCGGGCCCCACCATTCGATCATTTGTTCTTTGACTTTGGCAGGGCAAGGTGCTGCGGCGTGGATGGCGATTTGCAGCGATGACAAGTCATGGCGCAGGCGCTGCTCATCGGGCAGCTTGAGCATCCGGCTGAACATGGTCGGCACCAATTGCGAATGCGTGATGCGGTAACGCTCAACCAGGGACAGATACTGTTCAGGCTCAAAGCGCTCCATGATCACGGCCGTGCCGCCACTGCGAATGACCATGCTCACATTGGTCAAGGGCGCGGAATGGTAGAGCGGCGCTGGCGACAGGTACACCATACCCTCTTCACACCGCCAAAGCTTGAGCAAAAAGGCATAGAGGGGCGTGAGCGAACTGGGCGGCTGATCATCCAGTGGACGCAAGACGCCTTTGGGCCGGCCGGTGGTACCCGATGAATACAACATGGCACTGCCCAGCGCCTCGTCGGCCACAGGCGTGACGGGAAAGTCGGCCACCGCTTGCTCAAAATCACGATAGATCAACGCCCCCTCAGTGGGCAGTGCCCCGCCGCCATCCACCACCAGACACAGCTTGACACGCGGGCACTGCGCCAAGGCTTCGCGGGCCACCGCCAGACGAGACGCGGAAGTGATCATCACCTGCGACTCGCTGTTGTTGACGATGTAGGCGACTTCCTCAGCCGTCAAATACGAGTTGATGCAGGTGTAGTACAGGCCCGTGCGTTCACCGGCCGAGCAGGATTCGATGTAGCGGTGGTTGTTCTCCATGAACACCGCAAAATGATCCAGCCGCTGGAGGCCTTGGCGGCGCAGCAAATGCGCCAAGCGGTTACTGCGTTGCTCCAGTTCGCCATAAGTGACGGCCTCGCCCGTACTGGCCATGATGAAGGCCGGTTTGTCACGATTCTGGATGGCATGTGAGCCTGGATACATGGCTGGAACTCCGCACAAATGATGAACAATGAACTGCTCTCAATCTAGCGGCTTGAAGCCAAAATGTATCTGGGGAATACGCTTGTTTTGTAAAGCGGGCGACAGGTCCCAACGGGGGTGAATGGGGCAGGGCTTCAATCCTGCTGCGCAATCCCTGACTTGGTGATCACACCGCGCCAACGCACGATGTCGTTTTGCACCATGGTGCGCATGTCCTGCGCGTTTGAAGGTGCCGCCGCGCTGCCAGCGTTGGCCAAGGACTTCAGTACCTCGGGGTCTTTGAGCAATTTATTGACCTCGGCATTCAGACGGGCCACCACCGGCTCAGGTGTGCCAGCGGGAGCGGCCAGGCCCAGCCAGGAATTGACCTGAAAGCCTGGCAGGGTTTGCGCCACGGTGGGAATGCCGGGCAAGGTAGGCCAAGGGCTGGGGCTGGTGACGGCCAAGGCACGCAGTTTGCCCGCAGTGATGTGCGGCATGGCCACCGTCAGGGTATCCATGAGTACATCCACATCACCTGCAAACACAGCGGTCACGGGTGCACCGCCGCCCCGATACGGTATGTGTTGCAGCTCCACAGCCCCAGCCGAAGCCACCAACTCGCCCACCATGTGCTGAGTGGAGCCCACACCCACCGATGTGAAGGTGGTTTTGCCCGGCGCGGCTTTGGCCATTTTGAGCAGGTCCGCTAAGGTTTTGGCGGGGTGGTCAGCGCGTACGGCAATCACAAACGGAAACGAGGTCACGGTGGAGATGAATGCAAAGTCCTTGACCGGGTCGTAAGGCAATGATTTTTTCAAAGCAGCCGATACGGTGTGCGCCCCGGTCAGCATGATCAGGCTGTGCCCATCCGGTGTGGCTTTGGCCACGAAATTGCTGGCGATGACGCCCCCTGCCCCGCTTTTGATGTCCACCACCACAGGCTTATCGATCAACTCTTGCAGCTTTTGGGCGACGAGTCTGGCGATCACGTCGGCATTGCCACCCGCGCCAAAACCGTGCACCAATTGAATCGGCTTGGCTGGCCAAGCCTGCGCCCACAACGGGCTACTGGCCAAGGCGGCGGGGAACAGAGCCAACAGGTCACGTCGTTGAATTTGCATAAAAGCTCCTTAAAGTGAGGCGCCGCCGTCAATGACAATGCGTGTGCCGGTGGCAGTGGTGAGGTGAGTCGCACAGGCCAACACGGCCCGGGCTACGTCGTCGGCCGTGACCACGCGGCCCAGCGGCGACTGCGCGGCTTTCTTTTCAATTTCAGCGCGGCTGCGCCCGGCCACAAAGTCGGTGTCGACCGAGGCGGGAGAGACACTGACAAAACGCACCGGCCCGAAAGCACGCGCTAAGGATTGGGTCAGCGTGTCGACCGCAGCCTTGGCCGCGCAATACGCCATGTTGCTGCCCGAACCGGTGAAGGCCGACACTGAGGACACATTGACCACCAGCCCCTGGGACTGTTGCAACAGCGGCAAGAGCGCTCGCGTCAGAGAATAGGTGCCGCCTGCGTTGGCGGTGAGCAATTGGTTGAACAGCTCGGGCGTCAAGGTGTCCACATCGCTGTGCGGGATGCGTTGGGTGTAGCCAGCGGAATTGACCAGAATGTCCAAGCGACCCTTCTGCGCCATGACTGCTTGTGCGAGAGCGGTATGCGCGGCGCTGTCTTCCAGCGGGACGTGCAGGGCGAGATGTCCCTCGCCAGGCAATTCACGCAGCAAGGCTTGGGCCCTGTCGTGACCCCGGTGGTAACCGATCACCACCGCAGCGCCTTGCGCGGCCAATTGCCGCACGCAAGCGGCGCCAATGCCACTGCTGCCCCCACTGACCAGGGCGATTTGGTTCTTCAACATGTTTGTATTCCTTGGGTTGTGAGTTCGTTGATTCGTTGGCGCAGGCCCCGCAGATCCGACGCCAAGCCGTACACGTAATGGTCGGGTCGGGCCAGCAACGCTGTAGCGCCCTGCTCAGCCAGCCAATCGGTGAGCAAACCATCGCGCTCATTCAACTGAAAGGTCTTTGGGCTCGGGGTAACCGGATGGAAGATTTGCAAAGCTTGTTGGGAATCCTGGCGGATCCAAACCACCGCCCCATCGATGGCTTGCCAAGCGGCCCAGTCTGTTTCGGTCATGGCGTTCAAGAGTTCGGCCGACGTGGTGATCAAGGTAAAGCGGCCACCGGTCAGGTCATCGAGTCGACACCAGGCTTGATCGGCGCTCGAACGCACCCAGGGCTGGATGCACAAAGCACCTGCGCCCTGCCCCAAGGCGCCCTCAGGCGTGTGATGCAACAAGCCCGTTTCAAGTCCGGGAATGAATTTTTGTCGCACCGTGACCGCAGCACCCGATTGCAACTCGGCTTCGAGCTTGGCATCGCGTTGGCGGGCGCGCTCAACGTCGAGCTCGCCGATGATCAAGCCGAAATTTTTGGCATGGCCCACCACCGCACGCACATGGCGTTTGCGCTCGGGTCCATAAGTATCAAGCAATGCAGGCTGTGCACGTTGGCGTAAGACGGCGTCCAGTTTCCAGGCCAGGTTGTAGGCATCGCGCACTCCGGCGCCCAGGCCTTGCCCCAAAAAGGGGGGCATTTGGTGGGCCGCGTCGCCCATCAGGAACACACGACCTTGCCGCCAGGTCTCCACCACCAGGGCATGAAAACGGTACACCGCGGTGCGGCAATGCTCCAGATGCTCGGTGTCGACAAACTCGCCCAGCACAGACCAGACCGCCTCGTGCGATTGAAAGTCTTCAGGCCGCTCGCCGGGAAGGATTTTGATTTCCCAGCGGCGCAAATCGCCCGGCCCTACGATGTAAGTGCCCGGCCGACTGGGGCGGCAGAACTGAACGCAGCGCTCGGGCAATTCCACTGGCCCACGTATCCAAGCGTCCACCACCACCCACCATTCGTCAAAAGCCAAGTCTTCAACAGGTGCACGCCATTGCTTGCGAATGGTGCTGGTCGCGCCATCAGCGGCCACCACATAGCGGGCCTGTACCGTGACGGACTGGCCGTCCGACTGCCTGTGCAAAGTGGCCACGGCCGCGTCAGCATCCTGATTTAAATGGACATAAGTGTGCGCGGTCAGCGCCGTCACCTGCGGGTAACGCTGCAAACCCCGTCGCAAAGTCGCTTCCAGCTCGGGCTGCACAAACATGAATGACGGCGCCCAGGCCAGCGGCTCGGGCGGAGGAGCGGGGTAAAAGCGTTTGATGACCTGCCCGTGCAGACCCACAAAATCAGTACCCGGATGCGGCGTGGTGCAAGCATTGATCTCTTCGGCCAAACCGATTTCCTGAAAAACCCGCAAGGATTCTTGATCGGCAGTGATGGCCCGGGGCTTGTCGTAAATGGCCTCAGCCTGATCAACGATCACCACCCGTTGCCCGCGCTGGCCCAGCAAGTTGGCCAGAGTCGCACCCGAGGGACCCATGCCCACGATCAACACATCAGTGTTCAAGTTCTCATGGGCCGATGCATCTTGCTGCACCGCGAAGGCGCTCATGCTCAGGACTCGCGCACGTAACCCGTGGCGGCGCCGAAGACTTTTTCACGCTGTGACCAATCGTGGGTTTGGTTCCACAAGGCCAGAACTTCAGG
Source organism: Comamonadaceae bacterium (assembly GCA_947454355.1). Classification (GTDB taxonomy): domain Bacteria; phylum Pseudomonadota; class Gammaproteobacteria; order Burkholderiales; family Burkholderiaceae_C; genus Limnohabitans_A. Next base: position 7,073 of record CANGKR010000127.1, read on the forward strand.
CGCCTCGTCCACAAAGGACTGCATGCGTACCGGGTCGCGGCAGGTGCGGGTGGTCAATTCCAGCCGGTGCCCCGAAGGGTCAAAGAAATAGATCGAGCTGATGAAGTCGTCGTGGTTGGTCGGCCCCACCACGTTCAAGCCCTTGGCTTGCAAGTCCTTTTGGGCTTGCAACAAGGTGTCCATGTCGGCCACCTCAAAGGCAAAGTGCTGGATCCAACCGGGGGTGTTCGGGTCGCGACCCGATGGCTCGCCCGGGTCTTGCGGGCATTCAAAAAAGGCGATGTTGCTGCCGTCTTCCATCTCAAAGAAGATATGTACATGCGGACTGTATTTACCGGTGGAGGGCACGTGGTCTTCCCCCATGGCATGACTGAACTTCAGGCCCAGCACCTCGGTGTAAAAGCGAACGGTCTCGGCGGCGTCCTTGCAGCGAAAGGCGGCATGGTGAAGTTTTTTGCACAGCATGAAGGCTCCTGATCAGGGTGAATCTTTCAATAAGCGCCGCAAGACTTTGCCGGCACCTGTGGCCGGCAAAGCGTCGATGAATCGCACTTCGCGCGGCGCTTTGTAACTGGACATGTTATCGCGTGCCCAGGCGATCAAGGCATCGGCATCGATCTGGGCGCCCGTTTTTTTGACAATAAAGGCACGAATCACCTCGCCCTTGCTCGCATCGGGGATGCCAATCACCGCCGCTTGCGCGACCGCCGGGTGCTTGATCAAGATGGTTTCCACCTCTTCGGGGAAGACCGCATAGCCCGAGACCTTGATCATTTCCTTGAAGCGGCCGGTGAAAGTCAGGTAGCCGTCTGCGTCCATGTGCCCCATGTCGCCTGTGTGCACCCAGCCGTTGCGCAAGGTTTGCGCAGTGGCTTCTGGCTTTTTCCAATAGCCTTTGAAGTTGCCGATGCTGCGCAGTACGATTTCGCCGGACTGACCGGTGGGTACCGGTTCGCCAGTTTGCGGGTCCAGGATGCGGATCTCGTTGCCCGGAATGGCTTTGCCGTGCGCACCCCAGCGGATCGCGTCTGAGGGCATGTAGGTATCCACTGTGTGCGTCTCGGACAGGCCGTAGGCGGCTTCAAACGAGGTGCAATTGGCCGCATGGCTCTGCCACTGCTGGGCCAAGGGTTCGGTAAAAGTGATGCCGAAA
>CANGKR010000128.1 GCA_947454355.1 Comamonadaceae bacterium
CAGCGCCACTGGTCATCGATCAAATGGCTGTGCATTTGCAAGCGTGCTTGCAGGCTTGCCAAAAACTCGGCTCCTTGGCTGCGGTGCGCCAAGCCATCGGGCAAGTCATAGCGGCTGGGGTATTTGTAACGGTCCAGATTGTTTTTGAATTCGCCATCGCACTGCGCCACCAAGTCCAAGGCATCGGCCTTTAAGGCCGCGTCGCGGGGCACCCAGCCTTCGGGGTCGTGCTGCGCCAGGGCCCACAAGATAATGTCCAGGCTTTGCTCGATCACACGACCTGGCAGCACCAAGACCGGCACTGTGCCTTTGGGCGAGGCTTGCAGCAGTGCTTCGGGTTTTTGCTTGAGGGCAACTTCGCGCAGCTCACAGCGGATGCCCGCAGCTTGCAAGGCCAAGCGAGCCCGCATCGCATACGGGCAGCGGCGAAAAGAATACAAGACCGGTGTGCCCGCAGGCAGCAAAACCGCTTTGCGCGGCGCCGCCTGCTGTGCACCGATGTGCGCTTGGTTGGTGGCCTTGGCCCGCTCCCATTGGCGTTGCCGTTCGCGGGCATTGTTTTTTTGAGCTTCGGTGGTTTGGTCGTGGCAGCGTGGGCAGCTCACGCCGGCTTCGTAAAAGGGCGAGTCCATGGCCCCTGCAGGCAGGGGATCGCGGCAGCAACGGCACAGCGTGTGCGGGCCAGGCACCAGGCCGTGACCGACCGATACCCGTTCGTCAAACACAAAGCACTCGCCTTGCCATAAGCTCTTTTCAGGTGGGATGGTTTCCAAGTATTTGAGGATGCCGCCTTCCAAGTGAAAGACCTCGTCAAAGCCTTGTGAGCGCATCAGAGCGGTTGATTTTTCACAGCGAATCCCGCCTGTGCAAAACATGGCCACCTTGGGTTTGCGGCCGGTTCGCGCTTGCAGGGCCTGGGCTTGGGCTACCCAGTCGGGCAGCTCTGAAAAGCTTTGGATGTTCGGGTTGATCGCATGTTTGAAAGTGCCGATCTCGACTTCGTAATCGTTGCGCGTGTCCACCACCACCACCTCGGGGTCGGCGATCAGAGCATTCCAGTCTTCCGGTTTGACGTAGGTTCCGGCCATGTGGATCGGACTGATGCCGGGCACACCCAGGGTCACGATTTCTTTTTTCAGGCGCACCTTCATGCGGTAGAAAGGCGCTTTGAGCGAAAACGACTCCTTGTGCTGCAGGTCGTACAGCAGCGGGTCGCTGCGCAAGTACGCCAGCACCGCGTGCACGTCCTGCGCAGCACCCGCAATGGTGCTGTTGATGCCTTCACGTGCCAGCAAAATCAGGCCTTTGACTTGGTGCGCTTCGCAAAAGGCCAGTAAGGGGGCCTTGCGCTCTTCAAAGTCCGGCAAATCCACAAACTTGTAAAACGCCGCCGTCAGGTACAGGGCGGGCGCAGCGGGGGGTTGAACGGCCTCGGGCAAGGGTATGGGTGTGAGCGAAGGAGACATGCGCTTATTGTGCCCAAACTGCAGGGCCTTACACTGGGTCCATGAACCCCAATCTGCTATTGCTTGCCTTGTGTCAAGGCTTGTTCCTGACCAACAACGTGACCTTCATTGCCATCAATGGCTTGGTGGGCTTGAGTCTGGCCCCGTTGGGCTGGATGGCCACCTTGCCGGTCATGGGGTATGTGGTGGGCGGTGCGCTGTCTACCGGGCTGGTGGCCCACACCCAAAGCCGCTGGGGACGGCGTGTGTCTTTCCAAATCGGGCTGGGCGTGGGTTTGTTATCGGCCCTCCTGTGCGCTTATGCAGCTTATGACCACAACTTCTGGTTGCTGGTATCGGCCACATTGGTGGCGGGCTACTACAGCGCTAACGGGCAGTTGTACCGTTTTGCAGCCGCTGAATTGTCGGCCCCCGCTTACCGCGAGAAAGCCGTGTCATGGGTTCTGGCGGGCGGCTTGATTGGGGCGATCGTGGGCCCCAACTTGGCCGCACAGACCAAAGGAATGCTTGCGACGCCTTACATGGGCGCTTACCTTTCATTGGTCGGGGTGGCCGTGGTGGGCATGGTATTGATGGCGTTCATCCAATTCCCGCCTGTGCCGCCCAAAGTGGAGGGCAGCAGCGAGGGCCGACCTTTGAAAGAGATCATGAAGCAACCTGTCTTCATGGTCTCGGCTGCTGCTGCGGCTTTGGGCTATGGCGTCATGAATCTGCTCATGGCCGCCACACCGCTGGCCATGCAGGTGTGCGGCTATGCCTTCAGTGACGCTGCGCTCGTCCTCGAATGGCATGTGATCGGCATGTTCGCACCAGGATTTTTCACAGGTCATTTGATCAAGAAATTTGGCGTGTTGCCCATCATGGGCGTGGGTGTGCTGCTCAACTTTGTGTGTATTGGCGTGGCCTTGTCGGGGGTGGAGGTATCGCAGTTTGTGGTGGCCTTGTTCTTCTTGGGCGTGGGCTGGAACTTTTTGTTCACCGGCAGCACCACGTTGTCCATGCGGGCATGGCGGCCTGAAGAAAAAGACCGCGCACAGGCGGCCATCAACTTTTGCGTGTTCGCCACCATGACGCTGACCTCGTTCGCCTCTGGCGCCTTGGTCACCACCCATGGCTGGTGGTGGCTGAATGTGGGCTCTTTGTTGCCTGTGTGCCTGACAGCAATGGCTTTGCTGTGGCTGATGGTCAAAGAGAAAAGTGTTCGTCCAGCCAGTCCTTGAGGGTGTCCATCACGATTTGCCGCTCCGGGTCGTTGAAGATCTCGTGGTACATCGCTTCAAACACATGCGATCGCACACAGGGCGGTGCTAAGGCCGCAAATTCGGCACTGCCTCGAGGGGCCACCAAGCGGTCGTGCCCTGCGTACATCAACAAGGTGGGCGTGGCCCATTGACCGGCAGCGGCGCGCACCCGTTGGCCTTGCTGGACGATCCATTCGGCCAGCCCTGCTGAAATCTGGCGGTGCACCATCGGGTCTTGGGTATAGGCCTGCACCACTTCGGGGTCGCGTGCCAAAAACTGGACTTTCAGCCCGTTGTCCACGCACAGGTGGGGTGCCAGTTTGGGCATCACGCGCAGTAAGATTTTTTGCAAGGCATTGACGTCGGTGGCCAAGGCCGGTGAGGACAAGACCAAACCGTCTACAGGCCGCAAGTTTTCCGCCACCGCCGCGCTGGCAACCAAACCGCCCATGCTGTGACCCAATACGATCAAAGGCCGGTTGACGGCCCCAGTCAACTTGCGCGTCACGTCGATCACGCAGCCCAAGTCGCCCAGCAGGCTGCGCGCATTTTTCATGTCGCCACGCGGGCCAGCCGATTGGCCATGGCCAAACTGGTCGTAGCCGCGTACGGCAAATCCCCATGAGCGCAGTTGCTCGGCCAGCTGCGTGTAACGGCCCATGTGCTCACCCAAACCATGCACCAGCAACACGCGCCCGCGGGGAGGACTGTCGGGTGCTGGCCAATCGTAAATCGCCAGAGTGCCCGACAGGCCAATCTGGGGCGTGACAAAAAAAGCATCCATCGAGGCGTTCGTTACACCATGCTGGCAATGACTTGGGCCACGGCCGCGGTCAGCTTTTTGGCGTAAGGCACATGCAAAAACTCGTTCGGTCCGTGGGCATTGCTTTTGGGCCCCAGCACGCCGCAAACCATCATTTGCGCTTTCGGGAAACCAGCACTCAGCATGTTCATCAACGGGATGGTGCCGCCCTGCCCGATATAGCCCACAGGCGCGCCAAAATGTGCCTGGCTGGCGGCATTCAAGGCGGCTTCAAACCAGGGGGTGGTGGCAGGGGCGTTCCATCCGGTGGCGCCACCGCCCGACTCGAAGGTCACCCGCGCTTGGTAAGGCGCGTTGTCTTCCAGCAGGGCTTTCATTTCTTGCACCGCAGTCGCGGCGTCCACCAGCGGCGGCAAGCGCAAACTCAACTTGAAGGCGGTGTAAGGCCGCAGTACATTGCCCGCGTCTTGCAGGGACGGAAAGCCTTCGGCGCCGGTCACGCTCAAGGTGGGCGTCCAGGTGCGGTTGAGCAAGGCCTGCAAGGGGTCAGTGGTGGTGGGCAGGGTGAAGGTGGTCGAGCCTTCGCAGTCGTAATGCGCCCATGGGAAACGCTTGTACACCTCTTCACCCAAAATCGCGGCGGTCGCCTGGGCTTGGGCCAAGCGGTCGGCAGGCACTTCGCAGTGGAAGCTGGCCGGCAGCATGCGGCCAGTCGTGCTGTCTTCCAGACGATCGAGCACCTGGCGCATGATGCGAAAGCTCGACGGCACCAGACCCGAAGCGTCGCCGGAGTGGATGCCCTCGGTCAACACTTCAACTTTGAGTGTGCCGCTGGCCATGCCGCGCAAGCTGGTGGTGAGCCAGAGCTGGTCGTAATTGCCGGCGCCGCTGTCCAAGCAAATCACCAAGCCCACATCGCCCAAGCGTGGACGCAATGCGTCCACATAGGGCAGCAAGTCATACGAGCCGGACTCTTCACAGGTCTCAATCAACCCCACGATGCGGGGGTGCGGCGTGTTCTGTTTTTTCAGGGCCTGCACGGCAGCGATGCTGGCGTACACCGCATAGCCATCGTCCGCACCGCCACGGCCATAAAGCTTGCCGTTTTCGTATTTGGGTGTCCATGGACCCAGGTCGTTGCGCCAGCCATTGAACTCGGGTTGCTTGTCCATGTGGCCGTACATCAACACGGTCTGGGTGGCGTGTGCTTGGGTCGATGGGATTTCGAAAAACATCACCGGAGTGCGCCCGGGCAAGCGGATGATTTCCAGCTGCAGGCCTTCCACTTTTTGCGCTTCCACCCATTGCGCGGCGTTGCGCAGCACAGTCTCTAAGTGGCCGTGCTCGGACCACTGTGCATCAAAAGAAGGCGACTTGGCAGGGATCTGGATGTAGTCGGTCAGCTGGCGCACGATGTCGCCGTCCCAGGCTTGGGTGACGTCGTTCAGGGCTTGTTGGGCATTCAGTGTCAAAGGGGCGTTCATGGCCGTACTCCTTAGGTCAAGCCCTGACTTTAACCCGAGCAGCGCCGAGTCGACCCGCACCCGATGTGAAGGCCCTGCTATTTCAGGTCACGCCACCACTGCAGGCCGTGTGAGGTGCCGCCTGCCGTGGCGTCTGCGGGGTTGTATTCACAGCCGATCCAGCCGTCCCATCCGCAGGCAGTCGACACCTCGTCGATGGTTTTGAAAATGTTGGGCCAGTTCACCTCGCCTGTTCCCGGCTCGTGACGGTCGGGCACGTCAGCGATCTGGAAATGCCCGACGCGGCCGGTGGGCAGGTATTGGCGAATCAGTGTGGTCAGGTCGCCGTGCACGATCTGGCAATGGAACAAGTCCATTTGCACTTTGACGTTGGGCAGATGGACCGCTTGAACAATGCGGTGCCCGTCGTCCTGACGGTTCATGTGAAAGCCGGGCACGCTGCGCGGGTTGATGGGCTCGACCAGTACATCACGTCCATCTTTAGCAGCCAGGGCGCCAGCCCATTGCAGGTTGCTGATCAAGGTGCGGTCGTGCAGTGCGGCATCGCCCCCTGCGGCGCGCAAGCCCACCATGGCATGCACACGTGGGCAGTCGAGCGCATTGGCATAGGCCAGTGCGGCTTCAAAGCCTGCGCGAAACTCCGCTTCGCGTCCGGGTACGCTGGCCGTGCCGCGATCACCTTGCGTCCAACTGGCGCTGAAGCCATCTGTGTCCATGCCGCCGGGTGGGCTGTTGAACAGCACTTGCTGCAAGCCATGGTCTTTCAGCCGTGCGGCCAATTCGCTGGCAGCGAATGCATAGGGGAACAAATACTCTACCGCTGTAAAGCCGTCTTTCGCGGCAGCAGCAAAGCGATCCAAAAACGGCAGGTCGGGGTACATCATCGACAAATTGGCGGCGAATTTCGGCATAGTCAACTTTCAATTGTGGGGTTCTGGTGGGCTTACCAGCGTGCGGCAAAGGTCTCGCGCAATGCATTCAGATCAGAAGCCGGCAAGGGCGGTGTATGGGGCGCGAGCAGCATCAGGCGGGCGGTTTCTTCGAGCTCTTCGAGCGTGGCCATGGCGGCTGCGGGCGTGTCGTGCCACACATTGGGCCCCAGGCGCGGCAGCATCACAGCGCGGATGGGCGTGCCTTGCGCGGCATAGCTGCGGATCAAGGCGGCCACTTCTTTGGCGGCATCCGGGCTGCCCGGGCGGTGGTAATTCGCAAGCGGCACATGGCCGACTTTCATCACAAAGTAGGGCGTGATGGGCAGCAACAACTCGGTCCCGTTGACGTTGAGGCTCAGCGCCACGCAATGCGTGCTGTGCGTGTGGATCACACAACGCGTGTCGGCGTCGTGTTCGCAAGCCGCGGCATAAATTTCGCGGTGTAAGGCGATGGTTTTGCTGCCTTTGTCGCCACTGACTTGTTGGCCCTGCTGGTCCAGCTTGGCCAGGCGAGCCGGGTCCAAAAAGCCAAGGCACGCGTCGGTGGGCGTGATCAGAAAACCATCATCGAGGCGCACACTGATGTTGCCCGCCGTGGCGTGCACATAGCCGCGCTCGAACAAGCTTTGGCCCACGCGGCAGATTTCTTCGCGGGCTTGGTTTTCGGTGAGGTTCATGCCAGCACTGTAAAGGCTTTGGTGAAAAAGTCTTCGGTGCCGAAGTTGCCCGACTTGAGCGTGATGTGCACGCCACCGTTGTCACCGGGTGCATGGCACCAAGGCACACCGGGGTCGATCTGCGGGCCGATTTGCAGCTGCGCAATGCCCAGCGCCTGCACGCAGGCGCCCGAGGTTTCGCCGCCGGCCACCACCAGCTGCTGCACGCCCAAGTCCACCAAGCCACGGGCCACGGCGGCCAGCGCGTGTTCGACCAAAGCACCCGCCTCGGCTACGCCCAGCTGCGCTTGGACGGCTTTGACGGCATCGGGCTCGGCGGTGGAGTACACCAGCACCGGGCCGCCCTGGAGCAGCGGCGCGGCCCATGCCAGCACTTGCTGCACCACGGCGTTACTTTGGCCGTGCATCAAGCTGGCGGGGTCAATAGCCCGTGCGGGTCGGTCAGTCGCTTTGAAGTGCGCCACTTGCGCATTGGTGGCCAGCGAGCAGCTGCCCGAGACCACCGCTTGCAAGCCACAGGCTGCAGGCAATTGGCTCGCTTGCAATGAAGGCTTGAGGCCAAAGTTGGCGGGCAGGCCAATGGCCACGCCCGAACCGGCAGTCACCAGCGGCATGCCCTTCAAGGCAGGCCCGAGCAGATGCAGGTCGTCGTTGCTGGTCGCGTCCACCACGGACACCCCCACGCCTTCCGCACGCAGTAAGGCGATGCGTTCGCGGATCGCGCCTTCGCCCTGCGCCACGGTTTTGTAATCGATCAAACCCACCTTGCGCTTCGTTTGCGCTTGCATGACACGCACCAGGTTCGCGTCGGTCATCGGTGTGAGCGGGTGGTTTTGCATGCCCGACTCGTTGAGCAACACATTGCCTGCGAACAGGTAGCCCTTGAACACGGTGCGGCCGTTGTCCGGGAAGGCGGGCGTGGCGATGGTGAAGTCCGTGCCCAGCGCATCCATCAGCGCCTCGGTCACCGGGCCGATGTTGCCTTCGGGCGTGCTGTCAAAGGTGGAGCAGTATTTGAAATAAATCTGCGGTGATTGACCATTGTGGCCTTGCGCCTGCAGCCACTTCAAGGCCTCAAGCGATTGAGCAACCGCCTCAGCGGCCGGAATGGTTCGCGACTTGAGCGCGACCACCACTGCGTCCACATCAGCGGCCAGCGGAGCTGTCGGCACACCAATGGTTTGCACCACCCGCATGCCCGAACGCACGAGATTGTTGGCCAAGTCCGTGGCGCCAGTGAAGTCGTCGGCAATACAACCGAGTTGGATGTTCATGCCTTGCCTTTCGGCAGTTCAATGCCCGGGAAAATCTTGATGACCGCACTGTCGTCCTCCTTGGCAAAGCCTGCGGTGCTGGCCTGCATGAACATCTGGTGTGCGGTGCTGGACAGTGGCAGTGGGAACTTGCTGGCACGCGCCATGTCCAGCACGATGCCCAGATCCTTCACAAAAATGTCTACGGCCGACAGCGGCGTGTAGTCGGCCGCCAGCACATGGGCCATGCGGTTTTCAAACATCCAGCTGTTGCCCGCGCTGTTGGTGATCACCTCGTACAGCGCCGCTGCGTCCACACCTTCGCGCAAGCCCAAGGCCATGGCTTCGGCCGCTGCGGCAATGTGCACGCC
>CANGKR010000129.1 GCA_947454355.1 Comamonadaceae bacterium
AGTCGATTCCACAAGCCTTGCAAATTGTCCAGGCCATGTTTGGCCAGCCAAGGCTGGAGCTTGCCGTCGGTACGAACTTTCTCTTGCAAGGCCTTTAGCGCCTCGACCTTGGCCGTCAAATCGGCCAGACGGGCCGATTCAGTGTTGACTGTGTGCTGCTGTTTCCGGCGTGATTCATCAAGTTGCGGCAATTGGTCTTGCAAATCGTACAAGCGGGCTTGAGCTTCCTCTGAGGCCGCTTCGGCTTGAGCCCATTGCTCTTTCAGCATCGTCAGGCGCTGCTCGTCAGGCGCGTCCAGGGCGTTGCGATCCAGGCTCAAGCGCTCTTGGCGTTGATTCAATTGTCGTGATTGTTCTTCGATATTGCGTTGATCCGCCGCCAGCACCTGGATTTGCTGCTGTACCTGCGCCACATGAGTACGCTGCTCGTTCGACTTGTTTTGCGCTGTGCGCAAGGCTTCTTCCAGGTCGGGGAGGATTTGCAATTGTTCTTCGACCTGCGCCGACAGCATGATCGATTGGTCTTCGGCCAATGCAGCTTGTTCGGCCAGGCTGTCGATTTCAGTGTGTGCATCGGCTGCGCGTACGGCCCATTGCGCTGCTTGCTCTTTGAGCTGCACCAGGCGTTGTTCAGCTCGTTGACGGCCTTCCACCACAAAACGAATTTCGGCTTCGAGCCGACCGACTTCGGCGCTGGCTTCGTACAAAGCGCCCTGCGCTTGATTGACCAAGTCACCCGCAGCGTAATGCGCTTGACGGATGGTCTCCAAGTCTGCCTCGACATGGCGCAGATCGGCAATCCGGGCTTCCAGGTCGTTGGTGGCTTTGTCCACATCGGCTTTGAGTTGCCCTTGACCGGCTTCTGCTTCTGTGCGTTTGATGAACCACAACTGGTGTTGCTTGAGGGTACTGTCAGACTTCAAGCGGTTGTAATGCTCTGCGACTTCGGCTTGCTTTTCGAGCTTTTCCAAATTGGCATTGAGCTCGCGCAAAATGTCTTCCACGCGAGTCAGGTTCTCGCGGGTGTCGGACAATCGGTTTTCAGTTTCGCGTCGGCGCTCTTTGTATTTCGAGACGCCTGCGGCTTCTTCGAGGAACAAGCGCAATTCTTCAGGCCGCGACTCAATGATGCGGCTGATGGTGCCCTGCCCAATGATGGCGTACGCACGCGGCCCCAGGCCCGTGCCCAAAAACACATCCTGCACATCACGACGACGCACAGCTTGGTTGTTGATGTAGTAACTGCTGTTGCCGTCACGGGTCAAAACACGCTTGACCGCAATCTCCGCAAACTGTCCCCATTGGCCTCCTGCGCGGTGGTCCGCGTTGTCGAACACCAGTTCCACACTGGCACGGCTGGAAGGCTTGCGTGTGTTGGTGCCATTGAAGATCACATCTTGCATGGACTCGCCACGCAATTCAGACGCCTTGGATTCACCCAAAACCCAACGCACCGCGTCCATGATGTTGGACTTGCCGCAGCCATTGGGGCCGACCACGCCCACCAACTGACCTGGCAGCACAAAGTTGGTCGGCTCCGCAAAGGACTTGAAGCCGGAGAGTTTGATGGAGTTAAGACGCACAGCAGTCCGAAAGCACTTAAATAGTATGCATTTTCAGGGGCTCGGCAGGCCGCGCCAGTGAAAATGGACAAAACACGCCAAGACGTGCTCACCTCGGATATTAACCCACCGACCACACCGTTTTGACGGGTTTTTCAAGGGGTCAAAACAACTTGCGCCATCCCCGATAATCAAGACATGAATCCCCTGCTCGCCACCCTGCAACCCTACCCCTTTGAACGCTTGCGCCAATTGTTTGCGGGGGTCACACCCAACCCTGCACTGCGCCCCATCAGCCTGGGCATAGGCGAGCCCAAACATGCCACGCCCGACTTCATCAAACAAGCTTTGATCCAGGCCCTGGACACGGGTCTGTCTGCTTACCCTGCCACCGCAGGTGAGCCTGCTTTGCGACAAGCCTGTGCGGATTGGATCGAGCGGCGCTATCACATCAAGTTGCAAGCAATGCAACAGATCCTGCCAGTCAACGGCACGCGCGAAGCCTTGTTTGCCTTGGCGCAAACCGTGATCGACCCGACCCAAGTTGGTGCCACGGTGATCAGCCCTAATCCGTTTTATCAAATCTATGAAGGCGCAGCCTTGTTAGGTGGCGCACAACCCTATTACGTGCCCAGCGTGCCTGCGCGCAACTTTGCAGTCGATTGGGACAGCGTGCCCGCAGAAGTCTGGGCACGCACACAATTGATTTTTGTGTGCTCACCGGGCAACCCTACGGGCGCGGTGATGACTCTTGATGAATGGCGCAAATTGTTTGCCCTGAGTGACCAATATGGTTTTGTCATTGCTTCCGATGAGTGCTACAGCGAAATTTACTTCCGCGATGAACCCCCACTGGGTGGACTTGAAGCCGCGCAGGCGCTGGGCCGCCATGATTTCAAGCGCTTGATCGCCCTGACCAGCTTGAGCAAACGCAGCAACGTGCCGGGTTTGCGCAGTGGTTTTGTTGCGGGCGATGCTGCCATCATCCAAAAGTTCCTGCTTTATCGCACTTACCACGGCAGCGCGATGAGCACTGTGGTGCAAGCGGCCAGCATCGCTGCCTGGAACGACGAAGACCATGTGATCGAGAACCGTAATTTGTACCGCACCAAATTTGCAGAGGTGACTCCCGTCCTGTCGTCCGTCATGAATGTTCAATTACCTGACGCCGCTTTTTACCTCTGGGCCGAAGTGCCTGCCGCTTGGCAAGGGCAAGACGATATGTTTGCCCGCGAGTTGCTGCAAGCCACGGGGGTGACCGTTTTGCCCGGCAGTTACCTGGCCCGCGAGGCGCTGGGTCACAACCCCGGTCAAGGCCGAATTCGCATGGCCTTGGTGGCTGAAACCGCTGAATGTCTGGAAGCAGCACACCGTATCGCCGGCTTCTGCCGGCAACGTCTGTCCTAAGGAGATTGCCATGTCCCGCACGCTGCGCCTGGCCGAACAACTCATTGCACTGCCCTCCGTGACGCCTGATGACGGCGGCTGCATGGATGTGATCATGTCGCACCTCAAACCTCTGGGCTTTCAGTGCGAAGAGATCGTCAGTGGCCCCGATACCTTTCGCGTGCGCAATCTTTGGGCGCACAAACCCGGCCGATCCGGCAAAACCCTGGCCTTTGCCGGCCACACCGACGTGGTGCCCACCGGCCCCCTGGAACAATGGACCAGCGACCCCTTTACCCCCACCCACCGCGACGGTCAATTGTTTGGCCGCGGTAGCAGTGACATGAAGACCTCCATCGCCGCCATGGTGGTGGCCACCCAAGAGTTCTTGGCCAGCCAACCTGAACCTGATTTAGGTTTGGCCTTTTTGCTGACCAGTGACGAAGAAGGCCCAGCCCTCGATGGCACAGTAGTAGTTTGCAAGATGCTCAAGGCAAGAGGCGACGCCCCCGATTACTGCATCGTGGGCGAGCCTACCTCGGTCGAGCGCACAGGAGACATGATCAAAAATGGCCGACGCGGCACCATGAGCGGCAAGCTCACCGTCAAAGGTATTCAAGGGCATATCGCTTACCCGCACCTGGCCCAGAACCCGATCCACACAGCGGCACCGGCCTTGGCCGAATTGGTGGCTATGCGCTGGGATGAAGGTAACGATTTCTTCCAACCCACCAGCTGGCAAATCAGCAATATCCATGGCGGCACGGGCGCGAGCAACATCATCCCGGGGACGGTGGTGATCGACTTCAACTTTCGGTTTTGCACCGAGTCCACTCCAGAACATTTGCAACAGCGCTTGACCGAAGTCCTCAACCGACACGGCCTGAGCTACGACTTGACATGGGTGATTGGTGGCCTGCCCTTTTTGACTACACCTGGCACCTTGGTTGAAGCCGTGCAAGAAGCGATTCACAGCAAGACCGGCATCGATACGCAACTGTCCACCACGGGCGGCACCAGCGATGGCCGTTTCATTGCGCAAATTTGCCCCGAGGTGATTGAGCTGGGCCCGCCCAACGCGACCATACACAAAATTAACGAACATGTCGCCTTGGCCGATATCGAGCCACTCAAGGATATCTACCGGGAAGTGCTTCAAGGCCTGAACCGCCGACTGCAAGCCGCATGACCTTGCCCGAACTGATCAGCGCTTGTGCCGCTCAATTGACTTCGGCAGGCGTGTCATTTGGACACGGTACCACCGATGCGCACGATGAAGCCGCTTGGCTTACCCTATGGCAACTGGACTTGCCACTGGACAGCGACCCCGAGACCTTGGACCGGGATTTGACCCATGACGAGATACAAGCTGTCCATGCTTTGATAAATCAGCGCATCACTACCCGCAAACCTGCCGCCTATTTGACGCAAGAAGCCTGGTTGCTGGGCGTACCCTTTTACATCGACGAACGCAGTATCGTGCCACGCAGCTTCATTGCCGAGTTGCTCGCCGAGGGCAGTATCGACTACTGGCTGGGTCCACACACCCAACGCGTGCTGGACCTGTGCACAGGCAACGGCAGTCTGGCCGTACTGGCCGCGATGACCTACCCTGACACCACCGTGGTGGGGGCCGACCTTTCAAATGACGCTTTGGCCGTGGCCCGCATCAATGTCGATCGGCATGGATTGGCCTCACGCATCAGCCTGGTGCACAGCGATGGTTTGCAACAAGTCCCGGGGCAGTTCGATTTGATACTGTGCAACCCGCCCTATGTGTGCGCTGCCAGCATGGCCGCGTTGCCGGCCGAATTCCAAGCCGAGCCCGAATTGGCCTTGGCCGGTGGTGAAGACGGAATGGATTTTGTGCGCCAACTTTTAGCCCAAGCGCCAGAACACATGACTTCCAACGCAGTGCTGGTACTGGAAATCGGCCATGAGCGGGCCCATTTTGAAAATGCCTTTCCACAGTTAGAAGTCATCTGGCTGGAGACCACTGCAGGCGAAGACCAAGTATTGTTGGTTACCTCTCAGGCTTTGCGACAGTTGCATAGCCTGAGTTTATGAAGGCCGAATCAATCCAGTCCGTCAGCAGCCCCGAGGACTGGGCGGTCATGGAACAGCTGCTGCGTGAATACGCCGCCCATGACCTGGACCAAGCGCATCTGAGCACCATCTGGAAAGACCTGGAACACCTGCCCGCCCGTTATGGTCCGCCTCAGGGCGGTGCCTTGTTGCTTCAGCGCCAAGGCCAAACCGTGGCTTGCGGCGCGTTTGCCCGAACGCGCGAAAGCGAACTGTGCGAAATCAAACGCATTTATGTGCGACCGGCCTTTCGCGCTCAGGGCTTGGCCACCCGCATCTTGCAGGCCTTATTTCAAGCGGCCTCACAAGCAGGCTACACTCACGCCGCACTGAGCACTTGGCGTCATAACACCCAAGGCTTGGCTTTGTACACTCGACAGGGATTTGCCCCCGTGGCGCCCTTTAAAGACCATCCGAACCCTGATTTGCTGTTTTTAGGACGGCCCTTGCCGCAGCCGAACAACCGCACCCCTACATGATCACCCTGAAGAACGTTACGCTGCGCCGCAGCGCCAAAGTGCTGCTCGACCAGACCTCCGTCACCCTGAACCCTGGAGAAAAAGTCGGTTTGGTCGGCCGCAATGGCGCCGGCAAATCGACGCTGTTTGCCCTCTTTAACGGTACGCTGCATGAAGATGGTGGTGATTTTTCTCTGCCCAAAGCCTGGCGAATGGCGCAAGTGGCGCAGAACATGCCCGAGACAGACGAGCCAGCATCCACCTTTGTGCTGGAGGGTGATACCCGTTTGGCCGAACTTCGCCAACGCTTGATCCAGGCTGAAGCCAGTGGCGACGGCATGGAAATGGCCCATGTGTACACCGACCTGGCCGATGCCGGAGACCACGACGCCCTGCCCCGCGCCCAAGCGCTGATTTTGGGATTGGGCTTTCGTGTGGACGAACTGAACAAACCGGTCAACAGTTTTTCGGGCGGCTGGCGCATGCGCTTGCAGCTGGCCCGCGCGTTGATGTGCCCGTCGGACATATTGCTGCTTGACGAACCCACCAACCACCTGGACTTAGACGCGCTGGTCTGGCTGGAAGCCTGGCTCAAACGCTACAGCGGCACCATGATTGTGATCAGCCATGACCGCGAATTTCTGGATGCAGTGACCGATGTCACCCTGCATATTGAAAACGCCAAGCTCACCCGCTATGGAGGCAACTACAGCGCCTTTGAAATTTTGCGGGCGCAACAAATGGAATTGCAGCAAGCGTCATTCTCCAAGCAGCAAGACAAAATCGCGCATCTGCAAAAATTCATCAACCGCTTCAAAGCCCAGGCCAGCAAAGCCAAGCAAGCGCAAAGTCGCGTCAAGGCCTTGGAGCGCATGGAAAAAGTCGCACCACTTTTGGCTGAGGCGGAATTCACCTTCGAATTCAAAGAGCCGCAGAACCTGCCCAACCCGATGCTGGCCATCAGCGAAGCCAGTTTCGGCTACACCGTAGACGGCCAATCCAAATCCATTTTGCAAGGCGTCAGCAAGTCGGTGCTGGCCGGGCAGCGCATAGGTATTTTGGGCGCCAATGGCCAAGGCAAATCGACCTTGGTCAAAACCATTGCCCGCACCATGCCCTTGCTGACAGGCACCTTGACAGAAGGCAAAGGCTTGAACATCGGTTACTTTGCCCAACAAGAATTGGACGTGCTGCGCCCAAGCGACAACCCGCTGGAGCACATGATCCGACTGGCCAAAGAGCTGGGATCCTCCGAGCCGAGTCGCGAGCAGGATTTGCGCAACTACTTAGGCACATTCAACTTCAGCGGTGACATGGTCAAACAATCGGTAGGCACCATGAGCGGAGGCGAAAAAGCCCGCTTGGTGCTGGCCATGATCGTGTGGCAGCGCCCCAACTTGCTGCTTCTGGACGAACCGACGAACCACTTGGACCTGGCCACCCGCGAAGCCTTGTCGATGGCTTTGAACGAATTTGAAGGCACAGTGATGCTGGTCAGCCATGACCGCGCCTTGCTGCGCGCCGTCTGTGACGAGTTCTGGATGGTAGGTCGCGGAAAAGTCGAGCCATTCGATGGCGACCTGGACGACTATCAGCGCTACCTGCTCGAAGAATCCAAACGCCTGCGTGAGGAAGCCAAAATGTCAGCCAGCGCAGAGCCTTCGGTCAAAGCGACAGCTGAGACGACCAGCGTGGCATTAGAAACTTCGTCAACGGTGACTTCCGTGACAACAGCGCCCAGAGAGACTGTCGCCCAAACAACCATCAAGGCGCCAGATGAGCCTGTGGTCTACCGCACAGCCGAGCAGCGCAAACAAGACGCCTTGCGTCGCCAGCAAGTGGCAGCACAAACCAAGCCGCTTAAAAAAACACTGGCTCAAACCGACTTGCGCATGAGCCAGCTGCAAACAGATAAAAACCAACTCGAACAACAACTGGCCTCGCCCATGGCGGCGCAGGACATCGTGCAGGCCAGCAAGCAACTGGGGAAAGTCAACAATGAACTCGAAGAACTCGAAGTCCTGTGGCTGGACCTGTCCGAGCAAATCCAGCAGATCGAATCCGTCAACGCCACGGCCTGAAACAGGTCTTGTGCAGACGAAAAAAAACCTGTTCAGTTTGCACTGAACAGGTTTTTCGTTATTTGGTGGGACCAGCGGGGGTCGAACCCACGACAAACGGATTAAAAGGGTAAAAAAGCTTAAAAATCGTTATAAATCAACGACATTTTTACGGTGTGTTCAAAAGTGCGTAGTAATGATGCTAAATTTTCTGAACAAATTTTTACGCATAAGAGCATACTAAAGCAAGATTTACTCGATCTTAGCCAAGCAACTTATCAAGCAAGTCTGAGATGTATACTTTAGGGAGCATGTGCCCACTCTATTACGCGTCTTTAAACTAAATCGTGCGTACTTGTGCTCCTTAGCAAGCCACATACGCATCTGCCAATATTCGCCACGTTTGTAGACTAACGCTTCCTCAAATATTGAAACTTCGTCGGCATTAAATTCAGCTTTTTTGAGTGCCATTGTGACCTGCCCCCTCTGAGCCATACCAAAGTGATGGAACAAAGTCCGCAAATTTTGGAGAATGGCGGATATGAAGACCACACGATTTACCGATGAGCAGATCATCGGATTCCTCAAGCAAGCTGAAGCGG
>CANGKR010000130.1 GCA_947454355.1 Comamonadaceae bacterium
GCCAAAGGCATTTGGATGGCTTTCAAATGCTGTAGCAATGCGGTGGCCCCAGGAATTTCTTGCAAACCCTGTTTGAAGCGCTCGGCCATGTTGGCGCGCAATTGCTGCACAAACAGGGCTTGGTCCAGAGGCGGGTGCGCAGGCAATTCACGAGACAACGCGGCCACACATTGGGCCATGGGCACACCGCCAAAACGGCTGAGCATTTCCTGCAGCGGCCATGCCACGCCCAAGGCGGTGGCCATGCCGTGCAGCACTTGCAGTCCCATGGCTTCACTGTCCACCAAAGTGCCGTCCAGGTCAAAAATGACCGCTTGAATAGGATTCGAACTCAAAGAGAGGCCTCAGGTGGGCGATGCCGTGAAGGCTTGCTCTTGCGCGGCGCTGGGCAATGCGCTCAGGATCATGGCAGTGAGCAAAGAGAAAGCGGCCAGGCCCAAGAGGGCGTTGCCAAAACCCATGGCCTTGACCATGGGGCCCAAGGCCCAGACCGACAAGGAGCTGACGGCAAAGGACACACCCAAACGCATACCAGAGACACGCGAACGCATGCGGTCATCGACATAGCGGGCCACCATGAAGTCGGTGAACGGGATCGCGCCAAAAATGAACACCATCACGCCAATCAAAGCGGCAAACAACCACCAGCCCTGCGCCTGCGAGGCCAGTACCAGCATGGGGATCTGGCACAGCACCATGAACCTGAAAAATGTCTTCAAGGGAAATCGGTGGATCAAATTGCCTACCACCACTTGCGCTACAGAGGCGATGGCATAGACCACAGCGAGCAACAGTCCCAGCATGGCGGGGTCTTGAATGACATCTTGAAAACGCTCGGTCAACAACTGACCATTGCCATTGGTTGTGAAATTGAACAACACGCTGCTGGTGACCGCAGCCACCGTCATGACCACCAAAGCCTTGGCCAGCAGGGCAGGCGGCAAACGCACCTTGGCGCCGCCCTTGCGCTGCGCAGGTGCGGTGGTTTCGGGTGGGCAATGTCGCAAAAACAGAAAGCCACAGACCCAAGCGACAACGCCAGGCACGATGAAGGCGGCACGCCAGCCCCAGGCTTGAATCAATAAGCCCGTCAACAAGGCCGCAACTGCCACACCCAAATTGCCGATCAAGCCATTGAAGCCAATCGTCGCACCGGGCTGCGCACTGCGCTCGAGCAACATGGGAATGCCCACCGGATGGTAGATAGAGGCGAACACACCGATCAAGGTCAAACTCGCAGCCAATTGCCACACATTCTGTGTCAAGGCCGTCAACATGGACGCGGTACCCATGCCAAAGAAAAACACCAGCATCATGCTGCGGCGGCCCCACAAGTCACCCAACCGCCCTGCTGGCAATGAGCCAAGACCGAACATGAAAAACGCACCCGCCCCATAGGGCATGAGGTCTTGCCATTGGGCCACTTGCATGTCAGCCGCCACCGAGGTCACGGCAGCGGCAAAGATCAACAAGAACAAATGGTCCAGCGCATGGGCCACATTCAGCAAGCCCCGCACCATCCGGGGGTGCTCGGCCAGCACAGGCGCTGAGGGCGCGTCAAGCATCACAAGCCCGCTTGGGCCTTGGCCTTTTCGCAGGCCATCAAGATGCGCTCAGGAGTGGCCGGTGCGTTCATGTGCACCACAGTCTTGTGGTTGGCACTGGCACTGACCGCATCGCGCAGGGCAAAGTAACTGGACAGGGCCAACATCAAAGGCGGCTCGCCCACAGCCTTGCTGTTGAAGGGTGTGGGCTTGATGTTCTGGTTGTCAAAGAAGCTGATGTTCAAATGCTCGGGCACATCGCCTGCGACCGGGATTTTGTAAGTACTGGGGCCGTGGGTGAGCAGCTTGCCTTTTTTGTCCCAGATGCACTCCTCCATGGTCAGCCAGCCCATGCCTTGAACGTAAGCCCCTTCGACCTGGCCCTTGTCGATGGCGGGGTTGATGCTCTTACCCGCGTCATGCACGATGTCCACGGCTTTGAGCCACCATTCCCCCGTGCGGGTGTCGATCTCGACCTCGGTCACGGCCGCGCCGTAGCAGTAGTAGTAGAAAGCCCGGCCGTTCAAGGTGGTGAAGTCGTACTTGATTTCGGGGGTCATGTAAAAGCCGGTGACCGACAAGCCCACTCGCTCGAGCCAGGCTTGTTTGGCCACGGTGGCCCAGTCGACTGACTTGCCGCCGCCGTGCGCTTGACCGTTGGCAAAGCTGACTTCATGGGCCGCACAACCCAATAAACCTGCGGCCACAGGCTGGAGTCTCTCGCGCATTTGCGCGGTGGCATTCATGATGGCGGCGCCATTGATGTCGGCACCACTGGAGGCCGATGTGGCCGAGGCATTGGGCACTTTTTGTGTGTCGGTACCGGTCACGCGCACCCAGCGGGTGGAGATCCCCAAGCCGTCAGCGCAGACCTGCGCCATTTTGGTGTTCAGCCCTTGGCCCATTTCGGTGCCGCCATGGTTGACACTGACCGAGCCGTCCATATAGACGTGAAGCAAAGCGCCGCCTTGATTGAGCATGGTCGCAGTAAAGCTGATGCCGAACTTCAAGGGCACCAAGGCCAGACCGCGCTTGCGGCGGGTGTGAGTTTGGTTGAAAGCATTCACTGCTTTGCGGCGTTCCCAATAACGCGATTCGCTCTCGACCTGATTGACCACTTGGTCGCCCACCCAGTCTTCGATCAACTGGTTGTATTGCGTGGTCATGGTGGCCGGATTGCCCGAGATGGCGGGGTCCTGGTACATATTGAGTTTGCGCACAGCCAAGGCGTCTTTGCCCAGGCTGTTGGCGATTTGTTCGATCACGGTTTCAATGCCGAACATGCCTTGCGGCCCGCCAAAACCACGGAAAGCCGTAGCGCTTTGGGTGTTGGTTTTGCAACGGTGGCTGATCAATTGCAAGTTGGGGATGTAGTAACAATTGTCGATGTGCAAACAAGCGCGGTCATTCACCGGGCCCGAATAGTCGGTGCTGTAACCGCAACGCGACATCAAGGCGATGTTGGCGCCCAAGATGCGGCCTTCGTCGTCATAGCCGACTTCGTAGTCGATGCGGAAGTCATGACGCTTGCCCGTGATGGTCATGTCGTCATCGCGGTTCACGCGCAGCTTGACTGGCTTTTGCAGCTTGAATGCTGCCAAGGCCGCGCTTTGGCTGAAGATACTGGCATTGCCTTCTTTGCCACCGAAAGCACCGCCCATGCGGCGACAAATGACTTCGACATCCTTGGTTGTGAGGTTCAAGGCAGCGGCAGCCTCGCGCTGGTTGCCATCAGGGTGCTGGGTCGACGAATACAAAGTCATCTGACCGTCTTCACGCGGCACCGCGTAGGTGATCTGGCCTTCCAGATAAAACTGTTCTTGCTGACCGGTTTCGGTGCTGCCTTGGAGTCGGTGAGGTGCAGCAGCGATGGCCGCGCCTGCATCGCCCCGGGTGATGCCTTTAGCAGGCATGACAAAGCTTTGCGCGGCCATGGCTTCGTCGATGGTCAAAATCGGCGGGAGCTCTTTGACCAGCACCTTGGCTTTGTGGGCGGCTTCACGGGCATACAGCATGTTGCGTGCCACCACCACGGCCACCGCCTGTCCGATGAACTCGACCTTGCCCACAGCCAGGAAAGGGTCGTCATGGTTGATCGGGCCGCAGTTGTTTTCGCCAGGAATATCCTTGGAGGTGTACACCGCCACCACGCCGTGCTGTTGGAGGATGGCTTGGCGGTCGATGCCGTCGCCGATCAACTCGCCATGGGCCACGGGGGACAAAATCAATGCAGCATACAAAGTACCCGCGTATTCGGGGATGTCGTCGGTGTAAGTGGCCGATCCCGTGACATGCAAGTGAGCCGATTCGTGAATGACATCGGTGCCTTGTTGCACATGGGACTCAGGCAACAGGTTTTTCAGTGCGGTAGGAGCGTTCATTCAAGCCACCTCGGTTGTTTGTTCTTCAATGAAATCGAGCACCAGATTGCGAGCGACCAGGGCACGGTAGGCCCAAGTGGCACGCAAGCCGTCGCGAGCTGTGAAACTCGCCGCAATCGCTGCATCCAAATCGGCCGCTTTGACATCGGCAGGAGTTTTGCCCTCCAGCACCGCTTCGAGCTTGGGCGCTCTGCAGGGGGAAGGGGCCAAGCCGTTATAGGCGAGTTTGACTCCGCTGAGTTTGCCGCTCTTCAAGGTGTAACTGATGGCCGCGCAGGTGGCTGAGATGTCTTGTTCAAATCGCTTGCTGACTTTGTGGGCGCGAAACACCTGACCGGCCACAGGCTTGGGCAGCACAATGACTTCAATGAATTCACCGGTCTTCAATACGTTTTGCTTCATGCCCGTGTAGAAGTTCTCGAGCAAGACCGTGCGGGTTTGATCGCCTTGGCGCAGCACCAAGCTGGCCCCCAGCGCCATCAAGCAAGGCATGGAGTCGCCGATGGGTGAGCCATTGGCAATGTTGCCCGCCAAGGTGGCGGTCGAACGGATGGGGGGCGAACCGAAGCGGCGCAGCACCTCGGAAAAATCTGGGTAAGCCTGGGCCAGCAGAGTTTCCAAGGTGGCCAAGGACACGGCAGCACCAATTCGCCAAGCCTGCGCGGTGTCAGTCACTTGGCGCAACTCGGCCACATTGCCCAAGTACATGATGTGCGAAGGACGCAAGAACTTCTTGTTCACTTGCAGACCGATTTCAGTGCTACCGGCCAGCAGTGTGGCGCCGGGGTTCTTTTGCAGGTAATCGGCGACTTCGGCCAAGGTGGCGGGCGAGACAAACTCGCTGCCTTTACGGGTACGCACCACGGGTTGTACGATGATGTCACCGTCCAGCGTCAGCGTAGGCGTCTTGGCGCGTTGGATGGATTTGAGCAAGGGCAGGTCGGCGCTGTCGTCGATTTTCAACTCGGTCTTGCGCTCAACGGCCTTGAAGGTGGCGTCGATGATCGGGGTGTAACCGGTGCAACGGCAAAGATTGCCGCTCAAGGAGTCGGTGATCTGCTGACGGCTGGGCTGGGGCAGCACCTGCACCAAATTGACCAGGCTCATGACAATGCCCGGGGTGCAAAAGCCGCATTGCGAGCCATGACACTTGATCATTTCTTCCTGCACCGGGTGCAGACGTCCATCGCTGGCTTTCAAGCTCTCGATGGTTTTGATCGACTTGCCATCCAAAGAGGGCAACAACTGGATGCAACTGTTGACCGGCAGATAGTCCACGCCTGTACCTGCAGCGTTCAGTTCACCGACCATCACCACGCAAGCGCCGCAATCGCCTTCTGCACAGCCCTCTTTGGTGCCTGTGCGGTGCAGCTGTTCGCGCAAATAGTCCAGAACGGTGGTGGTGCGGCGTTCGCCTTGCGCTTCGACGATCTGGCCGTCGAGCACAAAACGCACGGTATTGGAAACTGGGGTCATGATGGGAATCGTCAATCAGGGGGTAAGGACCTGATTTTAGTGACTTGTACCCACCGATGGCGTCTCTGAATGGACTTCAGGCTTGAAATTCCATGTTTTCAACGCGCCCGTCCACGCTGACCTTGTAGCAACGCACATCCAGATTGAAAACCTCCGGCTTCACAATCGAGTTGCCCATCAGCATGCGGGCACATTCCTGAATGCCCTCAGGGATAGACGGGTGCGGGAAAATCAGCTCTGCCAAATGTTCGATGCCAATGTCCATGGAAATCATCAAAGCCACCGCCATGATGGTGCTCGACGCATGGCTGCCCATCACGCGCATGCCCAGGATTTTCATGTCGTCATCGTCTGACACCAGGATTTTGAAGAACCCGTCCACCTTGCTCATGGCGATCGCACGGCTCACATAGCGGTAGTGCATGACCGCGATGCGGTAAGGAATTTTGCGCTGGCGGGCCTGCTTTTCGTTCAACCCCACAGACGCCACTTCGGGATTAAGGAACATGATGGTCGAAATGTTCTCGTAGACCAAGGGCTTGTGTGGCACACCGTAAATCCGCTCAATGGCGTGACGCCCTTCGAGCTCGCCCACGTTCACCAGCGAAATGTCGGCTGTGAAGTCCCCCACCGCATAGATGTTGGGTACATTGGATCGGGTGTGCTCGTCTTCGATGTTGCCGCGTTCATTGAGCAACACCCCCGCGGCCTCCAGGCCCAGGTTTTCGCTGTTGGCCACACGGCCCACTGAAATCAAGGCTTTCTCGACCGTGTAAGTCTCGTGCCGGCCGTCTTTGTAGCTCAGAACGTATTCCACCTGACCGTTGACGATGCGCATCTGATCGAGCGAAGCGCCGTGATGAATCACCACACCGTTGCTCTCGAGATTGGCCGCCACGGCGTGGGAGATGTCTTCGTCTTCGAAAGGCAGGATGTGCTCTTCCTTGTCAATCAAAAAGACCTTGGTTTTGCCGAAGTTTGAAAAAATGGTGGCGAACTCGCAACCGATCACACCCGCCCCCAAAATCACCATGCTCTTGGGAAAGTCCGTCAAACCTGAGATGCCATCGCTGGTCAAAATGGTTTTCTCGTCGATCGGAATGTGCGGTAAAAACCGTGGTCGGCTGCCGATGGCCATGACGGTGTTGTCGGCCCAGATCCGTTGCTGACCGCCCTGGGCGTCGGTGATGTCGATTTCATGAGCAGAACTGAACTTGCCGTGCCCTTGGAAAAACTTCAACTGCCCGCTTTTCTGGAAATGTGCGATCTGTTGTTTCAGCTGCGAATGCTTTTCAACCACGGCGCGGTGCGCTTGGTTCATGACGCTGGAAAAACTCAGTTCGCAGTCATACACCGTGTAACCCAACTGGGTGTTGCGAGTGAGTTTGTAACTCTCTGAGAGCTCCCACAGTGTTTTGGAAGAGAGTGCACCATTGAAAAGACCAGCACCGCCCACCTTGCCCCGCTCGATCAAAGCCACCGAATGGCCAAAATCAATGGCCCGCATTGCCGCTGCAAAACCCGATGGACCCGCGCCCAACACACACACATCGAACTTTTCCACACATGACTCCGTCAAATAAATATCAAAATTGACTTTACTGACAGTTTCGCCCCTTCATGCAAGGGTTTACCCTTTAAGTGGTCGTGCAGGGCTCACGAGCCTCGGTAGGTCGAATAGCTCCAGGGACTGACCAACAAGGGGACGTGGTAGTGCTGGTCTTCATGGGCCACGCCAAAGTCCAGGCTCACCCGGTTCAAAAAGTTCGGCTCCGGCAGCGACACGCCTTTGGCCGCAAAGTAACCGGCCACATCAAACACCAGACGGTAAGTGCCTTGACGCAAGCTGTCGTGGTCGTAAAGAAGACCGTCGGGGTTGCGCCCATCGCTGTTCAAGGTGAAGCTTTTGACCAGACTGGCCACCTCGCCCCGGGTGGTGAAAAGACTGACCTGCATGCCCGCTGCGGGGCTGCCGTGCATCGTGTCCAAAACGTGTGTACTCAAGCCCATGACCCGTCTTTCAAAATAGTTGCACAGTGTGGTTTACGATAGTGTATACAATTTTGGCTTTTACGTTAAGATGAGGCCATGGACAACTCCACCACCTCCAGCATTGTCGAGGCATTGACACGGGCGATCGTGGAACACCGCCTGCTGCCCGGTGCGAAATTGGCCGAGCAAAAGCTCGCCTCGCATTTCGGAGTCTCACGCACCTTGATCCGTCAAGCTTTGTTCCAACTGTCGCAAAACAAGCTCATCCGCATGGAACCCGCACGGGGCGCTTTTGTAGCGGCGCCTTCTGTGACAGAAGCGCAAGAAGTCTTTACGGTGCGCCGCATGATCGAGGCCGAAATGGTGCGTGCGTTTTTGAAAGAAGTCACACCCGCCAAAATCAAAGCCCTGCGAGCCCACATCCAGCAAGAACGCAAAGCGGTCAGTCAGGGCGATGTCACCGGACGCACCGAACTGCTCGGTGATTTCCATGTCCGCATGGCGGAACTCATGGGCAATCAGGTACTGGCCGAAATTTTGCGCGAGTTGATATCGCGCTGCGCGCTGATCACTTTGATGTACCAGTCACGTCATGCCGCAGCGCATTCCAGCGATGAGCACGAGGCTATCGTGGCGGCCCTGTCCGACAAGGATGAAGGTCTGGCCGTTCAATTGATGCACGATCACCTGACCCATGTGGAAGCCAGTTTGACCTTTGACCGCAAGATGCCCACCCA
>CANGKR010000131.1 GCA_947454355.1 Comamonadaceae bacterium
GATCAACGCAGCTTCACGTTACCAGTGGAACCCGAGTCACCTGCAGTGGGCGTAGCCACTTCACTGCCCCGCTTTGAGGAGATCGAAACGCATGGGGATGCCCAGCCCGATCACCCAGGCGTGAACTTGCTGGGTATTTTCGATTTCAGACCGTTGACCCTCGTGACCGCGCCGCTTGCATGGTTGCCCGTCTTCCGCGGGCAATGGGCTGGGTCCTTTCAAGACGGATCGCCGCCCCCGGCCCACGCGCCTCCTCTTTGAAGCCTAAAGTGACCTGCGTCAAGGTCACAACGCTTGCGCGACACCATCATCGCGCCATCTTCTGGACTTCAAGGATTCGGCCATGGCCTTTCGAACAGTGTTTTTCCTGGCCTGCTGTGCATCAGCAGGCATGCCCCATGTGAATGCGCAACCCGCACCAGCCCTGCGCGAATTGCGTATGGACGCCAAACAGCAATCTGCTTTGGGCGTACACACGGCCCGCTTGAGTCCTGCGCAAGGCGGGCTGCTGTTGGCCAGTGCCACGGTCACCACCCCGCCAGGCAAAGACATCAGCATCACCGCGCCTTATGCGGGTCAGTTGTCTCGCGTGCTGGTGGGACTGGGCGACACTGTGCGCATCGGCACCGGCCTGGGCTTATTCACCAGTCCGATGCTGGGTGAGGCTCGTCGTCAATGGCGAGAAGCCAGTCTGGAGGCGCAAAACACACAAGCCGCGCTGCAACGCGACCAGACCCTGCTGGAAGAAGGCATCATTCCCGCAGTGCGATTGCAACTGAGCCGCAACAAACACGAAGCGGCCCAAGCTGCCCTGCAATCGAGCGCCGCCGAATTGGCGGCCTCGGGTTTGCGTTTCTCGGGACCAGATGCCAACAACGGTTATGCCACGGGCGTGCTGCAGTCACCGATCAGTGGCGTGGTGATTGATGCATTTACTTCGGTGGGGCAGCGCGTGGAAGCGGGCACCGTTTTGTTCAAACTGGCCGACACGCGTCAATTGCAACTCGACATCCAACTCTCGGGCGACAAAGCTGCCCGTTTGAAAGTGGGCGACACGGTCAGCATCCCCTCACGCCAAGCTCAGGGCAAAATTACGGGCGTGAGCCCCAGCCTGGACGCGGGGCAATCGGCCAAAGCCCGGGCCCTGGTCACCCAGCGCGGTGACTTGCGAATCGGCGAAGGGGTGTCGGTGCAATTGCAAGCTGGCCTGATGAACGGCAAAGGCTCGACGCCTGCTTCCGGCAGCACTTGGTCGGTGCCCGCGCGGGCCATCAGCCAATGGCAAGGTCAGTCCATGATATTCGTGGCAAATGCCCAGGGCTTTACCGCCCAGCCGGTGCGCTTGTTGTCGTCCAACGATGACAGCGCCGTTGTCGAAGTCCAGCTGCCCGCCAACAGCCAATTGGCCATCACCGGCATCGCTTCGCTGCGGGCCCTGCTGCAAAAGGACGAATGATGTTCGAGCCCCTGATGCGCTTGGGGCTGCGTTACCGCAACCTCACATTGGGTTGTGCGGTCGCGCTGATCTTGGCCGGTGTGCAAGCCTGGCTGGGATTGCCGATCGATGCCTTTCCTGACATATCACCCACGCAAGCCAAAGTCATCTTGAAGATCCCCGGCATGACGCCCGAAGAGGTCGAGCAGCGTGTGGTCAAACCCATCGAACAAGAATTGCTCAGCATCCCCAACAAACGGGTGGTGCGCTCGATATCCAAATATGGCATTGCCGATATCACCATTGACTTTGAAGAAGGCATCGACTTGTACTGGGCGCGTCAACAAGTCTCGGAACGGATGGCCGGTGTGCTGCGCGAATTGCCCGCAGGTGTGATCGGAGGCCTGGCCCCTATCACCACGCCACTGTCAGAGATGTACATGTTCACCCTCGAAGGCGAGGGGTTCAGCTTGGCTGACAAGCGGCGTGTGCTGGACTGGGTGATCCGCCCCGAACTGCGCACCATCCCGGGCTTGGCCGAGGTCAATTCGCTCGGTGGTGAGGTGGCAACTTTCGAAGTGGTGCCCCAGACAGCCCGTATGGCTGCCATGGGCGTTTCCATGAGCGCCCTACGCCAAGCCTTGCTCAGCAACAACAGCAACGATGGTGCAGGTCGCTTGATCTCAGGCGAAGAGGCGCTGGTGGTGCGCGTGGAAGGCGCCATACAGAACCTGAACGATGTGCGGGCCATCCGCTTGCCCACTGCACATGGCGCCAGCGTCTTGCTAGACGATGTGGCCGTGGTGCGCACGGGCGCTCTGACACGCTATGGTGCTGTGACCCAAGACGGCCAAGGCGAAGCGGTCGAAGGCCTGGTGCTGGGCATGCGCGGCGTGAACGCCCGTGACCTGGTTCAAGCTGTCGATCAACGATTGCAAGAATTGCAATCGCGCTTACCCAAGGGCATGAGCACCCGGACTTTTTACAACCGCGGCGAATTGGTGACCCGCGCCTCAGACACGGTCATTCATGCTTTGATGGAAGCCTCGGTTTTGGTGTGTGTGATTCTGTATGTATTTCTGGGAGGCTTTCGCGCCGCTTTGGTGGTGGCGGTGTCACTGCCCTTGTCGCTCTTGTCAACCTTCTTGCTGATGCGCGCCATGGGTTTGACCGCCAACTTGATGAGTCTGGGCGGGCTGGCCATTGCCCTGGGCATGCTGGTTGACGCTTCGGTGGTGGTGGTGGAAAACATCGAGACGGCTTTCAGTCAACATACTGCAGATCATGGCCTGTCGAAAACTGAAGTCCTGCTCGGCGCTGTTCGGCAGGTGGTCAAGCCTGTTGTGGCCGGCGTGCTCATCATTGGTGTGGTTTTCCTGCCCTTGCTCAGTTTGCAAGGCCTGGAAGGCAAGCTGTTTGCGCCTGTGGCCTTGACCATCATCTTGGCCTTGGCGTCTTCCCTATTGATCGCCATCACGGTGGTCCCTGCCCTGGCATCATGGGTGCTCAAGGTGCAAGGCACTCACGAGCCGCTTTTGATGCAAAAAATGCACCACGGCTATGTAGCCCTGCGGAATGCGGTGTGGCGCCACCCGCGGTGGCTGTATGGCGCGTCTGTGCTGTCACTGATCTTGGCCGCTGGTTTGTACACCCAGATCGGCAAGACCTTCATGCCCACCCTAGACGAAGGCGACATCCTGGTGCAACTGCAAAAGTTGCCCTCGATCTCCCTGGAAGCCTCGATGGACATCGATACCCGCGTGCAGCAAGCAATCTTGAAAGACGTGCCCGAGGTGCTGTCCATTGTGGCCCGCGTGGGTTCTGACGAATTGGGCCTGGACCCGATGGGGTTGAACGAGACCGATACATTTTTAGTGCTCAAACCCAAGCGCGAATGGCTAGGCAGCAAAGAAGACATCATCGAGCGCTTGCGCCAGATTCTGGAGGGTTTTCCGGGCTTGGTGTATGGCTTCACGCAACCGATTGAAATGCGAGTGTCTGAAATGCTGACAGGTACCCGGGGGGACGTGGCCATCAAGGTCTTTGGGGCCGATCTGGCGGCCATCAACGAAGCCGCTCAGCGCATTGCGCAAGCAGTTCGCAGCATCCCAGGCGCGGCGGAAGTGATCGCACCCAAAGCCGAAGGCCTGCAGTATCTCCGAGTGGTGATCAAGCGTCACCAAGCGGGGCAAGCGGGCCTGAGCGTGGAGGCCTTGCAACAGGCCTTCAAAAACCAGATCGAAGGCGAAACCCTGGGCGTGGTCTTGCAGAACGGCGTACGTACACCCTTGACCCTCAAGGGCAATGACAGCATTCGAAACAGTCCGGAGGCTTTCAAGAACTTGGTCCTGTCAGCCCCCGATGGCCGCAGTTGGCCAGCCAGCAGTCTTGCGGACATCGAGTGGGTGGACGGCCCGATCCGCATAGACCATGAGCAAAGCGCGCGCTTCACCAGCATCCAGGCCTCGGTCAATGGGCGCGATCTGACTGGCTTTGTGCAAGAAGCCCAACAAGCAGTCACTGCTTTGAAATTACCGCCCGAACTTCAAGTGGTGTGGGGCGGTCAGTTTGAAAACCAGCAACGCGCAGCAGCAAGACTGTCCTTGGTGATTCCCGCTGCATTGGGTTTGATCTTCGTGATCCTGATGCTGACTTTCGGCTCGGCGACTCAAGCGCTGATCATCCTGGCAAACATCCCCTTTGCTTTGGTGGGCGGGGTGGTGGCCTTGGCAGTGTCGGGCGAATACCTTTCGGTGCCGGCCTCTGTGGGCTTCATTGCCTTGCTGGGCATTGCGGTGCTCAACGGGGTGGTGATGGTCACCCATTTCAATGAGCGACTGCTCAGGGGTGAACCTATGGCCACCGTGGTGCGCCTTGGAACGGAGCGGCGTTTGCGCCCGGTACTGATGACCGCCGTCATCACCGTGCTGGGCATGATTCCCCTGTTATTTGCCACCGGACCGGGCTCAGAGATCCAGCGCCCCTTGGCCATCGTGGTCACGGGCGGTCTGTTCAGCGCGACCTTGCTTACCCTGCTGTTGTTGCCGAAAATCTTTGAGCGCTTTGGTGCCCCTGCGTCTGGAGAATCCTCATGAACAAGAGCTTGATATGGATCGGCAGCTGTCTTTGCGTATTGGTCTGGCCCGTGATGGCAGCGCCCAACGCTCAAGCCTTTTTGCCTGCCGATGCCGCTGTCAAAGAAAGCTTGCTGGCCAGCCCCATCATCCAAAGCGCCCGCGCCCAAAAAGAAGCCATGCGCCTACGGTCCAACACAATGCGAACTGGTACCGCTGAGTTCACCCTGCGCGCCAATCTGCAAGAGCGCCGCGTACCTGCACAGCATGAACGTTTTTTGGAAAGCACTTTCACTTTAGAGCGCCCCGTGCGGCTGTGGGGAAAATCGGCGGTGGATGGTCAGCTGTCGGATAAAACCATAGCGCTCGCCGATTTGGAATTCAATGACGCCATGCACGAAGCCAGTCGCGAGCTGATGAAGCTGTGGTTTGCCCATGCCCACATGATGCTCGCGATGGAGCAAGCGCAAAAGCAAAAAGACTCTACAGCGCAAATTCTGCAAATGGCCCAGGCTCGCTTCAAACAGGGTGAAATAGCCCGCATGGACCTCGAATTGGCACAAGCCGAGGTGCAACGCGCTCAAGCTGCTTGGCAATTGGCTCAGGCCGATCTTTCCGTGGCCAGGGTGGCCTTTGCGCAGCGTTACCCTGCCTTGCCCCTGCCCACACAACCCGCACACATCGCCAGCGAAGATTTGAGTGACTTTGCTCAATCGCAAGACGATTTGAAGGCCATGTTTTTAAACCAAAACCATGAGCTCAATGCATTGCGCCTGGAAGCTGAACGCCTCCAGCTGTGGGCCGAACGCGCCCGTTTAGATCGCATGGCTGACCCCACTGTAGGTATCTACACTGCCCGCGATCGAGGCGGAGCGGAACAGGTGACTGGATTGACACTGTCCATGCCCTTATCAGGCAGTGTGCGACGCGACCACGCCCTGGCCACCCTTGCAGATGCTCAAGCGGCTGCCGACAAAGTACGGCGAATGACTGTGCAATTGAGTGCCGGATTTGATCAGCTGTGGATACAGTTCCATAGCAAGCGTGTAGCCGCTGTGCAACTGCAGCTTGCTGCGGATACTCAAAGCAGGGCAGCCGAAAAATCACGCAAAGCTTACGCCTTGGGCGAGCACAGCATGTCCGAAACCCTGCTGATTGCACGCGCTGCCTTTGAGCAGCAATTTGCCGCCACACGCATGCAATTGGAAGCGCTGGAGCGCATGGCCGAGTTGCAACTGGAGTTGCATCAGGTGTGGGATTTCGACGGCTGAACCGTTCAGCTTTTGCGTAAGGGGTTGACGCATTCGCCGCGCCCCTGCTTTTTGAAACAACTGCAAGACAAAGCGTAGGTTTTCATGGTCCCCTTTTGCACGTGCGGCAAACTGGCATTGCGGATGCTTTGGGGTGGTACAAACAATTTAGGGGTGAAGCTTTTGGCCAGATGCTTGCCGTCTTGCAAATCCACCTGCACCTGAGCGCACTGGATGGGCCCTTTGAGGCCGTTATGGATCTCAAACAAAAGGGTTTGATCTTCTCCTTTGGCCCAGCCCGCATTGGTCTTAATTTGCGCTTGTTCCGCGGCTGAAAACTGGACCTCTTCAAACTCGTCTTTGCTGCCAAACGGGTTCCAGGCCAGAGCCAAACTGTGGGACAAGCCCATGAAAAGCACCACAGCCCAAACCAGTCTCAACACAAACCACCCCCTGTCTCAGACGGCAGCGCTCTTCGCAGTGGGCTCATCATTGGGCCAGTCGCGGATATAGGCCTTGAGCATCTGGTTTTCAAAGTTCTGGCTGTCGACCACGGCCTTGGCCACGTCGTATAAGCTGATCACCCCCATGAGCATGCGCTTGTCCAACACCGGCATGTATCGGGCATGGCGCTCCAGCATCATGCGGCGCACTTCGTCCAAATCAGTTTCGCTGGTGCAGGTCATAGGGTGATCGTCCATGGCCGAGCGTACCGTGGTGGATCCGATCTGACCGCCATTGCCCACGATGGCCTGGATCACTTCACGAAACGTCAGCATGCCCAGCAAATCACCATGCTCCATGACCACCAAAGAGCCGATATCTTTCTCCGACATGATTTCCACCGCATCCGACAAAGGCTGCATAGGGGTCACGGTGTACAAGGTGTTCCCTTTGACGCGAAGGATGTCACTGACTTTCATGGGCTCTCCTGAATGGCTATGCCGCTTTGCTGACAGGCGGTCAAAACAATATAGCCCAGATTGACGTCCCCTGACAGCGTGGTTTGTCACCTGGATGCGCAAGGCAAGTGTTTTTTGGGCTCACAATCACAGACAGCGTGCAGGCCCTGGCTTGCACATGCCTTTCGATCAGCATGAGGAATGAGCATGTCCGGTTACGCCGATCCCGGTTTTGACACCCTGGCCCTGCATGCAGGCGCCGCCCCCGACCCGTCCACCGGTGCCCGCGGTGTGCCGATCCACATGACCACCTCGTTCGTCTTCGAGTCAAGTGACCAGGCTGCGGCCCTGTTTAACCTGGAGCGTGCAGGCCACGTCTACAGCCGCATCAGCAACCCCACCAACGCGGTGCTGGAGCAACGTATTTCCGCGCTCGAAGGCGGCATCGGGGCCATTGCGACGGCCAGCGGGCAGGCTGCGCTGCATCTGGCTGTCGCCACCCTGATGGGTGCGGGCAGCCACATCGTGGCCTCCACGGCGCTGTACGGTGGCTCGCAAAACCTGCTGCACTACACCCTGCGGCGCTTTGGCATCGAGACCACCTTCGTGAAGCCAGGCGACATCGACGCCTGGCGCGCTGCCGTGCGGCCCAACACCAAACTCTTTTTTGGCGAGACCGTGGGCAACCCGGGGCTCGATGTGCTGGATATCCCCACCGTCAGCCAGATCGCGCACGAAGCGGGTGTCCCCTTGCTGGTTGACTCCACCCTCACCTCGCCTTGGTTGATCAAACCCTTTGACCACGGGGCGGACCTGGTCTACCACTCGGCCACCAAGTTCCTGTCGGGCCACGGCACCGTCATCGGCGGCTTGCTGGTCGACGGCGGGAGTTTTGACTGGGAGCGTTCGGGCAAATTCACGGAACTGACCGAGGCCTACGAGGGCTTTCACAACATGGTCTTCAGCGAAGAGAGCACCGTCGGTGCTTTCTTGCTGCGCGCACGCCGCGAGGGCCTGCGTGACTTCGGTGCGTGCCTCAGCCCGCACAGCGCCTGGTTGATCCTGCAAGGCATCGAGACCTTGCCGCTGCGCATGGCCCGCCACATGGAGAACACCACCAAGGTGGTCGAATTCCTGGCCGCGCACCCTTTGGTCAGCCGCGTGGGCCACCCGATGCTGGAGAGCCACTCCAGCTACCAACTCGCGCAAAAACTGCTGCCGCGCGGCGCGGGCTCAGTGTTCAGCTTCGACATCGCTGGTAGCCGCACGCAGGGCAAAGCCTTCATCGAGGCACTCAAGGTTTTCAGCCACCTGGCCAATGTGGGCGACGCCAAGAGCTTGGTGATCCACCCGGCGAGTACCACGCACTTTCGCATGGACGACGCCTCGCTGGCAGCGGCCGGCATCGGCCCGGGCACGATCCGCCTGTCGATCGGCCTGGA
>CANGKR010000132.1 GCA_947454355.1 Comamonadaceae bacterium
AAGACTTGACCTTTTTGCCTTCAATCTGCGGAATCGTGGTCGTGGTCTGGTCGCACATCAGATCGATCTGCCCACCGATCAAATCTGTCATGGCCGGCGCTGTGCCCTTGTAAGGCACCGAGGTCATGTCCACCTTGAGCGTGGTCTGGAACAACATACCGCACAGGTGCGAAGCCGATCCTGGTCCGGCATTTGAAATGTTGATCTTGCCCTTGTTGGCGTTGATCCAGGTGACCAATTCAGCCATGTTGTTGGCGGGCAAATTGGGGCGACCGATCAGGTTCATTGGGTTTTCACTGACCAGGCCTAAGTGTTCGAAGTCTTTTTCCACGCTGTAGGGCAGGTTGCGAAAAAAGCTGGGCAGCGTGGCCTGTGCAATGTGCGTGAACAGCAGCGTGTAACCGTCAGGCGAGGCCTTGGCCACCTTGTTGGCACCGATGGAGCCCGATGCGCCAGCAGCGTTGTCGATCACGATGCTGTGCCCGCCCATGGCCTTGCTCATGGACTGCGCCAAATCGCGGGCGGCCTTGTCAGTAGGACCGCCGGCAGCGTAGGGCAGCACGAAGGTAATGGACTTGTTGGCAACCGGATAGTCTTGTGCATAAGCGTTCACAGACAAGCCCATGATCACAGCCGCAGGGACAGAGAGAAACTTGAATCGCATGTTCAAACCTTCCAAAAATTGAAGAGCACAAAGACTGTCAAAACGAAAATTCATTTTGATCAAACCGCGAAAACCGCATCAAATCAAGGCTTTGCAGACGGCCGCGGTGACATCCACGGTCCGTGCAGTGCCGCCCAGGTCGCCCGTGTGCAGCGCCGGGTTGGCGGTCACCGCCTCTACCGCTTGCATCAGGCGTTGGGCTGCAGCGTCTTCACCCAGGTGTTCCATCAGCATGACGACCGACCAGAACGTGCCCACCGGGTTGGCCAGGCCTTTGCCCATGATGTCAAAGGCCGAGCCGTGGATGGGCTCGAACATGCTGGGGTAGCGGCGCTCAGGGTCGATGTTGCCGGTGGGCGCAATACCCAGGCTGCCCGCCAAAGCCGCCGCCAGATCGCTCAGGATGTCGGCATGCAAGTTGGTGGCGACGATGGTGTCCAGCGTGGCGGGGCGGTTGACCATGCGGGCCGTGGCCGCGTCCACCAGCTCCTTGTCCCACTTCACATCCGGAAACTCTTTGGAAACCTGCAGCGCGATCTCGTCCCACATCACCATGGCGTGGCGTTGAGCGTTGCTCTTGGTCACCACGGTGAGCAATTTGCGAGGGCGAGACTGCGCCAGCTTGAAGGCGTAACGCAAGATGCGCTCAACGCCTGCACGGGTCATGATGGACACATCGGTGGCGGCCTCGATCGGGTGGCCCTGGTGCACACGGCCACCCACGCCGGAGTATTCGCCTTCGGAGTTTTCGCGCACGATGACCCAGTCCAGGTCTTTGGGCGTGCAACGCTTGAGGGGCGCATCGATGCCCGGCAGGATGCGTGTGGGCCGCACGTTGGCGTACTGGTCAAAGCCCTGGCAGATTTTGAGGCGCAAGCCCCACAGCGTGATGTGGTCGGGAATGTCCGGGTCACCCGCCGAGCCGAACAGGATGGCGTCTTTGCCCCGCAGCGCATCCAGGCCATCGGCCGGCATCATCACGCCATGCTGGCGGTAATAGTCGCCGCCCCAGCCAAAGTTTTCAAATTCAAAAGCAAAAGTGCCACAGGCTTTCGCCAAGGCCTGCATGACTTCTTGGCCTGCAGGGATGACTTCTTTGCCAATGCCGTCTCCGGGAATGGTGGCGATGCGGTAGGTTTTCATGTGAATGCGCGGTGGTTGTTGAGCGATGTACCCATTGTGAAACTGGTTCGAATCAACAAACACCCTAAAATTCAATGCATTGTTAACCTTAATTCAACAATGGAACCACGCCTGCAAGCCGCCGATCTGGGCTTTTTTTCTGCGCTGGCCATGGCCGGGAGCCTAAGCGCCGCGGCCCGCGAGATGCGCATCACCACGGCCGCCGTCAGCAAACGCCTTTCGCAAATGGAGTCGCGCCTGGGCGTGCCGCTGCTCAACCGCACCACGCGCCGAATGAGCCTGACGGTGGAAGGCGAAACCATGTTGCGTCACGCCCGCAGCATCCTGGCCGAGATGGCCGACCTGGAGCAGCAACTGGGCGCCAGCCGCTCCACGCCCAGTGGCCTGCTGCGCGTCAATGCCACATTGGGCTTTGGCCGCAGCCACATCGGCCCGCTGATGGGCCGTTTTGTGCGGCAATACCCGCAAGTGGACGCACAGTTGCAACTGTCGGTGGATCCGCCCGCACTCAGCGACGACGCGTTTGACGTGTGCATCCGCTTTGGCCCACCGCCCGATACGCGTGTCATTGCACGCAAGATCGCCAGCAACCAGCGTTTGCTGTGCGCCGCCCCCGCCTACATCGCACAGCATGGCGAACCCAAAAGCCCGGCCGATCTGGCGCGGCACAACTTCATCAGCATCCGCCAAGGCGGCGAAGCCTATGGCGTGATCAAGCTCTCACGCGGGCGCACAGGCAAAACCGAGACCATCAAGACCCGTGGCAACCTGACCACCAACGACGGCAGCATTGCCGTGCAATGGGCGCTGGACGGCCACGGCATCTTGCTACGGGCCGAATGGGACGTTCGCGAACACCTGGCGCAAGGTCAACTGGTGCAAGTGCTGCCACAGTTTGACGCGCCTGATGCCGACATTTACGCGGTGTATCCGGCGCAGCATAAATCGGCTGCGCGGGTGCGGGCTTTTGCGGACTTTGTGGCCGAGGCGTTTGGGCCAATAAGGTCTTGATACGGCTGTCATGCAAAGCAACATCGAGCGCTTTGGCCCCTCTTAACATTTGGCCATCCTCCCCGTCACCACCAGGTCCCACCATGAACGACACCGCCCTCCTCCCGCCCGCGCTGGAAGCCATCCGCGCTCATGAAGCCGAGATGGTGGACATCCGCCACCAGATCCATGCCAACCCCGAGCTGGGGTTTGAAGAAAACGACACCAGTGACCTGGTGGCCGCACGCCTTGAACGCTGGGGCTGGGAGGTACACCGCGGCCTGGGCGGCACGGGCGTGGTTGGCACCTTGCGTGCGGGCACCAGCACACGGCGCATCGGCCTTCGCGCCGACATGGACGCACTGCCGATCGCCGAAACCTCGGGCAAAGCTTGGTCTAGCAAGGTGTTTGGCAAGATGCACGCCTGCGGCCATGACGGCCACACCGCCATGCTGCTGTCTGCAGCACGCCACCTGGCAGCCACCCGCCACTTCGATGGCATCGTGCACGCCGTGTTTCAGCCCGCAGAAGAAGGCCAGGGCGGTGCCCGCAAGATGCTCGAAGACGGTTTTCTCGACCTGTTCCCCTGCGATGCCATGTTCGGCATGCACAACGGCCCCGGCATTCCTGAAGGCCAATTCATGGCCGTGCCCGGCTGCGCCATGGCCAGCGCAGACACCTGCATCATCACCATCCAAGGGGTGGGCGGCCACGCGGCGTTCCCGCACAACGCCGTCGACCCGATTTTGGTGGGCTCGGCCCTGGTCATGGCCTTGCAAAGCATCGTCTCGCGCAACGTGCCGCCCCTGCAAACCGGCATCATTTCCTTGGGGGCATTTTTGGCAGGCGACGCGCCCAACGTGATCCCAGGCACAGCCGAGCTGCGCCTCAGCGTGCGGGCCATGCAACCGGAGATTCGCGACTTGCTGGAGCGGCGCATCCACGACATCGCCACCGCCGTGGCGCAAACCTACGGTGCCACGGCCGATGTGAACTACATGCGCCGCTACCCGGTCCTCATGAATGACCCCACCCAAACCGCGTTCTGCCTGGACCTGGTGCGCGACTGGCTGGGCGAGACCGGCTTGGTGCCCAACCCCGAGCCCGTGCCCGCCAGTGAAGACTTCGCCTTTTTCCTGGAAAAGGTGCCCGGCTGCTTCATCAACATCGGCAACGGCGTGGGCAGTGTGGGCGGCTGCATGGTCCACAACGCTGGCTATGACTTCAACGACCGAATCTTGTCCACTGGCGCCACCTACTGGGTCAAACTGGTAGAACGCTGGCTTGCCAAGGTTTGAAGCGATGAAGCCGTCTGCTTAAAATCCCCCCACTGCACAGCCCGGGACGCGCGGCAACGTGGTGCTCGCCCTCCCCCTGCACACTGGGGTCAGGGGATTCGGCCGCGACTTGTTTCACACCTTGCCCAGGACAAGTCCATGACCACACTGCTGATCCACCGCGCCCGCTGCATCGCCACGATGGACGATGCGAACACAGAACTGAATGACGCCTCGCTCTTGATCCGCGACGGCCGGATCGAGCGCATCATCCCCGCGAATGAAAACATCGACGAACTGATCAAGCAAGTCGATGAAGTGATCGACGCCCGCCGCCATGTGGTGGTGCCGGGCCTGATCAACACCCACCACCACATGTACCAGTCGCTCACGCGGGCGATTCCGTCGGTGCAAAACGCCGAGCTGTTTTCATGGCTCCAAGGCCTCTACCCGATCTGGGTGGGCCTGACGCCCGAGATGGTGCGGGTCTCAGGCCAGGTGGCCATGGCAGAACTCTTGCTGAGCGGCTGCACCACCAGCAGTGACCACCTCTACATCTACCCCAACGGCGTGCGGCTGGACGACAGCATCGAAGCGGCGCACAGCATTGGCATGCGTTTCACGGCCACACGCGGCAGCATGAGCGTGGGCGAGAGCCAAGGCGGCTTGCCACCCGACCGGGTGGTCGAGCAAGAACCCGCCATCCTGAAAGAAACCCAGCGCCTGATCGAGACCTGGCATGACGCGAGCTACGGCTCGATGACGCATGTGGCTGTGGCCCCCTGCTCGCCTTTCAGTGTGAGCCAGGACCTGATGCGCGAATCGGCAAAGCTCGCCCGCGCCCACGGCGTGCGCCTGCACACCCACCTGGCCGAAAACGACCACGACATCGCCTACACCCGCGAGAAGTTCAACTGCACCCCCGCGCAATACGCCGAGGACCTGGGCTGGGTGGGCCACGACGTGTGGCACGCCCACGGTGTGAAGCTGGACGACGAAGGCACGTATTTGTTTGCCCGCACACGCACCGGCATTGCCCACTGCCCCTGCAGCAATATGCGCTTGGCCAGCGGCATCTTGCCGCTGCGCAAAATGCTCGACGCGGGCGTGCCCATTGGCCTGGGCGTGGACGGCAGCGCCAGCAACGACGCGGCGCACATGTTGAACGAAGCCCGCCAGGCCATGCTGCTGGCGCGTGTGGGCAAGGCGATGGAACCACCGCGCGTCGAAGACGGGCGCACCGTGTTTGGTTGTGACCATGGCCCCGCCGAGATGACACCCCGCGATGCTTTGCGATTGGCTACACGCGGCGGGGCTGAGGTGCTGGGCCGCGCCCACGAGCTGGGCCAAATCAAAGAAGGCTATTGCGCCGACATCGCAATGTTCCGCACCGACACGCTGAGCATGGCGGGCGGCGCGGTGCACGACCCCGTGGGTGCACTGCTGCTGTGCGCCAGCGACAACGCCGACTTCACGATCGTCAATGGCCGCGTGGTGGTGCGCCAAGGCCAGATCACCACGGTGGACATGGGTCCTCTGATCGAGCGGCACAACCAGCTGGCTTTGCAATTGGCCTTGTCTGCACGCTGAACATTACGCACAGAAACTCACAGCCGAGCGCAACCCGATTGAACGTCATAATCACCCGGCGCCTCGTTGGACGATGAATTAAGGCATCTGTCTCAAAACGAATTCTTTCATTTGCAGATCGGCCTTTCATGCACCGCACCCTCTTTGACACGCCCATAGTGAACTCGGTTTTGCGTTCGGGATCGACTGGTTTTCTCAAACTCACTGGCTGGAAAATTGAGGGCACTTTGCCCCCCGGCATCGAAAAGTGCGTGGTCATCGCCGCCCCCCACACCAGCAACTGGGACTTGCCTTATTTGCTGATGGTGGCCTTTGTGTTGAACTTGAAGGCTTATTGGATGGGCAAAAAAAGCATCTTCAATTTCCCCTTCGGCCCCCTCATGCGTTGGTTGGGTGGCATTGCCGTCAACCGTGAGCAAGCTTCCAACCTGGTGGACAGTTGCGCTGAAGCACTCGTGCAAGCCGATGGCGCGGTGCATTTGGTGATACCGCCCGAGGGGACTCGCAGTAAAACGCGGTATTGGAAGACGGGCTTTTACTACATCGCTTTGAAGGCGAATGTACCCATCGTGCTGGGCTACATGGACTACAGCCGCAAGGTCAGTGGCCTGGGGCCCTTGTTCTACCCGACGGGGGATATCGAAAAAGACATGGTGGCCATCAAGGCTTTCTATGCGCCCTTCAAGGGCAAGAACCCCGACCAGTTCGAGTCGGCGGCGTGACAGGCTTTTGACACATTGTTTTTAAGATGGCGTGCATGAACTACGCAGCCTCAGAACTTACCACTTTCGCCCACCACCTGCTGACGCAATCCGGCCTGGCGCCCGACAAGGCGCAAGCCGTTGCCGAAGTTTTGGTCGAAGGCGACTTACTCGGCCACACCACCCATGGTTTGGCCTTACTGGGTCCTTATTTGGGCGAACTCGAATCGGGCTCGATGCGCAAAGACGGCTCGCCAGTCGTGGTCTCTGACTTTCCCGCCGCGTTGACCTGGGATGGCCAGCGATTGCCCGGTCCTTGGTTGACCCTGCAGGCCATGGACGTGGCCATGCAAAGAGCGCGCACGCAAGGCACCTGTACCGTGGTGATACGCCGCAGTCACCACATTGCCTGCCTGGCAGCCTACCACCAGCGCGCAACCGATCAAGGCTTTGTGATGCTCTTGCATTGCTCGGACGCCAATTCGGCCAGCGTGGCGCCCTTTGGCGGCTTGGAAGCGGTTTTCACGCCCAACCCGGTTTCGGTGGGATTCCCCACCTCAGGCCTGCCAGTGATGGTGGATGTGTCCACCTCGGCCACCACCAACGGTTTGACCAATCGACTGCACAACGAAGGCGGTCAGTTGCCTGCCGCTTGGGTGATGGACGGCCACGGCCAGCCCAGTCAAAACCCTGCCGTGTTGTTTACGGAGCCTAAAGGCACCATCTTGCCATTGGGCGGTATGGATTCGGGCCACAAAGGCTATGGCCTGAGCTTGATGGTCGAAGCCCTGACCGGTGGCCTGGCCGGCCACGGCCGCGCCAACCCACGTGAGGGCTGGGGTGCCACGGTGTACCTGCAGATGATCGACCCTCGCGCCTTTGCTGGACTGGACGCCTTCACACAGCAAATGGATGCGGTCACCGCGCAGTGCCGCGCTTCCAAGCCCGCAAAGCCCGGGCAAACGGTGCGTACCCCTGGCGAGCGGGGCTTGCACTTGAAAGCCCAAAGTGCTCACACGGGTGTGAATCTCTACCCGCCGATCATGCCGATGCTGGAGCCTTGGGCGCACAAACTCCACGTGCCCATGCCCCAGCCTTTGAGCTGAGTTCAAGTGTGCCAATACATGTTGGTTTCGATGACTGCTGTGGGCCCTAGCCCCTGTGTGGCCGCCTTCACCGCATCCCGATATCCCTCAGAAAGAACAACACCATGACCTCCAAAACCATGCGCGAGATGTTGGCGCGCTCGCCTGTCATGCCCATTCTGACCTTGCACGATGCCACCGTGGCTGGCGACCTGGCCCAAGCCCTGGTGCGCGGTGGTGTGGCCTTGTTTGAGGTGGTGATGCGCACACCGCAAAGCGTGGCCGCGCTGCGCGCCATGCGCGAAGCCGCACCCGAGGCTGACATCGGCATGGGCACTTTGATGACCCCACAAGACCTGCACACCGCCATGCAGGCAGGTGCCATGTTCGGA
Organism: Comamonadaceae bacterium; assembly: GCA_947454355.1. Taxonomy (GTDB): domain Bacteria; phylum Pseudomonadota; class Gammaproteobacteria; order Burkholderiales; family Burkholderiaceae_C; genus Limnohabitans_A. The sequence continues at coordinate 7,843 of CANGKR010000132.1, forward strand.
GTTTCTCCGGGGCTCACACCCGAGTTGGCAGCCACCATCCGAGAAACACGATTTCCTTTTTTGCCGGGCGTGGCCACCGCCAGTGAAGTCATGCACGCGCGTGGCTGGGGCATGAAAGAGCTGAAGTTTTTCCCAGCACAAGGCGCGGCGGGTGCCGCTTGGATCAAAGACATGAGCGGTGTGTTTCCTGATGTGGTGTTCTGCCCCACCGGGGGCATTCGCCCA
>CANGKR010000133.1 GCA_947454355.1 Comamonadaceae bacterium
AAACCATCCAAAGGCCATTGAGCCTCAACCGGATAAAACACCATGACCGAACACACAGCACCCCAAACCGATCCTCATGCCGCAGGGGACAAGGCGCATGCCGCTGATGCCACAGTTGGCCCTGGCAGTGAACTGGAAGAAATCAAGGCTGCGGTCATGGACTCGGGCGATCTGGCCAGCCGTGCTGCCATGTTGGCCACCACGGCCACAGCGGATTTACGTACCGTGACCAAGCAATTGGCCCTGGATATGGCCAAGCAACAAAAACAAACCTTGATCCTGATGGGCATTGGCGGAGGTCTGATGATCATCGCGTCTGCCATTTTTGGCACCATGGCCATGAGCTTGCAAGGCCGCATCACGCAGTTGGATGCCATGGTCACGGTGGTGGGCAAACGCATTGGCGAACTGGACACATCGTTGGAACTGGTCGGTTCGGTCAACGACGCCCTGCAAGAATTGGTGGGTAAACAAGAAGGCATAGCCGCGACCCAATCCAAAATGGAAGGCCGCTTGGACGAGATGGCCAAGACCGCACAAGCCATGGCTGAAAAAGCCGCCGAAAAACCGCCCGAAAAACCTGTCGCCAAGGCCGGTCCTGCCGATCCAGCTATGGCCAAGCAGGTTCAAAGTCTGGACAGTCGCATGCAAGCGCAAGCAGCGGCGCTCAAATCCATTGCCACGCAATTGCAAGGCCTGCAAGGCTCGGTGGGTGATGCCGGTGGCCTTCGCCGGGAGATGGAAGCCATGGCCAAACAACAACGCGACAAACAAGCCAACGAAAATGCCGCCGCTGCAGCCGCCTTGGCCGCGCAGCGTCAGCGCGAAAAAATGGTGCAGTTCCCCAGGCCTTCGGCCAATGATGCGCCTTTGGCATCTCCCAACGTCATGGGTGCGCCCAAGTCCGAGAAGTGAGCTTTCAAGCCGCCGAGACGTTCAACACGCCTTGGCGTAAATCGTACTTGTTGAGTTTTTCAATCAAGGTGGTGCGCTGCAAATTCAACAAGCGAGCCGTTTGCGAAACATTGCCGTCCGTGCGGGCCAAGGCCTGAATGATCAGGTCCCGCTCGATGTCGGCGAGTCGGTCTTTCAAGGAAATACCTTCAGGCGGTAGGCAGGAAATGCCTTGCGCCAGCATGATGATGTCCTCCACCGGATTGACTTCCAACTCGTCCATCAAATCAGAGGCAGTCCCACTGTAAATCGAGGTCACCTTGGCCGGTTTGGGTGTCACTGGCTGAAGCGAAGTGGCCGGATTCTCGCAACGCTGGGCCTGCAATAGGGCCAGCCCTTTGGGCAGCAGATCGGCCGGCACGGTGCTCAAACTCAGTTTTTGACCGGCAAACAAGGTGCTGAAGCGGTCTACAAGGTTGGACAACTCACGCACATTGCCTGGCCAGGGGTAAGCCTGCAAGGCATCGATGAAGTCGTCTGCAAAGGTAATGGGCGGCGCGTCGTTTTGCACGCAAGCCTTGGCGAAATGGCTCAGCAATTCGGCCACATCGTCGGTGCGTTCACGCAATGCGGGTGTTTTGAGCGGCAGTACATTCAAGCGGTAATACAAATCTTCTCGGAACTGCCCCGAAGCAATGCGTGCCTCAAGGTCACAGTGCGTGGCGGCCACGACCCGCACATCGACCTGAACGGGCTTGAGTCCACCCACCGGATCCACCGTGCGCTCTTGCAGGACGCGCAGCAACTTGACCTGCATGTCCATCGACAAGTCACCGATCTCGTCCAGAAAAATCGTGCCGCCGTGGGCCAGCTCAAAACGACCGATGCGATCGTTCATGGCCCCTGTGAAAGCGCCCTTGCGGTGACCGAACAGCTCACTTTCGATCAATTCCTTGGGGATGGCCGTGCAATTGATCGGCACAAAGTTGCCGCCCGCGCGATGTGACTCGTCATGCAACGCCCGCGCCACCAGCTCTTTGCCGGTGCCGCTTTCCCCTGTGATGAGGACGGTGGCATTGGAGTTGGCAACCCGCGAGATCAAGTCCCGGATGGATTGGGCAGCTTCGCTGGCACCTTTGAACGACGTGATGCGATGAGGTTTAGACATGGAAAACGCGGAGGACTCACTTCATCAAAATTTTCAATACATTCGTGTATCTGACTGAATTTAAACACAAATTGTCAAAACTACCAATAAACTGAATTCCATCAAAATTGCACGTTGCATCCTGACAACAAGTCTTTTTTTCCGTGCAAAGTCCTCTGTGCAGGACTCAAGTTCACCGGCTTCGGACCGAATCAGAGGGTGAAGGACTTGGTGTCCTGGCTGTGAAGGAATAAATATGAACCGAATTTTGACTGCAGGCCTGATGGTCAGCTTGCTCGTGTTGACTGGATGCAAATCGATCAATGTATCGGCCAGTAAGCCCTCTCAAACGGCCAACATGTTGGCTCCTCTGGTGGAAAAACGCGAAACCTTGACCGCCACCGGTTATGCAGTGATCAGCGTGCAAAACCACAAAAATCCAGCACAGCAACGACTGATGGCGATCCGCGCCTCCAAACTGGACGCTTACCGCGCCTTGACCGAACAGGTCTATGGCCAGCAAATGGATGCAACCTCGACGGTGGCCGACATGACCGTGACCAGCGACAGTTTCCGCGCCAAAGTGGAAGGTGTGATCTACGGTGCCGTGTTGGTGAGCATCACGCCAGTGGGTGACGACACCTACGAAACCACCTTGTCGCTGGACAAAACAGTGGTGCAAGACCTGCGCACTTTGTACCTGGGTCAACTCACCGCACGCGGCCGTTGATCTTTCTATGAAATACTTTGCCACTTGCACCATGGCCCTGTGCCTGAGCGCCCCCCTGGTGGGTGCCTTGGCGCAAGCGGCACCGGCGATGAGTGCACAGGAACGCTTGGACGCGATCCGGCACAGTCTGGTCGAAACGGCTTTGCAAGGCGCAACGCAGGTCAAGTCCACCGTCTGGCTGGATGCGCAAGGCCAACTGCACGACAGCGCCAGCTTCCGCTCTGGCATGGAAGTGCGCGGCGTGCGGGTGTTGTCCTATTCGCGCGACAGCGCCGGGCAAGCCCAAGCCCAATTGGAAGCCGCGGGTCCCCCCAAAGATCTGGCACGCTCATTGGATGAAAAATCCAGCCGCCATGCCACATGCATGCCGGGAGCCCCCAACTCGCTGCGTCACGTGATCGGCTTGAACATTGATTTTGAACCGGGCACACCTGCAGGCATCCAGAAGTTGGTCCGCCAGCAAATCCAAGAACAGTGGATATCCAACCCTGAGCGCAATTGGCGCATGCTCGACCGCGCCCAAATTGCGCCCGTGTTGTCGACGGGCAAAATGCCGACCGCCTACGAACAGGTCTTGACCCGCCATGGCCCCGAGCAATTACCCTGGAAGGCGAGTTTGCGGATTGCATCGCAAACTACCCCCTTGAAGACCTGGGAAAAAATGGCCGCCATCAGGCCTCACCACATCGACCTGAACATGTCTCTGTCGGTCAGTCCTTTAGAAGGTCAAGGTTTGCAGTTCCAAACGGAAGACCAGTTGAGCCTGCCCATGTCTACCAACGATTGGAGCGCCAGTTCCCTCGATACCCAGGGTGTCAGCCAACTGAAGGCCCAATGGAATCGCTGGGCAGAGCAACTGGCGCCATGGTTGGGCTGCGATACAGTGCAACCCAAAGTCACCGACCGCCGCGCTCAAAGCCTGCAAATTGATGCAGGCAGCTTGGCTGGCGTGCGCAAGGGCGATGAGTGGTTGCTGGCTGATCCGCAAGCCTTCCCCTCGCGCGTGGTGGACAAGAAATCGTCTTCCATGCTCCTGGCCAAGGTGGTCGACCTGTCGCCCTACCATGCCAAACTGGCGGTCCTGGCCGGACCGGCCGACGCCATCCAAACCCATTGGCGCGCTTGGCCCGCTGAATGGCTGAACCGCTGAAACGGAAACACCATGAACCTCCATTCACGTCTTTCATCCTATTTTCTGGCCGTGCTGCTGTGCTGCATGACCACCTCCACTTGGGCCAGCGACTCAGCCACCGAAACACCCACGGCCAACGTGTACACCACCAAAGCCGGTGACAGCATCGAGCGCTTGATGCAAAGCGCCATGCCCAACAGCCCGCTCAGTCCTGCCGTGCTGCGCAAATCCTTGGCCGATCTGAACCCCAAAACCGTGACGGGCAAGTCCGGTCAAAAATTCAAAACAGGTACTGCCATCACCTTGCCCGATCATGGACAACTGGTGCGCAGCCAACTCGAGCCCTTTGCAGCGGCCAGCCACGACACCCCTGCACGGAGCGGTTACAGCACCGGCGATGCGTCATCGCGCCGGAACTGGATCCGGTACCCTTGATCACCAGCGCTGACGCGCTCGGCCTGCCGGGGAGAGCCAACCCTCTTTTTCAAGAGGGTGCGCAACTCCCCATTGCCACGCCCATTGCCAAAGAGCTGGACCTGCGCGACGGTCAAATCGTGCAGGCCAGTTTGCGTTTGTCGGGCGGACAGCCTGAACTCATTCTCAAAGGGCGCATCATCAATGTGCCCGTGCTGATGTTGGGCAGCCTGGCGCCCACGGTGTGGATGAAAGTGGTGCAAACCCCGCAAGGCGGCTGGGCTTTGCAACCGAGTGCGCAACCACCCGCCCCCGCCTTGCAAGCGGTCACGCCTTTGTCGGCGCCCATGACCCCCTCTTTGTCGCAAGTGGCCAGCATGCCGCCAGCCATGCTGCCCGCGGCCTATTCGCGCATGGCCAATTTACTGTTCAGGCCGCCTGGCCCGTCCGATGTGTCGCAACTTTTTCGGCCGGGTACGCTGGACGCTTTGCTCAAAACCCTGGCCAGGCCCGACCTTCAAGCCCAGTGGCGTGGCTTGCAGTTATCCATGGCGCAGTTGAGCCCCGAGTCGATCTCTAAAGCTCTGGCCGGCGCTTTGGGCGCTGAAGTGTGGCTGGCCCGTGGACTGCCTGCGAACCCCGCTGACCCGAAAGCTTTTTTGCGCCGAGTCGTGCAAGCCATTCAAACACCCGAAAAAGGCCAGGTCGCAGCCTTGCGGCTCTTGCAGCCTGATGACGATGGGGATAGCGTGACTTCGGTGACAAAGGGTGAGCAAGACGCCCCTTCCGAAGCGTCCGTCTTCTCTCAACTGCAGCACGCGATTGACGAAATGGAGTCGGCTCAAGTCCAGGCGGTACAAGCTCAAGCGCAACGTGAAATCCTCTTTCGCATGACACTGCCCTTTGTGGACTCGGAACCCGTGGAACTGGTGTTTCGTCGCGAGCCCCGCACCGCCGATCAATTGCCATTGCTGACGGTCAACGTTCACTCCCGCAGCGAGCGATTTGGCCCCGTCTGGCTGAAAACCCAGCTGGAAGGTAGTCAGCAAATTGACCTGACCATGTGGGCAGAAAAAGCCGACGTGGCCAGCGCAGCCAGGCAACGAGCCAGCGAATTGAGCACCCAGTTGTTGGAGGCTGGATTGAACATGCGCAGCTTCAAGATCGTGCATGGCGCTCGGCCTGAAGCACCGGCTGATTTTGTCCCCACGGGTCGGGGCTTGGTCGTGGACATGTCTGCCTGAGTCATGAGCGATTACCACCGACAAGCCATTGCGTTGGCCTATGGCCGCAATCCAGTACCTGTGGTCACAGCCAAGGGAGAGGATGACTTGGCCATTCAAATGCTCGAAGAAGCGCAGCGCCAAGGCGTGTTTGTGACCGAAGATCCACAACTGTTGGCGCTGCTCAGTCGCCTGAATGTGGACCAGGAAATTCCGCCTGAGCTCTATACAGCGGTGGCGGTCATTTTGTCTTGGGTTTACTGGCTCAAGGGCATGCGCCCCGGCGACGAAAAGAAAGATCAGACTTCCTGATAGCCCCGGCCCTTCGAATACCGGGCCATCTGACCGAGACGGTCATACACTTCAACGGGACTGCTGGCGTGACCCGCGCTCAAACTGCGCAAGGCACCGCGAATGGCATCGAGTTTACGCTCGATCAACACGGCATTGCGCCTGTGCATGTCGCGACATTCCACCAAAGTTTCTTTCAAGTCCTGCCAAGCAGGATGGGCTTGCAATGCCTCACTGTCAGGGCACAAACGTGCCAACTCACTCAGCAAATCAGTTTTTGATTCCTGCAAACTTTCGAAACGATCCAAGTCCTGGACTTTCAAGGCCTCGAACTCCAGCTCCAGCAATTGATGCAACTGTTCAGCAACCGGCAAGGCCATGGCCTGTGAAGCCGCCATGTCAGCATTCAAATCACCGTCTGAACTGCTCATGAAGCCCTTATTCGCTGATCATTTGCTCGATCGCATGAAAGCTTTCGGCAATTCGTCGGGGATCCAAAGGATAGTTGCCATCTTCAATGGCTTTTTTGATCGAGTCGACTTTGACGCGATCAAAACCAGGCTCCTCAGACACCCTTTTAGACACATTTGACAAATGCAACTGGTCTGCACCAGAAGATTTGACATGTGTCGGCGCTGGATCTGCGGAAGCTGTACCGTTAGAGAACAATCCCAAAGAGGGCTTGGACTCTGATTTAGAGGCTCCGCGTGACCCGTTGTCTGCGGCGGGACGCCTCACATTGTTGTTAATTCCATCTGTCATGAGATGCTCACTTTCTTGGTCTTTACCGGTATGCCGGCTCGGAAACACTGCAGCCTTTAAGACTGGTCATCCTCAGTATCGGCATGTCCAAGAATAACTTGAGGAAAAATTTGAAAGTTTTTTTAAATCACAGCCCTTTCACTGCATTCGGCCCCGTCACGATACCCGACATGCTCTTACCTGACTCGGCATTTTTCAGCTTGACCTGCTCACCCATGCGGCCATCTTGCAAGGCTTCCACGCGCACACGGATCTGGAAATCCGTACCGTTGCCTACGGTCATGAGTACTTGTTGACCCATTTTTACCAGAACTGCACGACGAATGTCATGTGTTTTCAATGGCACACCGGCCGGTAAGTCTCTGACCAATTCGGCCATCGCCACGTCCTTGACCGAAGTCAATTGCGACGGGTCCACCTGGCCGTTGGCGGGCATCGGGGCGTCCACTTCCTGCAACATGTCCGCCGACAACAAAGTGCCCCTCGGCAACAATTGCTTGGCCACGACCATTTTCACTGCCGGCCCGTTGGCCGCTCCTGCCGATTTGGCGGTATTGACCGCCGCCCCCGCAGACAAAATCCTGATATACAACTGCCACACGGGGACCGCATTGGCATTTTGAGCCGCGCTCCCTGCCACCGAGGGACAGCGCACACGCACCGTCTCTTTGGACGCGAAGGGATGGTCAATCCACAAAGCCCGCTCGCAGGGCATCACTTGCATGCGGCTGTCGATAGGTGCAATTTGCACCTCGTCAGGCGAGCCGCCGTTGGTTTGTGACACCCAAGTGCGAACTTGCGACTGCATTTTTTCAAGCGGCGTCAAGTTTTTAGCTTGTACGGATGCATCGGCACTAGAGAGCACAACTTGAGGTGTGGGCGTTGCCGCCCACAAGACCGCCGGTCCTGCCCCCAAAAGGCCGAACCACAAGACACGAACACCCGCAATCAGGCACAGCAATTGCATGAATTTACCAGGTGTTGGAGTTTTGACACGCAGACTGAACATGACCTGAATACGCAAAAAAGATGCCATGCGCTTAGATGACGCCCTCTCACAGACGAACGGTTTAGCCCCCCTGGATGCAGGTCAAGGGGCTGTCGACAACACGGCTGCTCCGGGCTTCAAACAGGCTCTGGAAGAAGCGCAGACTGAAAGCGCCAGCAACATACGAACCGTTCAGGCGGGAGACAACCTGACCAGCATCGTGCGCCAGCAAGCCAAAGCGCAAGGCGTCAACCTGAGTGAATCTCAAACCCTGCGTTGGGCGCAGACCCTGGCCTCGCAAAACGGCATGAGCAATGCCAACCGCATCTTCCC
>CANGKR010000134.1 GCA_947454355.1 Comamonadaceae bacterium
GGCTCTGCTTTCATCTTCGCTTTGCTGGCTTTTGCTGCCGGTTTCATCGTGCGTCCTTTCGGCGCCTTGGTGTTCGGCCGCTTGGGCGACATGATCGGCCGTAAATACACCTTCTTGGTGACCATCCTGATCATGGGTCTGTCGACTTTTATCGTCGGTGTGTTGCCCAACTACGCCAGCATCGGCGTGGCAGCGCCCGTTATCCTGATCGCCCTGCGCTTGTTGCAAGGTCTGGCATTGGGTGGTGAGTACGGTGGCGCGGCCACTTATGTGGCCGAGCACGCCCCTCAGGGCAAGCGTGGCGCCTACACCGCCTGGATCCAAACCACAGCGACTTTGGGCTTGTTCCTGTCCTTGATGGTGATTTTGGGCACCCGCGTGGCCATCGGCGAAGACGAATTCGCGGCCTGGGGCTGGCGCGTGCCGTTCATTGTGTCTATCTTGTTGTTGGCCGTGTCGGTCTACATCCGATTGAGCATGAACGAGTCGCCTGCTTTCGTGAAAATGAAAGCCGAAGGCAAAACTTCCAAGGCCCCACTGACCGAAGCTTTCGGTGAGTGGAAAAACCTCAAGATCGTGATCTTGGCCCTGATCGGTTTGACCGCAGGTCAAGCCGTGGTCTGGTATTCCGGTCAGTTCTATGCGTTGTTCTTCTTGACGCAAGCGCTCAAGGTCGATGGCGCTACCGCCAACATCATGGTGGCCGTGTCCTTGATCATCGGCACGCCTTTCTTCATCGTTTTCGGTACGTTGTCTGACAAGATTGGCCGCAAGCCGATCATCTTGGCTGGTTGCTTGCTGGCTGTGGTGACTTACTTCCCTGTCTTCAAGGCTTTGACCAAGGCCGCCAACCCAGACCTGGCTGCTGCGCAAGCCAACGCCCAAGTGGTGGTGACTGCTGACCCTGCCGAGTGCTCGTTCCAATTCAACCCCACTGGCACCAAGAAGTTCACCTCTTCTTGCGACATTGCCAAGCAACGCCTGGCCAACGCGTCGGTGAGCTACTCCAACGTCGAAGCCCCTGCCGGTACACCTGCCACCATCAAAGTGGGCGAAACCGTGGTGAACGTCAAGTACTCGCCTGAAGACATCGCAGCCGCCAAGGCCAAGGCCGAGGAAAAACTGGCCGCTTTGAACGCCGCGGAGCCTAAAGACGCCAAGGCCATCGAAGCCGCCACCAAATCCGTCAAGGACTTGAGCGGCGAGAAGACCGCCAGCGGTGCTCTGCTAGGCGCCAATCTGTCAGCCGCTTTGAAAGCCGCTGGTTACCCCGCCAAAGCCGATATGGCCAAGTTTGACAAGACCATGGTCATCATCATCTTGAGCTACCTCGTGCTTCTGGTCACCATGGTGTACGGCCCGATCGCGGCCATGCTGGTGGAAATGTTCCCCACCCGCATCCGCTATACCTCCATGTCTTTGCCTTACCACATCGGTAACGGCTGGTTCGGCGGCTTGCTGCCCACCACAGCCTTTGCGATCGTGGCCCAGACAGGTGACATGTACAACGGCCTGTGGTATCCCATCATCATTGCCGGTTCTACAGTGGTGATTGGTGGTCTGTTCATCAAAGAAACCAAAGACGTCGACATCTACGCTGGCGACTGAACTTTGTAAGCAACCCGAGGGCTCTCGGGTGCTAAATTCAAGGCCTTCCCTCTGCGGAGGGCCTTTTCATTTCAGGAGAACAAACATGTGGAAAATTGCTGTCGGCTTCATCATTTTTGCAGGCTTGGCGTTGTGGGTCATCAACAAAGGCGGTGACAGCCTGGACATGACCGGTGAAAAACATGGCGCAGATGCCGTGCACACGGAGCCCGCCAAAGAAGCTGCCCCGGCTGCTCCTGCAGCACCCGCAGCGCCTGCTGAACCGGCTGCGGCTCCAACAGCCAAGTAATCTGACGCAAACGGTCAAAGCCACGCAATGCTGTGGCTTTTTTGTGACACAAGGGCTTTAACAGATTGCGGGCCAAGGCTGCTCACAATGCCTAGAATGTTGGGGCCCACTCTGTAAGCCCCACACCATGTCCCAAGGTCTCATCCGCATTCGCGGTGCTCGTCAGCACAATCTCAAAAACATCGACCTGGACATCCGCACCGGCGAGTTGACTGTGGTCACCGGACCCAGTGGTTCGGGCAAATCCAGCTTGGTGTTTGACACCCTGTATGCCGAGGGGCAGCGCCGGTATGTGGAAACCTTCAGCGCCTATGCGAGGCAGTTTCTGGACCGGATGGACAAGCCCGCTGTCGACAAGGTCGAAGGTGTGCCGCCAGCCATTGCGATTGACCAGACCAACCCGGTGCGCAGCTCGCGATCGACCGTGGGCACCATGACCGAGCTGAACGACCACCTCAAGCTGTTGTTTGCGCGCCTGGGCCATTTGCATGACCGCCAAACTGCCCAGCCGGTACAGCACGACAGCCCCGAAAGCATTTACGCCCATTTGCGGTCCCGCACCGAGGCGGCCAGTGACCCGCGTGTGGTGGTGACTTTTCCGGTGGAATTGCCGGCCAACACCAGCGCCGAGCAGGTTGAGCAATGGCTCTCTGCCAGTGGCTTCACCAAGGTACAAGCAGAGCGCGAAGTGGCCACCCCCACCGGCCCGCGCAAAGTGCTCGATGTGGTGGCCGATCGCTTCCGTTTGGGCAACGCTGAAAAAGCCCGAGTGGTCGAAGCGATCGAAACTGCCCTCAAGCGGGGCAGTGGCCGCATCAACGTGTACAAACTCGCCAGCGACGAGCAAGGCGAGGTCTCGGAGTCCGAACTCTGGCGTTACTCCACTGGCCTGCATTGCCCTGAGAGTGACTTGCGCTACCCCGAGCCGCTGCCGTCCATGTTTTCTTTCAATTCGGCGCTCGGCGCCTGCGAAACTTGCCGGGGTTTTGGCCGTGTGATTGGCGTGGACTATGGCTTGGTCATCCCCAATGACAAATTGACCTTGCGCGCCGGGGTGATCAAAACCATTCAGACGCCTGCCTGGAAAGAGTGCCAAGACGACTTGATGCGCTATGCCGAGCTGGCCGGCATTCCTCGCGACACGCCCTGGAACAAACTCACGCCCGAACAGCAACACTGGGTCATTCAAGGCTCGCCCCAGTGGAATGGCAAATGGAACCAGCAGTGGTACGGCATCAAGCGCTTCTTTGAATATCTCGAGACCAAGTCCTACAAGATGCACATCCGCGTGCTCTTGTCCAAATACCGCAGCTACACCGAATGCGGCGACTGTGGCGGCGCACGCTTGAAAACCGATAGCCTGTTGTGGCGCATCGGCAGCCACGATGAAGCCTGCAGCGTGCTGCCTGCCGCGCAGCGCTTCATGCCCCGCGGCGTGGGCTGGAGCCGTGCCCAGCTCGAAGTCTTGCCGGGCTTGTGCTTGCATGACCTGATGCTGATGCCGCTCGACCGCTTGCGCTTGTTCTTTGACGGCATGTCCCGCACCGCATTGGCCGCGCATGGCAGCGACGGTGAATCCCAAGCGCTCAAACTTTTGCTCGAAGAAATCACCACGCGCTTGCAGTATTTGTGCGACGTGGGCATTGGCTACCTGACACTGGACCGGCAAAGCCGCACCTTGAGTGGTGGTGAAGTGCAGCGCATCAATTTGACGACCGCCTTGGGCACCTCGCTGGTCAACACCTTATTCGTGCTTGACGAGCCCAGCATCGGACTGCACCCGCGGGACATGAGCCGCATCACCGAAGCCATGCACCGCTTACGCGATGCGGGCAACACGCTGGTGGTGGTCGAGCACGATCCGGCCGTCATGCTGGCCGCCGACCGCGTGATCGACATGGGTCCAGGCCCCGGCGAAAAGGGCGGGCACATCGTGTTTGATGGCACGACCGATGCCCTGCGCCAAGCGGATACCCTGACCGGCTCGTATTTGGGCGGTCGCAAGCAAGTGGGCATGGGCTTCAAGCGCATGGTCACCGACAGCACGCCGCGCATGATTCTGGAAGGTGTGCGCGAACACAATTTGCAAAACGTCTCAGTGGAGTTTCCGCTGCAACGCTTGGTGTGCGTGACCGGCGTGTCCGGCTCGGGCAAGTCCAGTTTGATTCAAGACGTGCTGGCGCCGGCTTTGCTGCGCTACTTTGGCAAAGCCACTGAAACCCCGGGTCTGCACGACCGCTTGTTGGGCGCCGACCATCTGAGCGATGTGGTGTTTGTCGACCAGTCGCCCATTGGCAAAACTGCTCGATCCAACCCGGTCAGTTATGTGGGTGCGTGGGACGCGATCCGCGAACTGTTCGCCACCGCCAGCTTGTCCAAGCAGCGTGGCTACACCGCCAGCAAGTTCAGCTTCAACAGCGGCGATGGCCGCTGCCCCACCTGCGGCGGCTCGGGCTTTGAGCATGTAGAAATGCAATTTTTGAGCGACGTGTATTTGCGTTGCCAAGACTGCAACGGCCAACGTTACCGTCCCGAAGTGCTCGAAGTCACCATCGAACGCCAGGTCTTGGGCGAGCCGCAATCGCTCCACATGAACGTGGCCGACGTGCTCGACCTCACGGTGAGCGAGGCCGCGCAATTGTTTGCGAATGACCGCGACGTGATCCGTGCCTTGCAACCCATCGTCGATGTCGGCTTGGAATACGTCAAGCTGGGCCAGCCGGTGCCCACCTTGTCTGGGGGTGAGGCCCAGCGTTTGAAGCTGGCAGGCTTTTTGGCGGGTGCTGCTAAAACCGCCTCCAGCAGTCGCCAGCCGCTGAGCCGCAAAGGCACGCTGTTTTTGTTTGACGAGCCCACCACCGGCCTGCATTTCGATGACATTGCCAAGCTCATGCGCGCATTGCGCAAACTTCTTGAAGGCGGTAATTCTTTGATCGTGATCGAGCACAACCTCGACGTGATCCGCGCGAGCGACTGGCTGATCGACCTCGGCCCCGAAGGCGGTGACGGTGGCGGTTACGTCGTGGCCGAAGGCTCGCCTGAAGAGGTTCGCCAGCACCCGACATCGCACACAGGCCAAGCCTTGCGGGAGTATGCCGAGTCGATGGGTGAAATAGGTGTGTTGCGCGAAAAAGGTGTGGGCTATTTGGAGGGCGATGCAGGGCTGGCACCGGGCTCCTCAGAAGTCGCTGCGCGCCACACATCGTCACCCGGTGTCAGCCCTGCATCGCTGCGGTCGCGAAAACCGCTGGGCCCTGACGCCATTCAGATCGTCAACGCCAAAGAACACAATCTCAAAAATCTGAGCGTTGACATCCCGCGCGGCAAGTTCAACGTTATCACCGGGGTCAGCGGTTCGGGTAAGTCCACCTTGGCGTTTGACATTTTGTTCAACGAAGGCCAACGCCGTTACCTGGAAAGCCTGAACGCCTATGCCCGCAGCATCGTTCAACCGGCAGGGCGGCCCGAGGTGGACGCGGTCTACGGCATTCCGCCCACTGTGGCCATTGAACAGCGCTTGTCTCGCGGGGGGCGTAAATCCACCGTGGGCACCACCACCGAGGTGTGGCACTTTTTGCGTTTGCTGTACGTGAAGTTGGGCACCCAGCATTGCGTGCACGATGGCGCACCGGTACAGCCCCAAACGCCCGACAGCATCGTGGCGCAGTTGCTCAAAAACTTCAAAGGCCAGCACATCGGCCTGTTAGCGCCGCTGGTGATGAACCGGAAAGGCGTTTATACCGAGCTGGCCGACTGGGCCCGACCCAAGGGCTTCACGCATTTGCGGGTGGATGGGAACTTCTTGCCCACCATGGGTTTCCCGCGCATCGACCGATTCAAGGAGCACACCATCGAGCTGCCCGTGGCCAGCCTGGATGTGACTGCCGCCAACGAGCCGGCCCTGCGTTCCGCCTTGACGCAAGCCCTCGAGCACGGCAAAGGTGTGGTGCATGTGTTGAGTGATCTGCAGGGTTTGCAAGAAGCCATGGTGGCGCGTGCCCCCACGGCACACATTGGGCGCTTGCAGGTGTTTTCGACCTTGCGAGCCTGCCCCGTCTGTGCCACTTCCTACGCGGAACTCGATCCGCGTTTATTCTCGTACAACAGCAAACACGGCTGGTGCCCTGATTGCGTGGGCACGGGCGTGAAACTCACCAAGGACCAACGCAAGGTCTACGACGACTCGGTCACCGACGATAAAGACAAAGGCCGTGAACAAACCTTTGCCGAGCCTGAAGTGGAAGACGTGGCCGATGTAGCTTGCCCGACCTGCGCTGGCACGCGTTTGAACGCTACGGCCCGGGCCGTGCGTTTTGGTGCCCACACCCATGCCCACAACCACACCGGTCCTGAAGATGCCAGCTGGCCCATCACCGCGATCGCCAGCATGAGCGTGAGCGACATCCGCGCCTGGGTGCAAAGCATCGCACTGCTGGGCCGCCTGAGCACTCGAGAGAGCGATATCGCACGCGATTTGATTCCCGAAATCCAAAGCCGTTTGGAGTTCCTCGAAGAAGTCGGCCTGGGCTACCTCACCCTCGACCGCGGCGCGCCGACCCTCTCTGGGGGCGAGGCGCAGCGCATCCGCTTGGCTGCGCAATTGGGCAGCAACCTGCAGGGTGTGTGCTATGTGCTGGACGAGCCCACCATTGGTCTGCACGCCCGCGACAACCAAATCCTGCTCAATGCCCTGCACAAACTGGGTGACAAGGGCAACACCCTGGTGGTGGTCGAGCACGACGAAGACACCATCCGCCGTGCGGACCACATCATTGACATTGGTCCCAGCGCCGGCAAACGCGGTGGCCGCCTGGTGGCGCAAGGCTCGGTGGCCGACATCACGGGCGCCGCTGACTCGCAAACCGGCCGTTACCTTTTGCATGCGATGAAGCACCCCTTGCAAGAGCGTCGCTTTGTCTTGCCCGACTTGAAGAGGCAAAACTCAGCGCTGGCCGATGCACCAGAGGTGCAATGGCTGCACCTGGCAGGCGCTCACATGCACAACCTGCAAAACGTCACTGTTGACGTGCCGTTGAAGCGCTTGGTGGCGGTCACAGGCGTGTCTGGCTCGGGCAAGTCCACCCTGGCCCGCGACGTGTTGCTCGCCAACGTACAGTCCTTGGTTTCCCAACGTGCCACCAAGGCCGGGCGCGACGCACTGCAAGCCGGCCAACGCCCTGCGCTGGTGGGCTGCACATCGCTGGAAGGTGACGAGGCGGTTGACCGGGTGCTGGAGGTCGACCAGACCCCGATCGGCAAAACCCCGCGCTCATGCCCCGCCACCTACATCGGGTTTTGGGACACGATCCGCAAACTCTTTGCCGAAACCCTGGAAGCCAAGGCTCGAGGTTACTTGGCAGGGCGTTTCAGTTTCAACACGGGCGAAGGCCGCTGCCATACCTGCGAAGGGCAGGGCGTGCGCACCATCGAGATGAGCTTTTTGCCCGATGTCAAAGTGCCGTGCGAAGCTTGCCATGGCGCTCGCTTCAACCCCGAAACTCTGGCCGTCACCTGGCGCGGCAAAAGCATTGGCGATGTGCTGCAAATGGAAGTCGACGAGGCGGTGGACTTTTTTGCCACGATGCCCTCCATCGCCCACCCCTTGCAGTTGCTCAAAGACGTGGGCTTGGGTTACCTCACGCTGGGCCAGCCTTCGCCCACGCTCAGTGGCGGCGAAGCCCAGCGCATCAAGCTGGTGACCGAGTTGACCAAGGTGCGCGACGAAGTCGGCCGCCGGGGCCAAAAAGTGCCGCATACCCTGTATGTGCTGGACGAGCCCACCGTGGGCCTGCACATGGCCGATGTGGACAAACTCATCCAGGTGCTGCACCGTTTGGTCAATGCAGGTCACAGCGTGATGGTGATCGAGCACGACCTGGACGTGATTGCCGAAGCCGATTGGGTGATCGA
>CANGKR010000135.1 GCA_947454355.1 Comamonadaceae bacterium
GCTGAAATTTTGCGCAAGATGAAGAAAACCGCCGAAGACTACCTCGGCGAAGAAGTGACCGAAGCCGTGATCACGGTGCCCGCCTACTTCAACGACGCCCAGCGCCAGGCCACCAAAGACGCTGGCCGCATTGCCGGTCTGGACGTCAAGCGCATCATCAACGAGCCCACTGCCGCTGCATTGGCCTTCGGCTTGGACAAGACTGAAAAAGGCGATCGCAAGATTGCCGTGTATGACTTGGGTGGCGGTACGTTTGACGTGTCCATCATTGAAATCGCTGACGTCGATGGCGAAAAACAATTCGAAGTGTTGTCCACCAACGGTGACACCTTCTTGGGCGGCGAAGACTTCGACCAGCGCATCATTGACTTCATCATCGGAGAGTTCAAGAAAGAATCGGGCGTGGACTTGGCCAAAGATGTGTTGGCCCTGCAACGCTTGAAAGAAGCCGCTGAAAAAGCCAAGATCGAGCTGTCCTCCTCTTCGGCAACTGATGTGAACTTGCCTTACATCACCGCAGACGCCACCGGCCCCAAGCACTTGAACGTCAAGCTGACCCGCGCCAAGCTGGAGCAGCTGGTCGAAGAATTGATCGAGCGCACCATCGCCCCTTGCCGCATGGCCATCAAGGACGCCGGTGTGGCAGTGGGTGACATCGACGACATCATCTTGGTGGGCGGTATGTCCCGTATGCCCAAGGTGCAAGAGAAGGTCAAAGAGTTCTTCGGCAAAGAGCCACGCAAAGACGTGAACCCCGACGAAGCTGTGGCCGTGGGTGCTGCCATTCAAGGCCAAGTCTTGTCCGGCGACCGCACCGACGTGCTGTTGCTCGACGTAACCCCTTTGTCTTTGGGCATCGAAACCATGGGCGGTGTGATGACCAAAATGATCACCAAGAACACCACGATCCCGACCAAGTTCGCACAAACCTTCTCAACCGCCGAAGACAACCAACCGGCCGTGACCATCAAAGTTTTCCAAGGCGAGCGTGACATTGCGTCGGGCAACAAATTACTCGGCGAGTTCAACCTCGAGGGCATTCCACCTGCATCGCGTGGCACGCCACAAATTGAAGTCTCCTTTGACATCGACGCCAACGGCATCTTGCACGTAGGCGCCAAAGACAAAGGCACAGGCAAAGAGAACAAGATCACCATCAAGGCCAACTCCGGTCTGTCGGAAGCTGAAATCCAGCAGATGGTCAAAGACGCCGAATTGAACGCTGAAGAGGACAAGAAAAAACTCGAAATCGTGCAAGCCCGCAACCAAGGTGAAGCCTCTTTGCACAGCGTGAAGAAGAGCTTGAGCGAGCACGGCGACAAGATCGAAGCGGCTGAAAAAGTAGCCATCGAAGCTGCAGTCAAGGAATTGGAAGAAGCCCTCAAGGGTGAAGACAAAGCGGCGATCGACAACAAGACCGAAGCCCTGATGACGGCCAGCCAGAAACTGGGCGAGAAGGTCTATGCTGAAATGCAAGCCAAGCAAGCCGCCGAAGGCGCTGCGGGTGCGGCTGAAGCCAAGCCCCAGGACGACAACGTGGTGGACGCTGAAGTCAAGGAAGTCAAGAAGCCTTAAGTCGGCTACACCATGACGGCTGCAAAGCTGTTGACCCGCCGCGCAGGTTGATTCAGTCCGCTGATTCACCTTCGCGGCGTTCTTGTTATCAAAGTTGATCGAACATGGCCAAAAGAGATTTTTACGAAGTGCTGGGTGTAGTGAAAAACGCCTCAGACGATGAGATCAAAAAGGCGTATCGCAAGCTGGCGATGAAGCACCACCCTGACCGCAATCAGGGGGACAAAGCCAAAGAGGCCGAAGCCAAATTCAAAGAGGTCAAAGAAGCTTACGAGATGCTGTCTGACCCGCAAAAACGTGCGGCCTACGACCAACATGGGCATGCGGGCGTTGACCCCAACATGCGCGGCGGAGCCGAAGGCTTTGGCGGTTTTGGCGAATCTTTTGGCGATATTTTTGGCGACATCTTTGGTGGTGGCCGAGGTGGTGGTGGCCGGGGCCGTCAGGTGTTCCGCGGCAACGATCTGAGCTACGCCATGGAGGTCACGCTGGAAGAGGCCGCCAATGGCAAGGATGCGCAAATTCGTATACCCAGCTGGGAATCGTGTGACACCTGCAGCGGCAGCGGCGCCAAGCCTGGCACCAGCGCCAAGACCTGCGGCACCTGCCAAGGTCAGGGTCAAGTGCAAATGCGCCAAGGCTTTTTCAGTGTGCAGCAAACCTGCCCCCAATGCCGCGGCGTGGGCAAAGTGATCCCCGATCCATGCGGCACCTGCCACGGTCAGGGCCAACTTAAAAAGCAAAAGACACTCGAAGTCAAAATCCCTTCCGGTATTGACGATGGCATGCGCATTCGCAGCACCGGCAATGGCGAGCCAGGCACCAATGGTGGACCTGCAGGCGATTTGTACATCGAGATTCGTCTCAAGAAGCACGACATCTTTGAGCGCGATGGCGATGACCTGCATTGCTCAGTGCCCATCAGTTTCACCAAAGCGGCATTGGGCGGCGAGATCGATGTACCCACCTTGTCAGGCAAAGCGGCGATCGACATCCCCGAGGGCACGCAAACCGGCAAGCAGTTCCGACTGCGCGGCAAAGGGATCAAGGGTGTGCGCTCGAGCTACCCGGGCGATTTGTATTGCCACATCTCTGTGGAAACGCCAGTCAAACTCACCGAGCACCAGCGCAAGCTGCTCAAGGAGTTTGAAGAGTCCCTGCAAAAAGGCGGTGCCAAGCATTTGCCCACGGGCAACAGCTGGACCGACAAGCTCAAAGGCTTCTTTGGCTAACGCTTGATGTGCATCAAGGGAACAGCGCCATTCGGCGCTGTTTTTGTATGCGTTCTTCTAGGGTCCTGCCTAAGATGAGGCATGAGCTTGAACATCACATTCCTGGGCGGCGCCAACACGGTCACCGGCTCCAAATACCTCGTGGAATCTGCGGGCCAGCGTTTGCTGGTCGACTGCGGTTTGTTCCAGGGCTACAAACAACTGCGGCTGCGCAACTGGAACACATTGCCTGTTGCGCCTGATCAGATCCACGCTGTGGTACTCACCCACGCCCATCTGGACCACAGTGGTTATTTGCCCTTACTCGTCAAAGAGGGCTTTGCGGGTCCCGTGCACGTCACGCCCGGCACACGGGACTTGTGCAACATCTTGCTGCCGGACAGCGGACATATCCAGGAAGAAGACGCCAACTTTGTCAATCGGCATGGTTTGAGCAAGCATGTGCCAGCCCGGCCTTTGTACACCGAGCAAGACGCTCTCAAGTGCGCATCGCGCTTTCGCACCGAGTCTTGGGGGCACGCCTTTGTGCCTATCCCCGGCTGGAAAGCCACCTTCAGTTCCGCCGGGCATATCTTGGGTGCATCGAGCTTGCTGCTCGAAGTGGCCGGTCGTCGCGTGTTGTTCTCTGGCGATCTGGGTCGGCCCCATGATGTGTTGATGAACCCGCCCGAGCCACCACCGGCCGCTGACACGGTACTGATCGAATCGACTTATGGCAACCGCCAACACCCCTTGACCGATATCGGCAAGGAGTTGGCCCCCCTGTTGAACAAAGTCTCGGCCAGGGGCGGTGTGGCGGTAGTGCCGGTCTTTGCGGTCGGTCGGGCACAGGCCTTATTGCACACCATTGCCGAGCTCAAAGCGCAAGGAGCCATTCCGCACGGCTTGCCTATTTTCTTGGACAGCCCGATGGCGATTCATACCACCGCCTTGTACGGTCAACACTTGTCGGAGCATCGACTCACAGCAGCACAGGTGCAGGCCATGGACCGCGTGGCCACCATGATCGAAACCACCGATCAGTCCAAAGCCTTGATGTCACGCCATGGCCCCATGGTGATCTTGGCCGCCAGTGGCATGGCCACGGGAGGGCGTGTGTTGCACCACTTGGCCAATTACCTGGGTCATCACAGGCACATGGTGATCCTGACGGGCTTTCAATCACCAGGCACACGGGGCGCGACCTTGCTCAGCGGCAAACCCACGGTGCGCATCCACGGCCAGGAAGTGCCTGTGCGGGCAGAGATTGCACAGCTCGAATCGGCATCCGCCCATGCCGATGGCAACGAGCTGATCGCTTGGCTAAGGCAAATGCCTCAAGTCCCCAGCCAGGTGTATGTGGTGCATGGCGAACTGGACGCGGCCGATATGCTGCGCCAACGCATCGAGCTTGAATTGAAATGGAGCGCAGTGGTGCCCGAGCATGGTGCTACCTGGCCGGGGTAAGTGAAAAAAATACAAGTTTCCCCCAAAGATGGCCACGTTCTGTCGAGCAACCAAGACTGGTTGACCGTCTGAATTCCAGATCACAGTGCTTTGGGCAGAGTACCCCTCTTGCGAGGTGTCTGCCTTTGTTTTGACAAGCCACCATCCATCGCTCGTGACAGGCTGTGCATCCAGCATGTCTATGGACCACGTCATGGTGCTGATGGGATGCAGCACTTTGGACATCACCATGGCGGCCGGAGGAAGTGCGTCCGCTAACGCGATAAGGCGAACTAAACTGGATTCGTCCCCACGTTCCTGATGCCGCAGCCATACCGTCATTTCCGGCGGCATGTCCGGCGTGCCTGGCAAAGCCCCGCCTGCGAGTCGCCCTTCAAAGTGATTCATGAAATTAGGACGACTGGGCCATTCGTAGTAGCTGGGATAGTTGTCAGGACTCAGGAGCCTTGGCATCACGAGGGACTGATGGTGATGTGCTGACTCGCGTCCGATACCAAAGCACAGGGTGGCCCTGACTGCAAGTCCACTGTCACCTACCAGATCCACGCCCACGACGACCGTTGATTTTCCCTTGCGAAGTATCGTGGGGCTGATCTTGAGCTGGCCATCAGCTGGGCCAATGAAACAGAATTGTGCAGAACGAAGCGGAGCAAGGTCCGGAGCAGCGCGAAGCGTGGCTTCCAGACAAAGTGCAGCAGACAATCCGCCATAAGCTGTGCGTCCCTGTAGCCAATCTGGGGGCAAGTTGATGATCTGATGGTCGCCCATTGTTTGCATGGCGGTGGTCAGAATTGAAAACGGAGTCAGTTCCATAAGTCTCTCTTTTCTAAAATGATTTCTC
Organism: Comamonadaceae bacterium; assembly: GCA_947454355.1. Lineage (GTDB taxonomy): Bacteria > Pseudomonadota > Gammaproteobacteria > Burkholderiales > Burkholderiaceae_C > Limnohabitans_A. Next base: position 5,095 of record CANGKR010000135.1, read on the forward strand.
TGCCTGGTCTCAGTACATTCAGAGACTTTCCCAGTGTTGTCCCATCTTGGCTGCTGAGCACTGCTTCATAGCCGCTGAGCACGCTCGCAAAATCTTCCTTTTTTAATCGACCACGATGTCGGCGTCCAGGGCTTTGACGCAAGCTAGATTGGCTGTACTTGTGGTAACGGCAACCATTGCGCCCAGGTAACTGACACGTATTCTGTATCGCCGGACTTGATGGAAATACCGCACTCTGGTTTACAAAAACCGGTCCAGTAACTTCCGTGAATGTTTGTCCATGGCCGCCAGGTCGCGGATCATGTACTGCACACCATGGGCGTCATTGATCAACAAGACCGTGCCGGTCAAGCGGCGGATATCTTCCTCGCCCTTGAGCATGAATTGTGTAGTGCCGCGATGGGTCTTGACCGTCCAGGTGCTGGGGGTGACGAAGCTGCTCACATCTTGCAATTGCAAAATTTCGGGTAAAAATTCGCGCTCATTGAGTGCTTGCAAGAGTTCTCTTTGCAGAGGCTCAGGCAGCTGGCCGATAGAAGGCACCCACATCAGCTCGTTGCCTTCGTTATCCATTAAGGCAGCGCCCCCTTCGGGTTGGGACACCGGAAAAGCGCGCACCGCCACTACCCCGCTGTGAACCGTGCCGTCAGGCAGGGTGAGGGTCCAACGACCAAAAGCATCGCGTTGCAAGTCAAAGGGGTTCATGCGTTCACCTTCGCGGCCACATCCAGCTGGCTGTTCAACACGGCTTCAGCCTGGGCTTGCCGCTGCTGGGCTTCATATAGCCGCCAATAGGCACCTTGGGTTTCAATCAAGGCTTCGTGCGTGCCCTCTTCCACCACCACCCCTTTATCCATGACCACCAGCCTGTCAGCTTTGCGCAGCGTCGACAAGCGATGGGCAATGGCAATCGTGGTGCGGCCACGCACCAGGTTGTCCAGCGCGCGCTGGATTTCTTTTTCAGTTTCGGTGTCCACCGCCGAAGTGGCTTCGTCCAGAATCAAAATCCGGGGGTTGATCAACAAGGCTCGGGCAATTGAAATACGTTGACGTTCACCACCGGACAAGCCCTGCCCGCGCTCACCCACCAGCGAGTCATAACCCTGTGGCATCCGCAAAATGAATTCATGCGCATGGGCTGCGCGGGCGGCCGCCACAATGTCTTCGCGGCTGGCGCCTGGCAAGCCGTAGGCAATGTTGTCGGCGATAGTGCCAAAAAACAAAAAGGGTTCTTGCAAGACCAAGCCAATTTGACGCCGGTAGTCCCCGATGCGCAGTTGCCGTATGTCGATGCCGTCCAGCTCAATCACGCCCTCACTCACATCATAAAAGCGGCAAATCAAATTGACCAAAGTGCTCTTGCCAGATCCGCTGTGGCCGACCAAACCGATCATCTGACCGGGCTCGATGTTCAAATTGAGCTGACGGATGACGGCGCGGTTGCCATAGCGAAAGCCCGCATCGCGGATGGCAATGCGGCCTTGCAAACTCGATGGCAAACTCAGCGGCTGAGTGGGCTCGGGCACACTGGAGACGTGGTCCAGAATTTCAAAAATCCGCTTGGCACCAGCAGCTGCTTTTTGCGTGTTGGAGACAATGCGGCTCATCGAATCCAAGCGACTGTAAAAGCGACCGATGTAGGCCAGAAAAGCCGTCATCACCCCGACAGTGATTTGGTCATCCGCCACCAACCAAATGCCATACCCCCAGACCACCAACAGGCCCACTTCGGTCATCAAGGTCACCGTGGGCGAAAACAAGGACCAGACACGGTTCAAGCGGTCGTTGACATGCAAGTTATGGCGATTAGCGTCTTTGAATCGTTGGGCTTCGCGGTCCTCTTGCGCAAAGGCCTTGACCACTCGGATCCCGGGAATCGTGTCGGTCAGTACATTGGTCACTTCGGCCCAGACGCGGTCGATTTTTTCAAATCCGGTGCGTAATTTATCTCGCACCACATGAATCAGCCAGGCGATGAATGGCAATGGCAACAAGGTGGCCAAGGCCAAGTTGACGTTGATGGTGAACAAAATGACCGCGGTCATCATGATCATCAAAACATCGGTCGCAAAGTCCAGCAAGTGCAAAGACAAAAACACGTTGATCCGGTCAGTCTCGGTCCCGATGCGGGCGATCAAATCACCCGTGCGGCGCTCGCCAAAATATTCCAACGACAATTTCAGTAAATGCTGGTACGTGGTGGTGCGTAAATCGGCGCCGATGCGTTCGGACACCAAAGCCAGGATGTAGGTTTTGGCCCATCCCAGCGCCCACGCCAACAAGGCCGCTGCCAATAAGCCAAGCAGGTACAGCGAGACCTGACCGGGGTTGAGATCCTTACCGTTTTGATAAGGGATCAAAAAGTTGTCCATCAAGGGCATGGTCAGATAGGGTGGCACCAAGGTGGCCGCAGTCGACGCGAGCGTCAACAAGAAGCCCACCAGCAAGCGGGTCCGGTAGGGTTTGGCAAAGCGCCAGAGTTTAAACAGGGTCCAGGTGGAGGGCGGAGTCAGGTCTTCGCTGCCGCAGCTACGGCAATCTTCATCCCCTTCGTCCATGGGCGTTTGGCAAACAGGGCAAACGGTGCCAAGCGAGGCCAATTGCAAAGGACGCCCCTCTCCAACCAGCGGCCCGATCTGTGCTTCGAACTGAGCAACCCAGCGCACAGCTGCTGACTGCAAACCCAA
>CANGKR010000136.1 GCA_947454355.1 Comamonadaceae bacterium
AACGTCTCGGTGGCCAGCGGAGTGTGCTTGTACGAAGCGTTACGACAACGAAGCATTTGAGTGTCAAGGGAGTAGGAAATGAAAAGCGTTTTGAAATTAACAGCCGCCTTAGTCGCAGGCCCTTTATTGCTGATGGCATGCACACAAGAGCAGCAAAACAAAATCAGCCGTGACATCCAGAACTGGACTGGCACCAACGGTGTGCTGGAGGTGTATGCAGGTGACAAAGTGGTGCGCCGTTTTTTGAAAGTCGACAAGCTCAGCACGGCCTTGGGCACAGACGATGGCAAACCTCGCAATTACCGCTACGGCTATGGCGTACTGGACGAAAACCTGAACATGCAAGTCGACCCAGGCGAGAAAAAAGTGTATTTTGAATTCAGTGACTTCTCAAATATTGTGTTCTTTGAGAACCCGCACTGATCAAATCAGCCCCAAGGCGCCGAGCAGTGCGCCTGCGCCCAGCATCCAAAGCAGGTGGATCTTGGTGCGCCAGACCAACACCGCAGCCACCGCTGTCAACACCCACAGGGGCCAATCTCGGTCCGCTTGGTTGTGTGCAGCCGTGAGTAGCCAACCTGTGCTGATCAGCAGGGCAATCACAATGGGCGCCATGCCGGTTTTGAATGCTTTGACCGCCCGCAAATCTCGATTCCGATGGGCCCAGCGGGTCGCGGTGTAGGTCAATACAGAAGAGGGCAGCATGATGCCGAGCATCGTGGTCAGCACCCCCATCAGACCCCAGGCCCAGGCCAATGGTCCAGCACCAAATCCGCCAGCCGCGTTCAAGCCCACGTTCCAGCCCATCAAGGCCACGAACAAGACATTCGGCCCAGGTGAGGCCTGGGCCAATGCGATTGACGAGGAGAATTGCATGTCGCTGAGCCAATGCGTTTCATCCACCAAAAATCGATGCATTTCAGGGGCTGTGGTGATGGCACCACCTACGCCCAGCAGTGACAAAGAGGCGAATTGTTGAAACAAGTTCCAGAAATCTAGCCAGTGCACTGCAGATGTCATGGCGTGTCTTTCTGTCGGGCCAGGGCTTGCTGGGTGATTTTGTAATAGGCCAATAGGCTGGCAATCACACCCAAGCCGAGCAATACTGAAGCCAAAGGCAGGCGAAGCAAACCCACACAGATGAATGTCAAAAGCCCCAGAACAAGACAAGCGCCCAAGCCCATGGGGTTATCGGGCAATGCAGACATCAGTTTGAGGCCAGTGGCGGTGACCAATCCGGCCGCCACCGCGCTCATGCCACGCAAGGCCCCTTGCGCTGCGGGGTGGTCAGATACCCCGCCAAACAAAATCGCTAAAGTCAGCACAATCATCAGCGGGAAACACAACAAACCCGAGATGGCTGCCAAGGCGCCAGGGATGCCAAAGTAGCGCCCGCCGATCATCAAGCACAGATTGACCACATTGGGCCCTGGCATGATTTGCGCCACAGACCATTCTTCCAAAAATTGCGTTCGGGTCATCCAGCGCTTGTGGTCGACCAGTTCATACTGCACCACCGCCAGCACGCCCCCAAAGCCCTGCAAGGCCATGTGCGAAAACGCGGTGAACAGTTCGGTTTTGGATCGGGGTTTTTCGATGGCCTCAGAGGCCGAAGGCAAAGAACTGGTCATAACTCAATTATCCATGGCTGTCATCTGTTGGATTTAACCAAATCAACTTCCCCATCCCGGTTTCGTTGAGTCGCTCGGTCAAGGCGACCCCTGCCATATCTGTGATCTCCCAGGTCAGTGTCACCTCTGAACCATGCGCAACCGAGCGCAAGTCAGCTTGGCTTTGAGCCAGCTCTCGCCGCACCATGCCCTCCAGGGCATAAGGCACTGTGCAACCTTGCAGGATTTTGTGCACCAGTGGGACTTTGTCTGATTTCAATAGGGCTTGCGCCACCGCATCGGTGTAGGAGCGCACCAATCCGCCTGCACCCAATTTCACGCCCCCAAAATATCGCACCACTGAGGCCATGACCCCTTGCAAGTCTTGGTGACGCATCACTTCCAACATGGGGCGACCGGCTGTGCCGCTCGGTTCGCCGTCATCATGTGCGGCAGACTGCCCGCCAGCCAATAAAGCCCAGCAGACATGCGTTGCGTCTGGGTGCTGAGCTTTGAGTTGAGCCACCCGAGCCAGGGCCTCTTGCCGGCCCGTTACCGGTTCCACACAGGCGAGGAAGCGACTTTTTTTGACGATCAGTTCGTGATGAACTGGAAAAGCAAGAGAAAAAGGCATATTTTGAGGATAACCGAGCATCTTCAGTGAGTGTCCTGCCGCGCAGTGAATACCCATAGCTCTGCAAGCAGGGCCCTGAACACCTACACTACGGGTAATTCCTAAGACCCATCATGAACGCCTTCACCGACGTCTCTTTTTTCCCGCGTGATGCCAAGCCTCTGACCAGTTACCGAAAGTATTGGGCGGCGCGTTTTGGCACGGCGCCTTTTTTGCCGATGAACCGTGCAGAAATGGACAAGCTCGGTTGGGACAGTTGTGACGTCATCATCGTGACTGGCGACGCCTATGTGGATCACCCCAGTTTCGGTATGTCGGTCATTGGCCGCATGCTCGAAGACCAAGGTTTTCGCGTGGGCATCATTGCCCAACCCGATTGGCAAAGTGCAGACCCGTTCAAAGCCTTGGGCAAACCCAATTTATTTTGGGGCGTCACGGCAGGCAACATGGATTCGATGATCAACCGTTACACAGCTGATCGCAAAATCCGCACTGACGATGCTTACACCCCTGGCGATGTGGGCGGCCAACGGCCCGACCGTGCGGCCATCGTGTACAGCCAGCGCTGCCGTGAAGCCTTCCCAGATGTGCCGATTGTCCTGGGCGGCATCGAAGGCAGTCTGCGACGCATCGCGCATTACGACTACTGGTCTGACAAAGTGCGCCGCTCCATCGTGGTGGACAGCAAATGTGACTTGCTGTTGTACGGCAACGCCGAGCGGGCGATTGTCGAGATCGCCCACCGCCTGGCCGCCCGCGAGCCTGTGCAGCAGATCACCGACGTGCGCGGCACCGCCTTTGTACGCCGCGAAACGCCCGAAGGCTGGTTCGAGATCGACTCCACCAGCGTGGACACGCCAGGCCATGTGGAAGCCCACATCAACCCTTATTTGATGATCTCGGACCAGGCGCGGGAGCAGGGCGCCACTTGCGCCCGGGAGGAAGAGGCCAAAGAAGTGGCCGAGGGCCACAACGTCAAAAACATCGAGACTGATTTGTCTGCCGCCGTGGCCCAAGCCCGCACCTTTCAAGCCGCTACTCAGCCCATCATTCAGCCGCTCAACTTCGTGCCCAACCCTGCGCTGCGTGGCAAAGGCACCCATAAAGTCCCGCCCCGCGACAAAAGCGTCATCCGCCTGCCCAGCTTCGAGCAAGTCAAGCAAGACGCCGTACTGTATGCCCACGCCAACCGCGTGCTGCACCTGGAAACGAACCCTGGCAATGCCCGTTGCCTGGTGCAAGCGCATGGCGAAGGCCACACCGCCCGCGACGTGTGGATCACGCCACCGCCCATCCCGCTCACCACGGCCGAGATGGACCATGTGTTTGACCTGCCTTATGCCCGCAGCCCGCACCCCCGTTATGCCGACGAAAACGGCAGCCACGACCACGCGACCAAGATCCCCGCGTGGGAGATGATCCGCTTCAGCGTGAACATCATGCGCGGCTGCTTTGGCGGCTGCACCTTTTGCTCCATCACCGAGCATGAAGGCCGCATCATCCAAAGCCGCTCCGAAGAATCGGTCATCCGCGAGGTGGAAGACATCCGCGACAAGGTCAAAGGCTTTACTGGTGTCATCTCTGACCTGGGCGGCCCCACGGCCAACATGTACCGCCTGGGCTGCCGCAGCCCCGAAATCGAATCGGCCTGTCGCAAACCCAGCTGCGTATTTCCCGGTATCTGCCAGAACCTGACCACCGACCATGGCCCGCTGATCAACATGTACCGCCGGGCTCGTAATCTGAAAGGCATCAAGAAGATCTTGATCGGCTCCGGCCTGCGTTACGACCTGGCCGTGCAGTCACCAGAGTATGTCAAAGAGCTGGTCACTCACCATGTGGGCGGATACTTGAAGATCGCGCCCGAGCACACTGAAACCGGTCCGCTCGACAAAATGATGAAGCCTGGCATCGGCACTTACGACCGCTTCAAAAGCATGTTCGACAAGTTCAGTCTGGAGGCTGGGAAAAAGCAGTTTTTGGTGCCTTATTTCATTGCCGCCCACCCAGGCACAAGCGATGAAGACATGATGCACTTGGCCGTCTGGCTCAAAAAGAATGGCTTCAGAGCCGACCAGGTTCAGACTTTCTATCCCAGCCCCATGGCCACCGCCACGGCGATGTACCACACCACACGCAACCCATTGCGCAAAATCACTCGCGACAGCGAAAAGGTGGACATCGTCAAAGGGGACAAACGCCGTCGCTTACACAAAGCGTTTTTGCGCTACCACGACGCGAACAACTGGCCCTTGCTTCGCGACGCTCTCAAAGCCATGGGACGCGCCGATTTGATCGGCAACGGCAAACACCATCTGATACCGAGCTGGCAACCGCTGACCGATGGTGGCTATCAAAGCCCTCGCAGGGCCAACAGCACCCCATTGGCTGCTCAAGCTCAAGGCGGAGTTCTGGCGGGTAAAGGCAGGTCGTCAAGCGGGCTTCAAAAACCAGGCCAGGCACCACGCAAGGGGGCGATGCAGACACAGCATACCGGCTTGCCACCGCGCCGCAAAACCTGATGGTTTGAATAAGCTCGAACGTCCAAGCGGGTCTCAACCCGCTTGGAGTACCCTGAGCAATTCGGTTTCGATTTCGATTTGTGTTTTGTTTTGCTGCAAAGCCGAACCGCTGATCAAGAAGGTGTCCTCCACCCGCTCGCCCAAAGTGCTGATTTTGGCCAACTGCAAATGAAGTCCGTGTTGGGCCAGGACGGTGGCCACGCTGTAGAGCAAACCCAATCGGTCACTCGATGAAATACTCAGCAGCCAATTTTGGGCTTTGTCGTCGGGCTCCAACGTGACGCGGGGTTTGACGGGAAAACTTTTCACCCTTCTGGACAGCCGGCCCTTGGCGGGTAAGGGTAGGGGGGCTTGAGTAGCCACGGTTTTAGCCAATTCCGACTCGATCATGGAGATCAACTCCCGGTACTGCTCTGACATGTGCGGCATGATCACCTGGAAGGTGTCCATCGCATGACCATTGCGCGTGGTGTGGATGCGTGCATCCAGAATGCTCAAGCCGGTTTGATCAAAGTAGCCACAGATGCGGGCAAACAAATCGGGCTGGTCGAGGGTGTAGACCAGCACCTGCATACCTTCTCCCAAGGGGGACCTGCGTGCTCTGACAAGTGTTTGCGGTGCGTCGGGGTTCAACTCCACTGCCACATAGCGCGAGAGTTGGCGGGCATGCCAAGCAATGTCGCTGGCGTCGTGCCGCATGAAGTAGCCCACATCCAGCGTATCCCAAAAAGCTTTGTGGCCTTCGTGAGGCTCTGCATGCAATGCCAGCTCTACTAAAGCTTCGCGCTTGCGTGCTTCGATCTCGGCGTTGGCGTCTGGTGCCCGCCCGCCCATCACCCGCAGGGTGTACTTGTAAAGGTCTTCGAGCAGTTTGCCTTTCCAGGCATTCCAGACTTTGGGGCTGGTGCCGCGTATGTCGGCCACAGTCAGCAAATACAAAGCGGTCAACTGCCGCTCGTTGCCGACCCGTTTGGCAAAGGCGTTGATCACGTCAGGGTCGCTCAGGTCTTCCTTTTGCGCCACGTGGCTCATGGTCAGGTGCTCACCCACCAAAAATTCGATCAACTGGCTGTCTGCTTTGGCTATGCCATGTTGACGGCAAAAGCTGCGGGCTTCGGCAATGCCCAGCTTGGAGTGGTCACCCCCACGGCCTTTGGCGATGTCGTGAAACAAGGCTGCGATGTACAAGAGCCAGGGCTTGTCCCAACCAGCAGCCAGTTGCGAGCAAAAAGGGTATTCATGTGCATGCTCAGCCATGAAAAAGCGTCGCACATTGCGCAGCACCATCAGAATGTGCTGGTCCACCGTGTAGGCATGGAAAAGGTCGTGCTGCATTTGCCCCACGATGCGGCGAAACACCCACAAGTAGCGGCCCAGCACCGAGGTTTGGTTCATCAAACGCATGGCATGCGTGAGTCCTTGCGGCTGCTGCAAGATGCGCAAAAAGGTTTGGCGATTGACGGGGTCGCTGCGGAACTTACCGTTCATGATCGGACGAACGTTGTACAAAGCGCGCAGCGTGCGGGCCGATAAACCTTTGATGCCGACAGTGCTTTCGTAGAGCTCAAAGGTTTCCAAAATCGCATGCGGATGGCGCTGATACAGGTCATCGCTGGCCACTTCGATCAGGCCGGACTTTTCAAAAAAGCGTTCATTCAGAGGCCGCAGGTCCGATGCGGTTTCGCCGCGCTCGGCCTTCAATCGATCTTCAATATTGAGCAGCAAAATTTGGTTCAACTGGGTGACGGCTTTGGCGGCCCAGTAGTATTCGCGCATCAGCTTTTCACTGGCGCGTTGGGCTAAGCGGCCATCGGGCGTTTGCTCAGAAGCAAACCCGAACGATTCGGCCACCGCCGTCTGCAAATCGAACACCAAACGGTCTTCGCGTCGCTTGGAAATCAAATGCAATCTTGCACGAATTAAACCCAGCAGGGCTTCGTTGCGCTTGATCTGGCGTGCCTCCAGCGGTGTGGCCAGGCCCTTGCGGGCCAACTCGTCCCAGCTTTGGCCTAAACCTGCGGCGCGAGCCACCCACAAAATGATTTGCAGATCGCGCAACCCCCCGGGAGACTCTTTGCAATTGGGCTCCAGGGCATAAGGCGTGTTTTCAAACTTGGTATGGCGTTGTCGCAGCTCCAGGGTTTTGGCCACGTAAAACGCTTGTGGGTCCATCGCGGTTTGGTAACGTTTGACGAAGTCCTCGAACAAAGATTGCGGTCCGGTGATCCAACGGGCTTCCAGCAGGGAGGTTTGCACCGTGATGTCTTTGGCTGATTCTGCCAAGCATTCACTGATGGTACGCACGCTGGAGCCGATTTCCAGGCCTGAGTCCCAGCAACTGCCAATGAACCGCTCCAATTGCGCCTGTAAGGCAGGTGAGCTTTCGGGGGATTGACCATCGGGCAGCAGGACCAGCACATCCACATCCGATTGGGGAAACAACTCGCCTCGGCCAAAGCCTCCCACGGCGACCAGACAGACCTCTGGGGCAAAGTCCGCATGCGTCCATAAATTGATCAGCAATTTATCTACCAAGGCGGCCAAACGGCGCAGCGTGCCGGGCAGCATGCGTGTGTTGGATTTGCTGTTGGCCAGCACCTCCAGCAAGGCAGCTTTGTCCTTTTTGTAGGTGTCGCGCAGCTGCGCCAGTGTCTTCATTGCTTTATGGGGCGTGAGCCTTGATGAACTCGGGAGTCGCTGGACTGCCGGCCGAAAGCGTCAGCACCTCGTAGCCGGTTTCGGTGACCACCACGGTGTGTTCCCATTGGGCCGAGAGCGAATGGTCTTTGGTGACGATGGTCCAGCCATCGCCCATTTCTTTGATCTCTTTGCGGCCAGCGTTGATCATGGGCTCGATGGTGAACACCATGCCCGGTACCAACTCGACCAATGTGCCTGGTTTGCCGTA
>CANGKR010000137.1 GCA_947454355.1 Comamonadaceae bacterium
CCTTGGTACGGCCCAGACGGTGGTCTGGCGCCCATGCAAATGCCGATGGCGCATTCATGGGCGATGCCTGTAACGCCTCATTATCTCAAACTCAAGCCATGACCTCTACGCTGTATGTTCGCACCGCGCGTGCCCCTGACCAATTGCGCTCCGTGCGCATCACACGAGCCTTCACCATGCATGCCGAAGGCTCGGTGCTGATCGAGTTTGGCAACACCCGTGTGTTGTGCACCGCGTCAGTGGAAGAAAAAGTGCCTGGCCACAAGAAAGGCAGTGGCGAAGGTTGGGTCACCGCCGAATACGGCATGTTGCCCCGCGCCACCCACACCCGCAGCGACCGCGAAGCCGCTCGCGGCAAACAAAGCGGCCGTACCCAAGAGATCCAGCGCTTGATTGGCCGCTCACTGCGTGCAGTGTTCGATTTGAAAAAACTCGGTGAGCGAACCATTCATCTGGACTGCGATGTGTTGCAAGCCGATGGCGGTACCCGCACGGCCAGCATCACAGGTGCCTTTGTGGCCGCGCAAGACGCGGTGGCCTGGTTGATGGCGCAAGGCAAGCTCAAAGAAACCCCCATCCTGTCGCACGTGGCGGCGATTTCGGTGGGTCTCAAGGGAAGGCAGGCCTTGCTGGACCTGGACTATGTGGAAGACTCGGCCTGCGACACCGACATGAATGTGGTCATGACCGGTGCTGGTCATTTTGTGGAGGTGCAGGGCACCGCCGAAGGCGTGGCCTTCACCCGCCAAGAGATGGACAGCTTGCTGGCGCTGGCCGAAAAAGGCATTGCTGAACTCATCAGCCTGCAAACCCAGGCCCGTGCTTGACGCCATGAAGATCGTCCTGGCTTCGAACAACAGCGGCAAGCTGGCCGAGTTGCAATCGATGTTCGCCCCCTTGCAGGTGACGCTCGTTCGGCAAAGTGAATTGAATATTTCTGAAGCCCCCGAGCCTTTTCGCACTTTTGTTGAAAACGCCTTGTCTAAGGCGCGGCACGCATCAGCGGCCAGCGGGCTGCCGGCTTTGGCCGATGATGCCGGCTTGTGCGTGGATGCTTTTGGCGGCTTGCCCGGCGTGGACACGGCTTACTACGCCACCCAATACGGTTATCCCAAAGGCGATGACCACAACGTCACGGCTTTGCTGGAGCAAATGCACAGCATCACCGAACGACGTGCCGCCATGGTCAGTACCTTGGTGGCCTTGCGCAGCGCCGACGACCCCGAGCCCTTGATCGCGGTAGGGCGCGTAGTGGGTGAGATCACTCGCGAGCGGCGCGGCCAAAATGGTTTCGGATTTGATCCGGTCATGTACTTGCCCGCATTCGGTCAGACTTTTGCCGAGCTGCCCACCGAAGTCAAAAATGCCCACAGCCACCGCGGTATGGCGGCGCAAGTCATGCTGGCTTTGATGCGGGAACGCTGGCTGGCATGATCCCCATCCAAGCCCAAGACGGGCCCTCTGGCGCGGAGACCGCGGCCGCGCAGGCGCTGGATGTCATGCACGCCATGCGCCCCGGGCTGTTGCAGTTTGCGTCTTTACCGCCTTTGTCTTTGTATGTGCACCTGCCCTGGTGCCTGAAGAAATGTCCGTACTGCGACTTCAATTCCCACGAATGGCGGGGTGAGGGCGACCATCCGCCCGAGGGCGCTTACATCGACGCTTTGATGGCCGACCTGGAAGCCAGTCTGCCCCTGGTGTGGGGACGCTCTGTGCACAGCATTTTCTTCGGTGGCGGCACGCCGAGCTTGTTTTCACCAGCGGGCATTGACCGTTTGATCAGCGGCATCCGAGCCCGTTTGCGTCTGGAAGCCGATTGCGAAATCACCCTCGAAGCCAATCCGGGCACCTTTGAGAAAAACCGTTTCAAAGCCTACCGCGCGGCTGGGGTGAGCCGCTTGTCGGTGGGCGTGCAAAGTTTCAATGATCAGCACTTGCAAGCCCTGGGCCGCGTGCATGACCGCGCGCAAGCCCTTGCAGCGGTCGAAGAAGCGGCTGTGTCGTTCGATACCTTCAACCTCGACATCATGTATGCCCTGCCTGGGCAAAACTTGGCCGAATTGACGCAGGATGTGCAAACGGCCCTGTCGTTTCAGCCGCCACATGTGTCGATCTATCACCTCACGGTCGAGCCCAACACGGTGTTTGCCAAGCACCCACCTGCCTTGCCCGAAGAGGACACGGCCTACGCCATGATGGACCGCATCACCGAGATGACGGCCCAGCAAGGCTGTGCGCGCTACGAAGTCTCGGCCTATGCGCGGGCCGAACACCAGTGCTGGCATAACCTGAATTACTGGCAGTTTGGTGACTATCTTGGCATTGGCGCCGGTGCGCACAGCAAACTCACGTTTGCCCACCGGGTGATGCGGCAGGTGCGTTTCAGGCAGCCCCAGTTGTACATGCAACAAGCCCTGCAAGGCCTGCCGGTGACCCGAAGCGAAGAGGTTTCAAGGCAAGACCTGCCGTTTGAATTCATGCTCAACGCTCTGCGATTGAAGCAGGGCTTTGCTTTGCAAGACTACACCGAGCGGACCGGTCTTGCGATCACCAGTTTGCAGGCGGGTTTGGCACAGGCCGAGCGCAAAGGCTTGATCGGGCGTGACCTGCATCGTGTCTGGCCGACCGAGTTGGGCTTTGATTTTTTAAGCGATTTGCAAGCGCTCTTCCTGGCCGCCGACTGAGGCGGACAAGACCCACAAGGGCAGGGCGAAAAAAAACCACCCGAAGGTGGTTCTCAGAGGGCTCCCACGGTTTGCACTTTTTGCATGTTGTGGCCCATGTGATCGAAAAATGCCAAAGTCTTTTCTGAGGGGATCAGGTACTTGGCGCGGCGATCGCCTTCCTGGTTGAACGCCACCAGCATGTCCTTTTGGCGCAAGCGTGTGATGCGCTTGTGCAAGGTGGCGGGTGAACCCAGGTGGTCCAAAGCAATCGCCTCACGCACCGTCATCGGTTGACCTTTAAACCAGCACAGGGCCACCGCATCCAGCAGGGCACGTTCATTGGCGTCCATGTCCAATGCTGGGCGTTCGGCTTGGAAGGCCTCGGCCAGTTGCAAAAACCGCAAATAAGCATCGGCCAAGGGAGAATTGGTTTTCTCAGTCATGGCTTGATTTTAATGAAGATATGGTTTCAATGTCCGCTTTTTTCGAAGCTTATGAAAGAAACGCATATCAGCCCTGCATCTGTTGCCACAGGCGAAACGGGGTCAAAGGCATTTGCAAACGTTTGGATACATCGGCTTTGCCCTGTCGTGCCAAGGCATCGGCCACGGCATTGACAAGGGCCGGTGTAGCGCCAATGGTTCCCAATTCGCCCACACCCTTAACGCCTAAGACATTGTTTTTGCAGGGAATGCTTTCGTCCATCTGGGTCTCAAACATGGCCGGCATGATGTCGGCATGCGGTACGGCATAGTCCATCAAACTGCCTGTGAGCAATTGGCCGCTTTCGGCGTCATAGACCACTTGTTCCAAAAGGGCTTGCCCCAAACCTTGGACCGCGCCCCCATCGAGTTGACCGCGCACGATCAAGGGGTTGATCACCCGACCCACGTCGTTCACCGACACATACGAGGCCAACTGGGTCTGGCCTGTGGCTGGGTCGATTTCGACCTCGCAAATATGGCAGCCATTGGGCCAGGTCGGGCCCTTGGCGGCTGTGGTCGAGCGCAATTCGATGCGCTGATCGGGCTGGCGCTGAGCCAACTCGGCCAAAGAAATTTGTACATCGGTGCCTGCGACTTTGAACAAACCCGTGGCGTAGACCAAATCTTGCGGCGCGGCTTCGAGGGCCTGCGCGGCCAGTTCTCGGGCTTTGTCCAGCGTTTCGCTCGAGCCCACGCTCACGGCCGAACCGCCCGTGAACAAGGACCGCGAACCGGCACTGCCAAATCCATTGCCACGATCGGTGTCGCCCATGACCACGCGCACCTGTGACAAGGGCACGTCGAACACATCCACCACCAATTGCGCCAAGGACGTGGCGATGCCCTGGCCCATGGCGTTGACCGCGGTGAACACTTCGATCACCCCATCCGGCAGAACCTGCACATGGACGTTTTCTTCCAGGGCGTTGCCGCCGGTCCATTCGAGGAAGGTCGAAATGCCCAGGCCACGCCACAGGCCACGCGCCTGTGATTCGGCAGCGCGTGCGGCAAAACCGTCCCATTTCGCCAGCGCCAGACTCTGGTCCATGATCGACTCAAAGGCGCCCGTGTCATAGGTCTGACCCATGGGGTTTTTGTAGGGCATTTGCTCAGGCCGCACAAAATTGCGGCGACGCAGTGCAATGCGGTCGATGCCGCTTTGCCGGGCCGCCTCGTCCATCAAACGCTCCATGTTGTAGATGGCTTCCGGCCGACCAGCACCGCGGTAAGCCCCAGTACAGGAGGTGTTGGTCATTACCCCGATGAAATGGAAGTCAATCAGTTGGATGTCGTACACGCTGGTCTGCACCCAGGGGCCGATCATCAACTGGATCGCCAGACCCGTCATGCCCGGGTAAGCCCCCACGTTGGCACGCGAGTGGATGCGCAGGGCCAAAATTTTGCCCTCGGCGTCCAGCGCCAAGGAGGCCTGACTTTCAATGTCACGACCGTGGGCGCTGGTCAAAAATTCTTCGTTGCGATCGGCAATCCAGCGCACCGGGCGTTGCAATTGGTGTGCGCAGTAAGCGGTCACCACGTCTTCGGGGTAAGCGCCGGTTTTCATGCCGAAGCCGCCGCCCACGTCGCCCACCATCACCCGCACTTGCTCGGGCTGCAGGTCCAGCAAGCTGGCGATCATGCCGCGCACACCGGTCGGCATTTGGCTGCTCATGCGCACAAACAGTCGGCCGTCTTGCGGGTAGGCCAGCACACTGCGCGGCTCGATGGTCAAAGCGGCCAGTCGCTGGTTGGTGATGTCCAGTGACACCACATGGGCTGCGCTGGCAAACGCTGCGCTGGCCGCAGCGGCGTCACCGTAGCGGGTCTCGGCCACGCGGTTGTCCGGGTGCTCGGTGATCAGCGGTGCGTTGTCGGCCAGGGCGTCGTGCAGGTTCACAGCGTGCGGCAGGTCTTGGTAGTCGACCACCACCGCTTCGGCTGCGTCGCGGGCTTGCTGTTCGGTATCGGCTACCACAGCCACTACCGCTTCACCCACATAGCGCACCCGCTCGGCCGCCAAAATATAGCGATCAGGCGAGGCCAGCGGGGAGCCGTCTGCGCGTTTGAAGTTCATGGCGCGGGGCATGGGCTTGACGCCTGCCGCGTGCAATTGTGGCCCGGTCACGATCAGGCGCACACCGGGCATGGCTGCCGCTGCCGTGGTATCGACCGATACGATGCGGGCATGCGGGTAAGGTGAGCGGACAAAACACAGGCGGGTCTGTGCAGGCAGGGTCACGTCATCGGTATAGACGCCTTGCCCTTGGAGGAGTTGTGCGTCCTCTAGACGCTCTACTGCTTGCCCGCTGCCGAATTTGAGTGTGGAAGAAACCAAAGCCGTCTCCTGTCGAGGTACTGAATTCACCGTAAAGAGTCAGTTTAGCTTGTGCCGCCAAGGGGCGGTGTCGCCTCTGTCGCGAGACCTTGCTGGCCAGGGTGGCTTGTGGCTGGCCGGATTCAGGTTTAGCATTGCAGGGCGCGTCCTGTCGGCGGCGCGACTAAGGCCTTGTGATGAACAATTTTTCGATCGCCATCGTTTTCATTCTTTTCTTTTTGATGGCGGGATTGCTGATTTTTTACTTCCAGACTCAGCAAAGTCTGAAGGACATCGCCGATACGGTGGGCAAATTGAAGCCGCAAATGGTCTTGCGCCCGCCCAACCTCATCCGGCAGGAACGCGCGGTAAGCCAAGACCGCCTGGTGCTGCTCGAGGTGGAGTTGATTCAAAACCCCAAGGAAGCCCTGGAGCCGCAAGACGTGGCCTTGGTGGAAAAGGCCCGCGACGACATCAAGCGCTGCAACGACGAGCTCAAGCAAACCGGCGACTGGATGGGCACGCCCTTTGATTTCGAATGGACTGAAATGTTCAACCGCATGCCCACGGTCAAGGCGATGTACTGGGCGTCAGCCGAGGGATTGGCCGCCGTCGACCACCAAAGTCTGCCCGGTGACCCAGGAAGCGCAGTCACTGGCCAGAAATAAAGCCACCTTCGCCACCTCTTCGGGCGTACCAAAGCGACCGGAGGGGATGCTGGACAAAATCCGGCCGTACAGGGCCGGATTTTCCTTTTGCACCACATCCCAGGTGCCGCCTTCGAAAAAGATGGAGCCCGGCGCAATGCAATTGACCCGCACCTTATGGGCTGCGTGCGTCAACGCTTGGGTTTGCGCGTATTCCATGATGGCGGCCTTGACCGCGCCATAGGGCGGTGTGCGAACGCTGGCTTTGAGCCCCGAGATGGAGGCAATGTGGATGATGTTGCCACCTTGCTTCAACAAGAAAGGCATGGCCGCCTGACTGGCCCGCACCGAGGCCATCAAGTCCACGGCGATGCTCGTGGCCCAGCCAGCTTCGTCATCGGTACGACCAAAGCCGGATGCGTTGTTGACCAAGATGTCCACCCCCCCGAGATCAGCGGCCGCTTGCTCTACCCAGGCGGTCACGGCAGCGCCGTCAGACAGGTCGCACACATGGGCGCTGACCTTGCGGCCTGTGCGGCGCAAGTCGGCCTCGGCTTGCGCCAAGGGGCCGGGGGCGCGTGCGCAAATCGCCACATCGGCACCAGCTTGTGCAAACGCATGGGCAATGGCCAAACCGATACCGCGGCTGCCGCCCGTAACCAAGGCTCGTTGACCTTTTAAAGACAGTTCCATGCCTGAACTCCGGTTGTCAAAAAATCCAGTTTAGAACCCGCTGCTGCCTGTGCGTGTCTCCCCCACGACCGGTTTCAATGCACCCGGGCAGACAAGGCCTGCACTTGGGCCGTCAAGTCCCGCACCGCTTGGGTCAGGGCCAACAACTCCTGCTCTTTGAGGATGTCAATTTTGTCGTGTAGCAGTTCGATTTCCAGCTCGGCTTTGACGTTCACTTCGTAGTCGTTTTGTGCATGCCGCCGGTCCAGCTCAGATTGCCGGTTCTGGCTCATCATGATGGCGGGTGCCGTGTAGGCCGCTTGGAAGGACAGCAGCAGATTCAGCAAAATGAAGGGGTAGGGGTCCCACGCGGTCGCGCCGCTGAGCACGTTGCCGGCGATCCAGATCGCAATCGCGGTGCTTTGCAAAATGATGAAGCGCCACGACCCGATGGTGGCGGCCACCCAGTCCGCCACGCGCTGCCCGCGGCTCAGTGCGGCGGGCTCCAGTTGGGCCGGTGCCACTCCGATGAGCGGTGCCTTTTTTTGCCGGTGCGCCCGTCGGTGCGCGCGCAGCCACTCCAGCTGGCGGGATTCTTCGGGCGACAAAATGGGGGTGGGGCGTACGGTCATGGTGAGGCCTTCAAGCTGCAGATGCTCTCAGGGTACCAGTACTATTTTCTACCTTCAAAACTGTATGAATGTACAGTATATTTGAGGCATGCAAACCGAACTCACATCCACCCCTTGCCCTGTGCAGGTGCCTGACACGAAAGTCTGGCTCGACATGAGCGCATGGACGGTGCGTGCGGGCTTCCCGTCCCCGGCCGCCGACCACACGCAAAAGCGCATCGACCTGAACGACCACTTGATTCGCAATAAAGA
>CANGKR010000138.1 GCA_947454355.1 Comamonadaceae bacterium
CCCCAAGGCACGCGATGGGCATGGCCACTCAAGTGCGTGCCTGCGTCGTTCAATGTCAAGCTGTCTTGCGCCTGGGAGCCGCCCACCGACAGCACGCCGCAGGGCACAGGCAAATGAGCTGCGGCCAACAAACGGCCAGCCAAAAATGTTTCGGCCAAGGGTACAGGCGCAGCGTGGTAAGCGCTGCGGCGCAGTACAAACATCGCGTCTTCAAAGCTCAAACCACTGCCGCCTTGGTCTTCGGGCAAGCAGGCTTGCGGCAGGCCCACTTCGTCCAGCGCTTGCCACAGGGCCTGGGGCCAGGTGCCTGTCTCGCTGGCCATAAAGACGTCTTTGAGGCAATGCGCCTCGCAGATGCGGTCAATTGTTTTTTCCAGATCGTCTCGTATATCGCTCATCGCAGTCCCAATCCTTTGGCAATCATGCCGCGCAAAATTTCACGGGTTCCCCCGCGGATGGTGAATCCAGGTGCCTTGAGCATGCCCATGCCCAGCAAGGCTTCATAGTCCAGACTGTCTTCGTTCATCATGGGCTCGCAGGGCATGAGTTGGCGGAAAATTTCCGGAATTTCACGCTCAAATGCAGTGCCAATGTCCTTGACCAACGCGGCCTCCAAGATCGGTTTTTGTCCCTGCGTCAGCATGCCCGCTACCGAGGTGGACATGCGCCGCAAAGTGGTCAAGTGCGCCACGAATCGGCCGATTTCGTTGACAGAGCGGGCATCGGCTTGTGCGCCCAAACGCTCCATCGAGGCCAGCAACAACTGGTATGTGCTCAAAAAACGGTCGGGCCCGGAACGCTCAAAGGCCAATTCGCTGGTCACCATGTTCCAACCGCCTCCGACTTCACCTACCACCATGTCGTCGGGTACAAAGCACTCGTCAAACACCACCTCGTTCCAGTCATGGGCGCCATAGATGTTCAGGATGGGACTCAGTTTCAAGCCGGGTGATTTCAAGTCAACGATGAACTGGGTCATGCCCGCATGGCGGTCGTCTTCCTTGGGCGCGGTGCGCACCAGGGCAATCAGGTAATGGGCGCGGTGCGCACTGCTTGTCCATACTTTGGTGCCGGAGATTTTCCAGCCACCTTCAGCCTTGACGGCTTTGGTGCGCACAGCGGCCAGATCAGAGCCTGAATCAGGCTCGCTCATGCCGATGGCAAAGAAGCATTCGCCCGCTGCGATTTTTGGCAAAATCATTTGCTTTGCGCGCTCGCTGCCGTGCCGCAAAATCTGGTTGCCACTTTGCCTGTCAGCGACCCAGTGCGCGCCCACGGGCGCGCCACCTGCCAGCATTTCCTCAGTCATGACATAGCGCTCGAGCGCAGTGCGTTCATGTCCGCCATATTGTTTGGGCCAGACCATGCCGATGTAGCCGGCTTGACCGCACTTGCGGCTGAAAGCGGCATCGCCATCAGACCAGGAATTTTGTCTGGGTGAGAAGGTGCCAGCGTCCATTTCGCGTTTCAGAAAGTCCCGCACTTGTTGCCGCAGCAACTGCGCGCTTTCGGGCAGGGTGACTGCCGGGTACACAAAATCATGCATGAGTTGACTTTCGTTCTGAACAAGGAAGTGGTCTCATCTTGATACGAAGCACTGGGAAGTCAAGGCTTGAAGAGACAACTAGGTGACTCTTCAAGAGTGTGAATCCGCGATGATGCGATTTCCCTCACCAGCGATGAAGAGTCTTTATGCGCACCGGCATTTACAGCTACCCTCAGACCCAGCGGATCATCTACGGTACGCCCTATCTGGAGGCCGTTGAACAGGAGTTGAAGACGGTGGGTGCCCAGAGGGTCTTTGTGCTGGCCAGTGGCACGCTGGCCCGGCAAACACAGGCGGTGAGCGACTTGCAAAGGGTTTTGGGTGAACGCTGTGTGGGTATGTTTCAGGACATGCCGGCCCACACGCCACGAACGGCCGTTTGCGAAGCTGCCCATTTGGCCGCACAGGCTCGAGCCGATTTGATCTTGACATTGGGTGGCGGTTCACTCACAGACGCCGGGAAAATGGTCACACTGTGCATGAGCAATGAGATTGCGGACCCCCAAGATCTGGACCGCTTGGCCACCGTGGTGCATGCCGATGGGCGAATCGAACGCCCCGAATTTTTGGCACCTGTTGTCCCCTGTACAGTGATTTCCACCACATTGTCTGCGGGTGAATTCAGTGCATTGGCGGGATGTACCGATACCGCCAAGGGAATGAAAGAAAACTTCTTACACCCCAAGGCATCGCCGCGCTCGGTCATTCTGGACCCGGCGCTCACAATGCACACGCCCGAGTGGTTGTGGTTGTCCACCGGCATTCGTGCGGTGGACCATGCGGTTGAAGATTTGTGTTCCATCAACACCCAGCCGATTTCGGAAGCCACTGCATTTCAAGCCCTGCGATTGCTCGGTCGGGGCTTGCGCGCGGTCAAACAAGACCCTGATGACCTGTCGGCAAGGCTGGATTGTCAATTGGGCGCATGGATGTCCATCATTGGCTCCAGTGCCGGAGTGCACAAAGGGGCCAGCCATGGCATTGGTCATGTGCTGGGAGGCACGGCGGGCGTGCCGCACGGCTACACCTCTTGTGTGATGTTGCCGCATGTGCTTCGGTACAACCACAGTGTGAACGCTCAGCAGCAACAACGCGTCAGCGAGGCCTTGGGTGAACCTGATAAGCCCGCTTGCGATGTTCTGGCTGATTTGGTGGCGCAATTGGGTTTGCCCCGTACCCTGCGCGAAGTAGGGGTCAAGCCTGAGATGTTGGATGTGATTGCGCGTAACTCCATGCATGACCGATTGATCCACACCAACCCCCGAAAAATCCATGGCCCAGAAGATGTGCGTCAGATCTTGGACGCCGCATGGTAATCACGCTTGACCATGTTGCACGGTAAACCTCTGGTCGCAGCGATGTGTGTGGGGCAGGTGGGTAACTTGCTACCGCATGTTGTGGTGCCTGCCGTGATGGTGCAACACCTGATGCCACTTTGGGGCATGAGCAATGCCCAAGCCGGACTGCTGGCCGCGGCCTATGCGGCAGGCTACATGTGCGCCGTGCCTGTTCTGAGTGCTTTGACTGACCGTTTGGACGCCAGGCTCATATTGGGTTGGGGCTCTTTCCTCAGCGCCATGTGCACCTTGGGCTTTGCGGCTTTAGCGGATGACTGGTTGAGCGGCATGATGTTTTGGGCTTTGGCTGGCGCTAGCTTCGCGGGTGCTTACATGCCTGGACTGCGCGCCTTGACCGACCGGTTGGGAGATGCCGATGCCTCACGCAGCATCACTTTGTACACCTCCAGTTATTCGCTGGGGGTGGGGTTTTCCTTTTTGGTGTCCCAACTCGTGGCCGATGCTTGGGGCTGGCGATGGTCGTTTGCCTTGACCGGGTTGGGCCCCTTGGTGATGGTTGCAGTGGCTTGGCGCATGCGGCCTCAAGCGCCTGTGCCAGTCAAAAGCAAATTACTGGACTTCAGGCCGGTGCTTCGTAACCGACCAGCCATGGCTTATATTTTGAGCTATGGCGCGCATTGCTTTGAGTTGTATGGATTTCGCACCTGGGTGGTAGCATTTTGGACCTTTGTGGTGGCCCGTCACCAAGGTCTTGCGCTGCCCGAGCCCATGCTGGTGAGCTTTTTGGCTTCCTTGTTGGCTATGCCCGCCAGCATCTTGGGTAATGAAATGTCTTTGCGTTACGGGCGGCAACGCGCAGTGACCTGGATTCAAGTGGCTTCTGCGTTGACGGCTTTGGGGTTGGGCCTGTTCGCGGGCGGATCTGCTTGGCTCTTGCTGGTCTTGATTCTGATCTACTCGGTCACTGTGCCAGCAGATTCAGGTTCTTTGACCGCCGGCATGATGGCGCAAGCGCAAGCTGAATACAAAGGCCTGACGCTGGCGCTACATTCCACAGTGGGATTTGGTCTGTCAGCCTTGTCGGGCTGGTTGGTTGGTCTGGCACTGGATGCACAGGGCGGCAGCCAGGCGCCTGAGGCCTGGCTGGCCGCTTTTGGTGTGTTGGCGGTGGGGGTCGGCTTGGGGCCTTTGGCTTTACGACTGTCCAAGGCCCCATCTGGGACCTCTGCCCCACACTGATCAGGTTTTGGCGACCACTCTGCCCAACACCTTTCCTGCCTTGAGGCGGTCCAAAACGTCTGACACTTCACCCATGCTGCAATAGCCGACAGGAATGGGTTTGAGCTTGCCGGTTTGAGCCAAGGCCACCACCTCGCGCAATTCTTCCAAGGAGCCTACGTATGAGCCTTGGATGGTGATGGCGCGTTGCGCCAGCGTCACCAAGGACAGCGGAATTTCACCGCCATACAAACCCACCACCACATAGCGGCCGCCTTTGCGCAAGCAGGCTACGCCTAAATTGGCAGTGCTTTCGGCGCCCACGAAATCGATCACGCCCCACACGCCGCCTGACAGCGCTTGGAGTTCACGCAAAGCGTCTGCCTGCGCAGGGTTGAAGGTGGCTTGAGCGCCCATGTCCTTGGCTGTGGCCCATTTGGATTCGTCAATTTCACACACGGCGATGTTCTCGTGGCCCATGGCCTTGAGCATGGCCACCGCCATCAGACCCAAGCCGCCCGCACCCATGACCACGATCCAATCGCTGGGTTGGCAGGGCATGAGTTTTCGCGCTGCGCTGTAAGTGGTCAGACCTGAGCATGCCAGGATGGGCGCAAAACTGGGGTCGATGCCTGTGGCGTCAATCAAGTAGCGGGAATGCGGCACCAGCACGTGGTCTGCATAACCGCCGGGGGTTTGCACACCGATGTAACGCGGAGCAGGGCACCAATTGTCCAGCCCCTCTAAGCAACGTGCGCAATGGCCGCAGCCGGTCCAGGGGTAGACCAGTCTGTCTTGGCCGATGGGCAGGGGGCCTGCATCTTGCCCGCCAGAAAGCACCGTGCCATACGGCTCATGTCCCATGGTGACGGGCAGTTTCATGCCACGGTCGGCCATATTGAATTTACGACCGCCGCCCAGGTCAAAGTAGCCATCGCGTATATGCACATCTGAGTGACACACGCCGCAGTATTTGACCTTGACCAAGACCTGACTGCCTTGCGGTGTGGGAGTTTCACGAACGGCTTGCTGAAGGGGCTTGCCCCACTCGACGATGTCCTGACTGATCATTTGCGGTCCTTTATTGAAGAGCTCAGGATACACACTTACATGAAAAAATAAAAGTAAATCACCATCTGCCTGCGGCGTAAACCTTCGGCACGGCCAATCAGGTGGCCCGATCCATCGTAGATGCGCTCACCATCTACACGTCCAAGCAGTCGGCCTGCGCTGTCATACATGCGCTGAGCTTGTGCTTGCCCAAGCCTAGCAGCAGCAATGACAGGCCGATGAATTGAAAAAAGATTCTTGTTTTCATGGTCTGGAGATTTGAATGACAAACTCGTCATCCTAAGACTGAACTATCAAATGCGTGCGATTTTCGTGATTGAATTTCCGATGAACACGCTGTGAGGCGCACCAAATAAGGGTTTGTCATCATATTTTTTTGAAAATTTTTTTCAAGTTGAGTGAAATATGACGCGAAGCTTTCACCGATTTGTGCCAAAATTCATCCAGTTCATTGACAAGGAGATACACCATGAACAAAAGCGAATTGATTGATGCGTTGGTCAAAGAAACTGACATGAGCAAAGCGGCCGCTGGCCGCGCATTGAACGCCTTGGTGGACATCATCACCAAGACCGTTGCTAAAAAGCAAGACGTTCAACTGATTGGTTTCGGTACTTTCAAGGCCGCCAAGCGCGCTGCACGCAAGGGCAAGAACCCACGTACCGGCGAGCCATTGAAAATTGCTGCCGCTACTGTGCCCAAGTTCACTGCCGGCGCTGCCTTCAAGGCAGCTGTGAACAAGAAGAAATAATTTATTTCTTCTTGATACAAAAAAGCGGCCATGTTTGGTCGCTTTTTTTTGCCTGCCATTTCACCAAGTGTCGATGAAGCCATTCAGGTTGGCGCCTTGCAAAGCGCCGCTGCTGTCCAGACCCCTGACGATCCAGGAGCGTGTCTCGCACGGATCGATCACCGCATCGATCTCCAGGGTTTGCGCCATGTTCAGGGCCTTGCCCACGGCGTAACGCTCGGCAACCAATTCATTGAACAAGGTGTCCCTCTGGGGCCCTTCGGGTTGGGCCTCAAGCTCCTTGCGAAAACCCAGTCGCACCGAGCCTTCCAAGCCCATGGGGCCGAACTCGCCGGTCGGCCAAGAGATGGTAAACACAGGTGCATCAAAACCACCTGCCGTCATCGCCTGTGCACCCAGTCCATAGCCTTTGCGCAAGACCACAGCAAAGAACGGCACTTTCAATTTGGCGGCCACTACAAACATGCGACTGGTGTGGCGCACCTGGGCTTGGGCTTCGATCTCGGGGCCGACCATGAAACCAGGGGTATCTGTCAAAGACACCAAGGGCAAGCCATGGGCATTGCACAGTTGCATGAAGCGGCTGGACTTCTCGGCGGCTTCCACATCGATGGCGCCGCCCAAATGCAAAGGATTGTTCGCCATGATGCCTACCGCGCGACCTTCTATGCGGGCCAAAACGGTGATGATGCCCACGCCAAAGTCAGCGCGCAACTCCATCACCGAGCCCTCGTCGCACAGGGTCTGGATCACTTGCTTGATGTCATATACCCGCAGGCGATTTTCTGGCACGGCCAAACGCAATTGACGCTGATCAGCTTGAGTCCAGGCCTTTTGTTGGCCTTGAAAGTAAGACAGGTATTGACGGGCTTTTTCAACGGCTTCGATCTCGTTGTCCACCAGGATGTCGATGACGCCGTTGCGCGACTGCACATCGCTGGGTCCAATGGCCTCGGGCGGGTAGGTGCCCAGGCCGCCACCCTCGATCATGGCCGGGCCACCCATGCCGATGTTGCTGGCCTTCGTAGCGATGATCACGTCGCTGCAACCCAGTAGCGCTGCATTGCCCGCAAAGCAGCGCCCATGCACAATGCCCACCACTGGCACCTGACCGGAAAGGGCGGCAAATTGGCTGAAGGTATGGTTGTTCAGCCCGGCCACCACGGGTCGATCTACATCTCCGGGTCGGCCGCCGCCGCCTTCGGCAAACAGCACCACTGGTAGTTTCAACTTGATCGCTAGGCTCAGCATGCGGTCTGTCTTTTGGTGGTTGCCTGCGCCTTGCGTACCGGCCAGCACGGTGTAGTCGTAGGCCATCACCACGCAGCGTGATTTTTCAGGTCCGTAGGCACTGGCATTGACCGTCCCAATGCCGGTCACCATACCATCAGCAGGAGTGTTGGCGATCAAATCTTCAAGCGTCCTTCTGCGTGTTTGCGCCGCGATCGCCAAAGCGCCGTATTCCATGAAACTGTCTGCATCACACAACTGAGCAATGTTCTCCCGCGCGGTGCGACCGCCTTGGGCATGGCGTTTGTTCACGGCTGCAGCGCGGTTGTCGTCCCACAGGAAGGCGTGACGCTCTTGCACACTGCGCAGGTCTTCCCGGATGGCATCGAAGTCTTGTTCCTCGTGATGGGTTTGCGTTTCTTGCACCACATGAGTGCGCTCAAGAGTGAGCATCAATTCATCGGGTGCGAGATAGTTGCCCGGCTTC
>CANGKR010000139.1 GCA_947454355.1 Comamonadaceae bacterium
CGTTTAAAGCGCTGTGGTGTCCCGCTAAAATAAGGGGTAACCCTCAAGCGTAACCGAAGCTGATCGGCTCGGGTTTGTACTTTTTACTGAAGGACTTTTTCCATGTCTCTGTTTACCGCCGTCGAAATGGCACCCCGCGACCCGATTCTGGGCTTGAACGAGCAGTTCGCTGCCGATACCAACCCCAACAAGGTCAACCTCGGTGTGGGCGTTTATTTCGATGACAACGGCAAACTTCCCTTGCTGCAATGCGTGCAAGCGGCAGAAAAAACCATGATGTCCACGCCCACAGCGCGTGGATACCTCCCGATTGACGGCATCGCGGCCTATGACGCCGCTGTGAAAAGCCTGGTCTTTGGCGCTCAAAGCGAAGCGGTCACAGCCGGCCGCGTGGCCACGGTGCAAGGCATTGGCGGCACGGGCGGTTTGAAAATCGGCGCGGATTTCCTGAAAAAACTCAGCCCCGCCGCGAAAGTGCTGATCTCTGACCCCAGCTGGGAAAACCACCGCGCATTGTTCCAGAGCGCGGGCTTCCAGGTGGACACTTACGCCTACTACGACGCGGCCAAGCGCGGCGTGAACTTTGAAGGCATGTTGGCCAGCCTGAATGCCGCAGCAGCAGGCACCATTGTGGTGTTGCACGCTTGCTGCCATAACCCGACTGGCTATGACATCACGGCTGCGCAGTGGGACCAGGTGGTGGCGGTGGTCAAGGCCAAGCAACTCACGGCTTTCTTGGACATGGCTTACCAAGGTTTCGGCCACGGCATTGCCGAAGATGGCGCAGTGATCGGCAAGTTCGTGGCCGCCGGCCTGAACTTCTTGGTGTCCACATCATTTTCCAAGAGCTTCAGCCTGTATGGTGAGCGCGTGGGCGCCCTGTCGGTACTGTGCGCTGACAAAGAAGAATGCGCTCGCGTGCTGTCGCAATTGAAAATCGTCATCCGCACCAACTACTCCAACCCACCGATCCACGGTGGCGCGGTGGTGGCTGCGGTGCTGAACAACCCTGAGCTGCGTGCCCAGTGGGAGGGCGAATTGGCCGAAATGCGTGTGCGCATCAAAGCGATGCGCCAGAAATTGGTGGACGGCTTGAAAGCCGCAGGTGTCCAGCAAGACATGAGTTTCATCACCAGCCAGATCGGCATGTTCAGCTATTCGGGCTTGTCCAAAGACCAAATGGTGCGTCTGCGCAATGAATTCGGCGTGTACGGCACCGACACCGGCCGCATGTGTGTAGCTGCTTTAAACAGCAAAAACATCGACTATGTGTGCCAGGCAATTGCCAAAGTGGTTTGAACTGACCACAAACTGACGCGGCCCACACCAGCCGCTCTGCCTTTGACGGGGGGAGCGGCTTTTTCACGGCAGCGCTCAGACGACAGTGAATTAGTGGTTCCACTCCAACATTTGACTTGCGCAACTGGTATATTGCTGCAGCGCAACAATTTAAGATCGGTCTCGTCATGCTTTATCAAATTTACGAAACCCAACGCTCTTTCATGGAGCCGTTTGCGGATTTGGCGCACACCGCCGCCAAGTTGTTCAGCAATTCCAGCACGATGGCAGGTCAAGCCCCCATGGCGCAGCGCGTGGCTGCAGGCTACGACTTATTCCACCGCTTGGGCAAAGACTATGTCAAGCCCGAGTTTGGCATTCGCACCGTCGATGTGGATGGGGTGGATGTGGCCATCCATGAGCGCGTCGAGATTCAAAAACCGTTTTGCGAACTGTTGCGCTTCAAACGTTTCTCTGACGATCCCGAGACGCTGGCCAAACTCAAGCGCCAACCCCCTGTTTTGATCGTGGCCCCCTTGTCCGGCCACTACGCCACCTTGTTGCGTGACACGGTGCGAACCATGCTGGGTGACCACAAGGTGTACATCACCGACTGGAAAAACGCTCGCTTGGTCCCGCTGGAAGACGGCGAGTTTCACCTGGACGACTACGTCAATTACGTGCAGGAATTCATTCGCCACTTGCAGTCCATTTATGGCAATTGCCATGTGGTCAGCGTGTGCCAGCCGACAGTGCCGGTCTTGGCAGCGGTTTCTTTGATGGCCAGCCGTGGTGAAAAAACCCCACTGACCATGACCATGATGGGCGGCCCCATCGATGCACGTAAATCCCCCACTTCGGTGAACAATCTGGCCACCACCAAAGGCTTTGATTGGTTTGAAAACAACGTGATCTACCGGGTGCCAGGCAACTTTCCGGGCGCCGGGCGCCGTGTGTACCCTGGCTTCTTGCAGCACACTGGTTTTGTGGCCATGAACCCCGACCGGCATGCCACCAGCCACTACGATTATTTCAAAGACCTGATCAAGGGCGACGACGCCAGCGTGGAAGCACACCGCAAGTTCTATGACGAGTACAACGCTGTGCTGGACATGGACGCCGACTATTACCTGGAAACCATCAAAACCGTGTTCCAGGACTTCAATCTGGTCTATGGCACTTGGCAAGTCAAAGGCGTGGACGGCCGCACCGAATTGGTCCGCCCCCAAGATATTCGCAACACCGCCCTGTTGACGGTCGAGGGCGAGTTGGACGACATCTCAGGCTCGGGTCAAACCGCTGCAGCACATGACCTGTGTAAAGGCATTGACTCCAAACACAGCAAGCATCTGGAAGTGCCAGGTGCGGGTCACTACGGCATCTTCAGCGGCCGCCGCTGGCGCGAGATCGTGTACCCGCAAGTGCGTCAGTTCATTTTGGCCCATGCCGCAGCCGCCGCTAAACCGGCAGCGCGCAAATCCGTGGCCAAAACAGCCTCGAAGCCCGTGGTCGCCCGTGCTGCGGCTCCCAGCGCCAAGACGGCTCGCCGCACGACCGCCAAAACCACAGCCGCCCCAGCCAAACGTGCAAAGGGCCGCGCTTGAAGAACCCCAGCTCGGGCACCACGCCCGCGCAGATCGAGCTGGCACGGCGCATAGACGCCGTGCTGCCTCAAACGCAGTGCACCCGCTGCGGCTTTCCTGATTGCGCTGCCTACGCCACGGCCGTGGCCACAGCGCAAGCCCCGCTCAATCAATGCCCGCCTGGCGGTGCACAAGGCATCGCACGTATTGCTGCCCTCACCGGCTTGCCTGCCCTGCCCTTGAATCCCGGGCATGGTCAAGAAGGCCCGCGGGCCATGGCCGTGATTGACGAAAATTGGTGCATCGGCTGCACACTGTGCATTGACGCCTGCCCCACTGATGCGATTTTGGGTAGCAACAAACAGATGCACACAGTCATCGAGCCGTATTGCACAGGTTGCGAGCTGTGCCTACCGGTCTGCCCGGTGGACTGCATTCAAATGGAGATCGTGACCGCACAGCGCACAGGCTGGGCTGCATGGTCAGCCGAACAAGCCCAAACGGCCCAGCAACGCTACCAGTCAAGGCAAAAGCGACTGGTGCGCGAACAACAAGCGCACGAAGTTCGCATGCAAAGCGAAGCGCAAATGAAACTGGCCGATCTGGCCGCGCATACCAAAGTGCCACAGGGCCCAGGTGCCGAGGCCGAGATGGACCGCAAGCGCACCATCATCGAAGCGGCTCTCGCCAAAGCCAAAGCCCGACAGACCGGAGCCTGACGGGCTTTATGGGTTCTTAACGGACCGCCAGGTCCGTCAAGGTTCAATGCGCGTTGGCTGCCAAGGCCGCAAAGGCCTTGACCACTTCGGCAGGCGCCTGCACCAGTTCGATCAACA
This sequence comes from Comamonadaceae bacterium, assembly GCA_947454355.1. Lineage (GTDB taxonomy): Bacteria > Pseudomonadota > Gammaproteobacteria > Burkholderiales > Burkholderiaceae_C > Limnohabitans_A. The sequence goes on from CANGKR010000139.1 coordinate 3,698, forward strand.
CGCCCTCGCCGCCAATGGGAAACTCTTCGTTCGCCTTGGGGTGCAAAAACGTGATGTCAAAACCCGCAGCGCCCTTGCGGATGCCGCCTGGCGCAAAGCGCACGCCTTGCGATGCGAGCCATTCGACTGCGACCGGCAGATCGTCGATCCACAAACCGATGTGGTTCAGCGGCGTGGTGTGCACAGCGGGCTTTTTGTCGGGGTCCAAAGGCTGCATCAGATCGACCTCGACCTTGAACGGGCCAGTGCCGATCGCGCAGATGTCTTCGTCCACGTTCTCGCGTTCGCTTTGGAAGGTGCCTGTCACTTCCAGGCCGAACATGTCGACCCACAGCTTTTGCAGGCGAGATTTGTCAGGCCCGCCAATGGCGATTTGCTGGACGCCCAGCACTTTGAATGGTCGCTGGATGCTCATTTATTCGAACTCCACGATCAGCTGGTCCACGGTGAGTGACTCGCCTTTGGAGGCAACGACTTTTTTGACCACGCCGTCTTGCGCAGCAAAGAGCACGTTTTCCATCTTCATGGCTTCGATCACGGCCACACGCTCGCCGGCTTGCACCTTCTGACCGGGCTGCACCGACACCTCGACCAAGAGACCGGGCATGGGCGAGATCACAAAGCGGCTCAGATCAGGTGGCGCCTTGAACGGCATGAGCTTGTGCAACTCGGCCATGCGCGGCGACATGACCAGCGCTTCGATGCGGGTGCCGTTGTGCTGCACTTGCAGGGCCAGAGGATTTTTGAGCGTGCCGCGCTCCATTTGTGCGGTGAAGGGCTGGCCATTGCAGATGCCTTCGATGCGAATGTCGTTCAGCCGCGAATTGCTCTCGATCGCGTAGGTCTTGCTGCCCACGGTGATCTGCGCCATGCCGGACTTGCCCACGAACTCGTTCACATGCACTTGTACATAGCGGTTGTTGCCGCCCTGACCGAGTTCGACCACGGTGTAGTCCTGACCGACCTTGACGTCGTAACCGGGCAGCTGACCGCTCAGGTTAGCGGCACGCTCACGCGACTTGCGGCGAACAAAGGCAGCCAATGCAGCCAAAAAGTCATGGTCGTCGTGCGGCACATCTTCTGCACGGAAACCGTGGGCGTAGTGCTCAGCGATGAAGCCGGTGTTGAACTGGCCAGACACAAACTTGGGGTGCGCCAGCAAAGCGGCCTGGAAAGGAATGTTGGAGCTGATGCCGCGAATCACAAAGCCGTTCAAGGCTTCGCGCATTTTGGCGATGGCTTCATTGCGGTCTTTGCCGTGCACGATGAGCTTGGCGATCATCGAGTCGTAGAACATCGGGATCTCGCCGCCGTCTTGCACGCCCGTGTCCACACGGACGCCTTGCAGGTCGGTGGCATTGCCTTGGAACATGGTCTGTTTGGGCGTCTGAAAGCGCACCAAACGGCCTGTGGAAGGCAGAAAATTGCGGAAAGGGTCTTCGGCGTTGATGCGGCACTCGATAGCCCAGCCGTCGCGTTTGACGTCGGCCTGGCCAAAGGCCAGCTTCTCGCCAGCGGCCACGCGAATCATTTGCTCGACCAGGTCCAGGCCCGTGATGCACTCGGTCACAGGGTGCTCCACCTGCAGGCGGGTATTCATTTCGAGGAAGTAGAAGTCCTGATCTTTGCCGACCACGAACTCGACCGTACCGGCAGACTGGTACTTCACAGCCTTGGCCAGGGCCACGGCCTGCTCGCCCATGGCTTTGCGGGTGGCGTCAGAGATGAAAGGCGATGGCGCTTCTTCGATCACCTTCTGGTGGCGGCGCTGGATGGAGCACTCGCGCTCGTTCAGGTACACCACGTTGCCGTGGCTGTCACCCAGGATCTGGATCTCGATGTGGCGGGGCTCGAGCACGTATTTTTCAATGAACACACGGTCGTCGCCAAAACTGTTACGTGCTTCGTTGCGGCAGGAGGTGAAGCCCTCAAAAGCTTCCTTGTCGTTAAAGGCCACGCGCAAGCCCTTGCCGCCGCCACCCGCCGAAGCCTTGATCATGACGGGGTAGCCAATGCCCTTGGCGATCTCGACCGCCTGCTCGGCGGTGTCAATGGCCTCGTTGTAGCCGGGGATGGTGTTGACCTTGGCAGCACCCGCCAGTTTTTTCGACTCGATCTTGTCGCCCATGGCCGCGATCGAGAAGTGGCGTGGACCGATGAAGGCAATGCCCTCGTCTTCGCAGCGCTTGGAGAACTCGGCGTTCTCGCTCAAAAAGCCGTAGCCAGGGTGAATGGCTTGTGCGCCTGTGGCCTTGGCCGCAGCGATGATTTTGTCTGCAACAAGGTAAGACTCGCGTGAGGCCGCCGGGCCAATCAGCACCGCTTCGTCGGCCAGTTGCACATGGCGTGCTTCTTTGTCAGCTTCGGAGTAAACGGCCACGGTTTGGATGCCCATTTTTTGAGCGGTGGCGATGACTCGGCAGGCGATTTCGCCGCGGTTGGCAATCAGGATTTTGGTAAACATGGTGTTCTTCTCCTTGGCAATCACAGTGGAATGTTCCCGTGCTTGCGCCATGGGTTTTCAATCTTCTTTTCTTTGAGCATGACCAGCGAGCGGGCAATGCGCTTGCGGGTTTCGTGCGGCTGGATGACGTCATCGATGAAGCCGCGTGCGCCCGCCACAAAGGGGTTGGCAAAGCGGGCTTTGTATTCGGCTTCTTTAGCGGCCAGCTTTTCGGGGTCGCCCTTGTCTTCGCGGAAGATGATTTCCACCGCGCCTTTGGCACCCATCACCGCGATTTCGGCGTTGGGCCAGGCGAAGTTCACGTCACCGCGCAGGTGCTTGGAGGACATCACGTCGTAAGCGCCGCCATAGGCCTTGCGGGTGATGACGGTGATTTTCGGCACCGTGCACTCGGCGTACGCGTACAGCAATTTGGCACCATGTTTGATGATGCCGCCAAACTCCTGGCTGGTACCGGGCATGAAACCGGGCACGTCCACAAAGGTGATGACAGGAATGTTGAACGCATCGCAAAAACGCACAAAGCGAGCCGCCTTGATGGAGCTCTTGATGTCCAGGCAACCGGCCAGCACCAGCGGCTGGTTGGCCACGATGCCGACGGTTTGGCCGTCCATGCGGGCAAAGCCGATCAGGATGTTCTTGGCGTAGTCGGGTTGCAGCTCAAAGAAGTCCCCGTCGTCCACTGTCTTGACGATGAGCTCCTTCATGTCATAGGCCTTGTTGGGGTTCTCGGGCACCAGGGTGTCCAGGCTCATGTCCAAACGGTCAATCGGGTCACCGCTTTTGCGCACCGGAGCTTTTTCTTTGTTATTGAGGGGCAGGTAGTTGTAGAGGCGACGCAACATCAGCAGCGCTTCGACGTCGTTTTCAAAAGCCATGTCGGCCACACCGCTCTTGGTGGTGTGGGTCACCGCACCGCCCAGCTCTTCGGCGGTCACTTCTTCATGGGTCACGGTTTTGACCACATCAGGGCCGGTCACAAACATGTAAGACGTGTCTTTGACCATGAAGATGAAGTCGGTCAGGGCTGGCGAGTACACCGCTCCACCGGCCGAGGGGCCCATGATCATGCTGATCTGCGGCACCACACCCGAGGCCATCACATTGCGCTGGAACACGTCGGCATAGCCGCCCAAGGAGGCCACGCCTTCTTGAATGCGGGCACCGCCCGAGTCGTTCAAACCAATCACTGGAGCGCCGACCTTCATCGCCTGGTCCATGACCTTGCAGATTTTCTCGGCGTGTGTTTCAGACAATGCGCCGCCGTACACGGTGAAGTCCTGGCTGTACACAAACACCAAGCGACCGTTGATCATGCCGTAGCCGGTGACCACGCCGTCGCCGGGGATTTTGTTGTCTTGCATGCCGAAGTCGGTGCAACGGTGTTCAACAAA
>CANGKR010000140.1 GCA_947454355.1 Comamonadaceae bacterium
ACCCCCAACGTGGGCGGCAGCGCAGAAGTGCCCCCCGCCTTGATCGCCAAGCCTGGCAAGTACCCCGTTTATCTGATCCTCAAGCCGCAAAACCAACGCGTGGATCTCGGCACATTTGAAGTCTTGCCTTGATCTTGAAACAGGCCCGTTGCAAGCGGGCCTGAATTTTCCAACTGCAGCGTTCGATCAAGGCTCAAAAGCACTAGCAACCTCGGTCAAAGCCTCCAGTGGCGGCTTACCGACCAGCGATGACAACCGCAATCGGGACATGAGGTACATGTAGCGACCTTGCACCAAGTCTCGTGACACTTGGGCCAATTGTTGCTCTGCATTCAAGATATCGAGCGTTGTTCTCACGCCTGCTTGCTTAGACTTGATCGTGGACTGCAATAACTGCTCAGCAGAGCGCTGTGCTTGCTCCAAAGCGCGAACCTTGAGCACACCCTCGGTCACGCCTCTGTACTCTTTGTGAATGCGCAAATTCAAGTCGCGTCTGACCGCTTCAAGTGCTTCCTCCATGCGTGTCCGCTCAGCCACCGCTTGCCGGACCTGGGATGTCACATACCCCCCTTGAAAAATCGGCACAACCAACTGCACGCCAATGGATTTGGTCACAAAGCGAGAGTTCAACCGCGTCACGTTCTCATTGCCGCTGTCGTTCCACTGAACAACACCGTCCAACGCGGGGGCATGACCAGACTTGGCTTTGGAGATTTCCTTTTCGGCTCCAGCCAATCGGGCACTCAAACTCTGAATCTCAGGACTCGAACTTTGAGCCATCTCTATCCATGCCTCCAGCGAGGGCAACTCAACGGGCAACGCTGCCAATGCACGCAGGCTGAGCAATGACAATTTGTCGACCGGTTGATTCACCAGAATTTCCAGCTGGCGATGTGTGTAATCCTTGTTCTGACGTGCTTCCAGCTCTGACGCCAAAGCCATATCCAGTCGCGCCTGAGCATCATCCACGTCTGTACGCGTTCCTGAACCGCCCCTCAAGGCCTTCTTGGCAGCATCCACCATGGCGGTGTATTGCTGCTTTTGAGCTAAAACCAATTTGAGTTGCTCGTCTGTCAACAAGGCCTCCATGTAGGCCCCACCCACTCGAACAATCAATTCCTGAAGGTCCCTTTGGTGCGTTGCTTCAGCATCTGCGACCTGGTCTTTCGCTTGCTGGAATTGGAAAAACCGCTGAGGGCTGAACAAGGGCTGACGCAATGACACAGTTTTGCCGTAGCTGTAATAGGTGCTATTGGTTGTCGTTTCTTGTCCCAAAAAATTGGGAGAAGTTGTGTTCAAGTCGTTGTAAGTGCGTCCAACGTTCGCCTGCACAGAAGGCAGCAATTGCGATCGGGCCTGCGGCAAACGTTCACGGCCTGCTTCCAAAGCAGCACGAGACGCACGAATCGTGGAGTCCTGATCCAGGGCCAGATGGTAGGCTTCCAGCAAGTTCATGCTGCTGGCATTGAATCCAGCCAGACAAGCCGCCAACGCCAAACAGGTTTTGCGCAAAGGGAACGTCATCATTCCTCCTTCATGGCGCCAGCCAAACGTTTGGTCAATGGGCTCAGCAAGTACTTCAACATGGAGCGTTCGCCCGTTTTGATCACGACTTCAGCAGGCATGCCAGGCTGCATTTGACGAGAGCCCAGCACCTTCAATCCCTCAGCAGTCACTTCCAGTCGGGCCAAATAATAGGCAGCCTGGGGATTTTGTGGATCTGCCAACAAGTCACCCGACACAGAAAGCACCTTGCCCTCCACAACCAGTTGGGGCGAATGCGCAAACGAGTTGAATCGCACATCGGCGGACAAGCCTGTGTGCACCTTATCGATCAAATGGGGGGCGATGTGCGTCTCCAGAACCAACGCCTGATGCTCAGGTACAACGTCCATCAGTTTTTGCCCAGGCTGCACCACAGCGCCAACAGTTTGCACCGTCAAGCCAACAACTTGTCCTGAAACCGGAGACCGAATTTCCACACGCTGCAAGTCTGCTTTTTGGGCCACATACTTTTCACCATCGGCTTGAACTTCACGCGCAACATCGGCCATTTGGGAATCAACTTCTTTACGATACTCTGACTGGCGAGCCAAAGACCGTTGAGTCGCCTCAGCAATGGCCCGCGTGATGCGAATCGTGTTGCCATTCAAATCAGCTAAATTGGCCTGCACATCAGCCACCATGCGTTCCAATTCCATCTGTCGATTGCGTGGCGCGTAACCGTCTTTGACCAGTTCACGCGTGTTGCCCAGCTCCTCTTTGAGCAACGCCAGTTGCTGCTGGCGCTGCACCAGCATGCCCTTTGCAGCCTCGAGCTGCGCTTTCAAACCTTCAATAGATTCCTGAAATACCTGCAAATCAGCCTGCAAGCCCATTCGGCGCGAGTCAAACAGTTGGCGCTGGTTGTTCACCTGTTGGGCCATGAAGACATCCGCTGCAGAAGCGTCCAGAACATCCTTCTCAAAAATCACGCGAGCAGCCCCTGACTGCTCCGCCTTCAACCGGCTTTGCATGGCACTCAAACCCAAGTAACGCTGGCGAACAGATTCGTAGTTGGCCTTGCTCACGGCTTCGTCCAAACGCATCAGGACTTGGCCTTCTTTGACAACGTCACCTTCTCGCACCAATACGTCTTTGACTATGCCCCCTGTCAAATGTTGTACAGATTTACGTTTGGTATCAATGGTCACCATTCCAGGGGTGGGCACACCCTCATCCAAGGGTGCTACAGCAGCCCAAAGTAGAAAGCCGCCAAATCCTGCGCCCAAAACCCACAAAGCTTTGCGCGCAATACTTTTCGTGTCAGATGAGGCACGCAGAGCGTCTTCATCGCCAGAGACTTTGACCTTGGCATCGTCGACGTTTGACTTATTCGGCGAAGATATTTTTTGATTCAACATCACAAGACCTCGATTAAATTTTGATTCCTATCCCAAAGCCATCAAGCCTTAGGCAATGCCGCAGCTGCGACACTTTCACGTTGTTTTTGGATTGCATTCAGAACCCCATCGCGGGGGCCATTGGCGATCAACTTGCCGTCTTGCAAAATCACCAAACGATCTGCAACCTTGATGACCCCAGGCCGGTGACTGATCAAGACTACTGTCTTACCTTGCGACTTCAGCAATTCCACCGACTTGAGCAATGCGTTTTCACCTTCATCGTCCAGGTTGGCGTTCGGCTCGTCCAGAACCACCAAGGTAGGACTGCCATACAAGGCCCTTGCTAAGCCGATGCGCTGTCTCTGCCCACCCGACAAGAAAGAGCCCCCCTGTCCCACACGGCTGTCGTAGCCGTTTGGAAAACGCAAAATCATCTGGTGCAGACCAGCCGCGTCGGCTGCTTGAATGACCAGATCAGAATCCACTTCGCCAATACGTGCAATGTTTTCGGCAATGGTGCCGTCAAACAATTCAATGTCTTGCGGCAAATAGCCCAGATGCTTGCCCAAGCTCTCACGTGTGATTCGCTCCACCGCTTGGTCGTCCAGCGAAATACTTCCCTCAAATTGGGGCCAAATGCCCAGCATGGCTCTGGCCAAGGTGGATTTGCCTGAGCCGGACGGACCCAATACCACTGTGACCGTTCCGGGCAATGCAGAAAATGTCACGTTGTCCAAAAGCGGTTTATCCCGGCCAGGCACACGCACGATCAGGCTGTCAATGCTCAGATTGCCTAAGGGGGCCTGCGCTAGCACTTGGTCACGGCCGATATGCTGGAAACCCAGCAAGACCTGCAAACGCCGATACGCTTCCTTGGCTGTTAAAAACTGAGGCCAGGTGGTCACCAATAAATCGATGGGAGCCAAGGCCCGCGTCATCATCACGTTGGCTGCAATCATGGCGCCAGGGCTCAATTCTCCACGGATAACCAACCAAGCGGCAATACCCAGATTGAGCGACTGCTGCGCGTAGCGAATGAACTTACTCACCGCAGACACCACACCAGAGCGTTGTTGAATCGAGCCCGACAGCAGTAGAGCTTGATGTTGCTTTGCCAGCCAACGGCGGTACAAACTGCCCAACATGCCCATCGAACTGAGGACCTCAACATTACGTAGCTTTGACTGCAAGTAGTTTTGGGTATCGGCCTGCGCTTTGCTGGACGCCGATTGCGCCTGCTGGGTGATCCCGTTACCCCAGAACGCGATGGCGCCTTGGATCATTGCAAAAAAGATTGCTGCGATGCCCAAAAAAGGATGCAGTAAAAATAAAACGGCCAAGTAAATCGGAATCCAGGGCACGTCAAAGAATGCAAACACGCCATTGCCTGTCATGAACTGGCGCAACTGGGTCAAGTCTGTGAACGCTCTGGCCGGGGCAGTCTCGGTCGGATTCAGATACGACAAAAAGCTGGCCTGGAACACCCGCTGACTTAGGGACTGATCCAGCTTGACGCCAATTCGCACCAACATGATGGAGCGGGCCCATTCAGCAAACGCCATGAAGCCAAACAGCACCAATGCCAGGATGGACACCATCAAAAGTGTCAAATGGCTTTGGCTCATCATCACGCGGTCAAACACCTGCAGCATATAAATGGTGGGGGTCAACATCAATAAATTGACCACCATGCTGAATAGCCCCACCACCATGAACTCTTTGCGAAAGGACCACAACACTTCTGATAGGCCGCTGCGCGTTACGGGTACGTATTTATTCATTTTTTTCATCCTCAAACGCCAGGAGTCATAGCGGCAGCAGCCGGGGCCGCAACCGCAGCAGGCATGAGCTTTTGCATGACCTCTGCGGTCGGCCCGTAAAGCTGCTGGGTCCCATCACGCAACATCAACAATCGGTCAGTCACGGACAAAACGCTGGTCCTGTGTGTAATCACCACAAATGTGGTGCCACGGGACTTCATCGTCAATATGGCTTGTGACAAAGCCGCATCTCCGGCCTCGTCCAAACTGGAATTGGGTTCATCCAGCACCACCAAGACTGGGTTGCCATACAAAGCACGTGCTAAAGCAACGCGTTGACGTTGGCCGCCTGAAAGCAGTCCGCCATCCCTGCCTACTGGCGTTTCGTAAGCTTGTGGCAACGACAAAATGAACTCATGCAAGCCAACCAACCGAGCCACATCTTCCACGCGACTCATGTCGACATCGCCAAAACGGGCTATGTTTTCCGCCAAAGTGCCCTCCATCAACTCCACACCTTGTGGCAGGTAACCTAAGAAAGGCCCCAACTCTTCCTTGTCCCATATATGGACATCTGCGCCGTCCAAGCGCACTTTGCCGGCCATGGGCACCCAGATGCCCATTAGCAATCGTGCCAAAGACGTCTTGCCTGAGGCAGATGGTCCAATGACACCCAAAACACAGCCCGGTGGCAAACCAAACTGAATACCACGCAAGACTGGCTGCACCTGCCCTGGTGGTCCAGCGGTCAAAGCTTCCACAATCAGCTCACCCTTGGGTGCAGGCAAAGGCATGTTTTGACTCCGGGCTGGCACGATCGACAACAACTGATCTAACCGCGACCACGAAGCCGTGACACTGACCAGGGCGCTCCACTGCTGAACCACCTGAATCAAGGGCGTCAACAAACGCCCTGCCAAGACCGAACTGATGATCATCATGGCAGAGCCACCATGCAAGTTGTTATCAAGTAGCATCCAAGCCGCAAGCCCCAACATGACTGAACCCATCAACTGTTGCAGCAGTTTGGTCACGGCATTCAAACCACCTGCGGACTCCGAGGCTTGCGATTGAAAGGCCAAAAACGCTTGCTGTTTTTTTTGCCACTGCGCCATCACAGCAGGCATCATGCCCATCGACTCCATCACCTGCGTGTTTCGCAAAGACGCCTCGGCATACACCTGCGCCTCTTGTGAGCGCCTCTGGGCTTCAAGAAGCGGTTTGCGCGAAGCCCTTTGCAGCAACCAAGCCACAAAAGTCTGCATCAAAGCCCCCACCAGCGCCGCCCAGCCCAGCAAAGGGTTGATCATGAAAATCAGCACGACAGAAACGAGTGCCATCGGCACTTCCAATGCGGCGGTCAAAGCCGGATTGTTGAAGAAGTCACGCACTGTCCGCAAGTCGTTTTGCACTGACAAAGCGCCAGCCATCTGCTTTTTTAGCAAGCCGTCAAACATGGCGTTGTAAACCCTGTCAGACAACTTGAGCTCAAACTGAATCCCAACACTCCACAGCATACGGGAACGGATCTTTTCAAGCACCTCCATGAAGGCATAAGCCCCAAAAGCCAAGGCCGTCAACATCAGCAATGTGTTCATATTTCGACTTGTCACCACCCGGTCATAGACCTCGAGCATGTAAACCGTGGAAGTAAATCCCAGCAAGCCAATCACCATGCTTATGAACAAGACAGAACGCCAAAGCGGTTTGAAAGCCAGCAAGGCCAATCGCAACTCGGACACAGGAGAATCAGACTTCATGACGCAATCTCTACAGAAACATATTCAGGAATGGTCGCATTCGGCGCAGTTTGTGCACCCGAAAGCTCCTCGGGCAAATCACTGTCCACAGAGGCCTCTGGCATTTCGGGCGTTACCAAATGGAAAGACAACTCGAAAACTCGATCTAAACGCTCGTTAAGCACAATTTCACGCAGTTTGGTTTGTTCGAATAGAGCAAGTTGGTCCAATGACAGGGTCAGGTCAAAGCGCATACGCCCGTCCATGGTGAACAAGGACAACTGCCCAGGCTTGAGGCTCAACGTGTGGCGATCAAAGTACACGGGGCAGCTGTCGGCAAACTTCAAAAGAGGCAAAGGTAAGCCCGCACGCGCCGACAAGTTGTAAGGACTAGATGGATGTTGATAAATCAATCGGCCCATTTTGGAAACCGCATAAATAGCGTTGCACACCATCTGGGAACCCAGCTCAGGAAACTTTTCTCGCAGACTGCGGTAGTGCAAATGGTGTAGCGCCACCCTGTTCCACACCTTGGACTTCTGCACCTGAGGCGCCAGCTCATTGCAAACCCGGGCAAACACCGCCCGCAGCTCGCACAAACGTGCGTGCTGCTCGGGGCTGGTATTCAAGGGAACGCGGATCAAAAAGTTCATATAGGATGTGATTATACACAACTCCTATATGAACTTTCAAATGATTCCATTAGAAAGCAAAATAATCCATTCACAACCCTGAGAACAGCATGGTGTTCACATTATTAATGGGTTGCTCAGGTACATTGTGTGAAACTTATCAATTATCGAATCCACTCACATCCCCTCAATGCCAAATATTTACGGCTCGCCCAATAACAAATCATTTGAACTGATCAAAGGTTCCAACCTAGATGATTTGATCTTCCCATTGGGCGGATGGGATTATGTCGACGGTGGTGC
>CANGKR010000141.1 GCA_947454355.1 Comamonadaceae bacterium
CGCACCGGGTACTTGCCCTCGCCAAAGTTCAGCAGCGTGTTGGTCGTGCCGCGCCAGCCGCATTTGTGGTTCAGGCCCGCCAGCGCCACGTCGTTGCGCTCTCCGGTCAGTTGACCATTCGTGTCCACCAGTTTTTTGGGCACGATGAACAGCGAGATGCCTTTGACGCCCGGCACCAACTGACCATTGGCATCGGGGATCTTGGCCAACACCAGGTGGATGATGTTCTCGGACAGCTCGTGCTCGCCCGACGAGATCCACATCTTGTTGCCCTTGAGGCGGTAACGCGCACCCAAAGCATCCGATTCAAAGTCGGCCCCATCGGGCGTGGCGCGGGTCATCACATCGCTGAGCGACGAGCCCGCTTGAGGTTCACTCAAGCACATGGTGCCCGAAAAGCGGCCGTTGAATTCGTTCAGGGCAAACACTTGCTTTTGCAGATCGGAGCCGTGAACCATCAGCAAATTGGCGTTACCGCTGGTGAGCATGCCTGAGCCGATGCTGACCGAAGCCATTGCGAAAAAGGCGTTGGCTGCTGCCTCGACCGTGTAGGGCAGTTGCATGCCGCCGATGTCATAGTCCTGGGCGGCGCTGAGCATGCCCGACTCGGCATAGGCCTTGTAGGCATCGTGCGTGGCTTGTGGGAGAGTGACTTTTTCGCCGTCAAAGTGCGGTTCTTGCGTGTCCACGAGACGGTTGAACGGGGCGTACTTCTCGCGGGCGATGCGCTCGCAGGTGTCGAACACCGCGTCAAAGGTCTCGCGCGAATGGTCGGCAAAACGCTCGCGGGATTGCAGGCTATCGACCTTCAGCCAGTCGTGGAGAAGAAAATCTACGGTGGGACGCAAACTCATGGTATTCATCCTGAATCAATGTACAAAAAAAGGCGGTCAGCTCACAGCCAACCGCCCTTTGCGTTGATCAAACATCAACGCGGCTTGTCATCACAGCACTTCAAAAATGCCGCAAGCGCCCATGCCGCCGCCGATGCACATGGTCACAGCCACGCGCTTGGCGCCACGGCGCTTGCCTTCGATCAGGGCATGGCCCGTCAGGCGTTGGCCCGATACGCCGTAGGGGTGACCCACTGCGATCGCGCCGCCGTTGACGTTCAAGCGGTCAGCCGGGATGCCCAACTTGTCGCGGCAGTAAAGAACCTGCACTGCAAACGCTTCGTTCAATTCCCACAGGTCGATGTCGTTGACTGTGAGGCCCAGACGTGCCAGCGCTTTGGGCACGGCATATACAGGGCCAATGCCCATTTCATCAGGCTCGCAACCGGCCACGGCAAAGCCGAGGAATCGGCCCAGAGGCTTGAGACCTTTTTGCTCGGCCAGTTTTTCGTCCATCAATACGCATGCGCCTGCGCCGTCAGAGAACTGGCTGGCATTGCCCGCGGTGATCAAACCACCGGGCAAGGCTGAACGCAAGCCGCTGATGGCATCCACCGTGGTGCCTTCGCGCGTGCCTTCGTCTTTGCTCACAGTCACTTGCTTGGTGATCAATCCCATGGTCTTGTCGGCTACGCCGGCGAGCACAGTGATGGGGGCAATTTCGGCATCGAACAAACCAGCCGCCTGCGCAGCGCAGGCCTTTTGCTGACTGCCTGCACCGTATTCGTCCATGCGATCACGGCCAATGTTGTAGCGCTTGGCCACTTGCTCAGCGGTTTGAAGCATGCTCCAGTAAATTTCAGGCTTTTGTTTGGCCAAGGCCAAATCTTGCAGCATGTGTTGATTCATTTCTTGTTGAACACATGAGATGCTTTCTACGCCACCGGCCACATACACCTGACCCTCACCAGCAATGATGCGCTGCGCTGCCAAAGCGATGGTTTGCAGACCTGAGGAACAAAAGCGGTTGACGGTCAAGCCAGAGACGGAAATCGGCAGACCTGCTTTCAGTGCAATTTGACGAGCGATGTTGGCCCCGGTGGCGCCTTCGGGTGTGGCGCACCCCATGATGACGTCTTCCACTTCAGCACCATCGATGCCTGCACGGGCTATTGCATGCTGAACAGCGTGACCGCCCAAAGTGGCTCCGTGGGTCATATTGAAGGCACCCTTCCAGCTCTTGGCCAGTGGCGTGCGTGCGGTCGAAACAATGACGGCGTTGGACATGTTGAATTCCTTTTAATTGAAGTTCTTGCCTTCAGCCGCCAGACGGGCCAAAAGCGGAGCGGGTTTCCAGAAAGCAGCATCGTCGAGCGGGTTCTGGGCAAAACGGTTCATGGCTTGCACCACATTGAAGAGGCCCACTTGGTCGGCGTAGAGCATCGGCCCGCCGCGGAAGATTGGGAATCCGTAACCGGTCAGGTACACCATGTCGATGTCACTGGCCTTGCCTGCAATGCCTTCTTCCAGAATATGGGCAGCTTCATTGACCAAAGAGAACACCAGACGTTGAACGATTTCTTCGTCGCTGATCTTACGGGCGGTAACGCCTTGAGCTGCGCGGTGTTTTTCGATCATCTCGACCACAACGGCGCTCGGGATGGCATCGCGTTTGCCAGCTTGATAGTCGTACCAGCCTGCGCCGGTCTTTTGACCGTAGCGGCCCATTTCACACAAGAGGTCGGTCGTCTTGCTGTAGAGCATGTTGGGGCGCTCCAGTGCGCGGCGTTTGCGAATCGCCCAGCCGATGTCATTGCCTGCCAAATCACCCATGCGGAAGGGACCCATGGCGAAGCCGAACTTCTCGACCGCCTTGTCCACTTGCGCAGGGGTACAGCCTTCTTCGATCAAAAATCCAGCCTGGCGGCTGTACTGCTCGATCATGCGGTTGCCGATGAAGCCATCGCAAACGCCTGAGACCACCGAGGTCTTTTTGATTTTCTTGCCTAAAGCCATCACGGTGGCCAACACATCTTTCCCCGTTTGGGCGGCACGCACGACTTCCAGCAATTTCATGACGTTGGCTGGACTGAAAAAGTGCATGCCGATCACGTCTTGTGGGCGTTTGGTGAACGAGGCGATCTTGTTCACGTCCAGCGTCGACGTATTAGAGGCCAGGATGGCACCGGGCTTCATCACTTCATCGAGTTTCTTAAAAACAGTCTCTTTGACGCCCATCTCTTCAAACACGGCCTCAATGACCAAGTCGGACTGCCCGATGTCGTCGTAGCTGAGCGTGGTCTTGAGCAAGGCCATGCGGGCTTCGTACTTGTCTTGCTTGAGTTTGCCTTTTTTGACCTGAGACTCATAATTTTTACGGATGGTGGCCACACCGCGGTCCAGTGCATCTTGCTTCATCTCGAGCATGGTCACTGGAATGCCGGCATTCAAGAAATTCATGGAAATGCCACCGCCCATGGTTCCTGCACCGATGACCGCCACGCTGGCAATGTTGCGTTTGGGGGTGTCTTCCGGAACGTCTGCGATTTTGGAAGCGGCGCGATCGGCCATGAAGATGTGCCGCAGGGCACGGCATTCGGGTGTGAGCATGAGGTTGGTGAAAATCTCTCGCTCGGTATTCATGCCATCATCAAACTTTTGTTTGGTGGCTGCCTCGACTGCGTCCACGCATTTGGCGGGGGCAGGGAAGTTTTTAGACATGCCCTTGACCATGTTGCGGGCAAACTGGAAATACGCATCGCCTTGAGGATGCTTGCATGGCAGGTTTTTGACCAAGGGTTTGGCAGAGCCGTCAGCGTGTGTGGCGGCCGCTTGTCGGGCCATGGCTAATGCTTCTTCGGCCAGGCTCTCGGCAGAAGCCGACAATTTGTCGAACAACTTTTGCCCCGGCAACATGGAGATCATTTCGCTCTTGATGGCTTCACCGCTGACGATCATGTTCAGGGCAGCCTCTACACCCAAGACACGGGGCAAACGTTGAGTACCACCGGCACCGGGGATCAAACCGAGTTTCACTTCTGGCAAGGCAATGCTGGCACCTGGCGCAGCAATGCGGTAATGGCAACCCAGAGCCAGCTCCAAGCCTCCACCCATGGCCACTGAATGAATGGCCGCCACAACGGGCTTAGCGGAGTTTTCACAGACCCGGATCACGCTCAACAAATTAGGTTCTTGCGTGGCTTTAGAAGATCCAAATTCACGGATGTCGGCTCCACCCGAAAAAGCTTTGCCCGCGCCGGTGATGACAATCGCCTTGACGGCGGCGTCGGCATTGGCTTTGGCAATGCCATCGGTGATGCCTTGGCGTGTAGACAATCCCAGTCCATTGACCGGGGGATTGGCCATCGTGATCACTGCCACGTCGCCATGGACTTTGTATTCAGCCGTCATGCTAATTTCCTCTCAAAATGAAACCAATCGACAAAAAAGAACGGGCGTTCTTTTTTTATTCTAGGGGAAGTGAATGACCCTGCCGAGACAGGGTGTCGCTCTCGAGACGAATCAAACCTCAAGCCACTCTTTGCGAATGTAATTGTCGGCACGCAATTGGTCGGGCGTGCCTTCAAAAACGATGCTACCGTGGCCCATGACCAATGCCCGATCCGAAATGTTCATGGCAATCGTCAGTTTTTGTTCGATCAAAAGGACCGAAACGCCCTTTTGCTTGAGCAACTGCAGATACTGGCCGACCAGTTCGACGATTTTGGGGGCCAGACCTTCGGTCGGTTCGTCAATGATGATCAGGTCCGGGTCGCCCATCAAGGTGCGACACAGCGTGAGCATTTGTTGCTCGCCACCCGACAGAACACCGGCCTCAGTATGCTGCCGCTCTCGAAGACGCGGGAACATCTGGTACATGTCCTCAAAAGTCCAGCGACTGCCCTGCCCCGAGCCCTTTTGACCCAGCAGCAAATTCTGATGGACCGTGAGCTTGGGAAAAATATCGCGGTTTTCAGGTACATAACCGATGCCGGCATGGGCGATTTCAAAGGCTTTGCGGCCCAAAATGTTCTGGCCTTTCCAGTCTACGCGACCTGCGCATTCAACCAAGCCCATGATGGCCTTGGCCGTCGTCGAGCGACCCGAGCCGTTGCGGCCTAAAAGCGCCACGATCTCGCCGGCTTGCACCTGGAAACTGACACCATGCAGGATGTGGCTCTTGCCGTAGTAGGCATGTAAATTGTCGATGTTCAACATCTCAATGTCCTCCCTGCTCTGCAGGTGCGCCCAAATAGGCCTCTTGCACCTTGGGGTTCGAGCGCACGGCTTCTGGCACGTCAAAGGCGATCACTTCACCATATACAACCACCGCAATTTTGTCGGCCAAGCCGAACACCACACCCATGTCATGTTCAACCGTCAGCAATGTTTTGCCTTCGGTCACCGACTTGATCAAACTGATGAAGCGCGTGGTCTCGCTTTTGCTCATGCCCGCCGTGGGTTCGTCGAGCAAAATCACATCCGATCCGCCCGCGATGGTGATCCCAATCTCCAAAGCGCGTTGTTCCGCATAGGTCAGGTTCATGGCCAGGACATCGCGCTTTTTGTCGAGTTTGATCATCGCCATGAATTGCTCTGCCTGGGCGTTGGCATCGCGCAAGCCCGAGAGGAACTTGAGGAAGGTGTACTTGTAGCCCAAGCTCCAAAGCACGGCGCAGCGCAGATTTTCAAACACACTCAGCTTGGGGAAGATGTTGGTGATTTGAAAACTGCGTGACAAACCCATGCGGTTGATTTCATAGGGCTTCTTGTTCGCAATAGACTGACCATTGAGCAAAATCTCGCCGCTGGTTGGGCCAAAGCGGCCGCTGATCAAGTTGAACAAAGTGGATTTGCCGGCGCCGTTGGGGCCAATGATGGCCACGCGTTCGCCTGCATTCACGGCCAAATTGGCACCTCGAATGATTTCGGTCTTGCCGAAGCTTTTACGCAGATCTTTGAGTTCCAGTGCGTAGGTCATCACGCAGCCTCCCGGCGTTTGATTTCTTTTTCGATCTCGGTCTGAATCGCCCCCCACTCATGCATGTAGTGTCGGCGCATGGTTTCAAACAGCCCCAGACCCGTCAGCAACACCAAGGCTGAACCGACCCAACTGTCCAGGCCCTTGGCATGCAGAGTCACGCCCATGAACTTCAAGTCATCACCCAATGCAGCATTGAGTTGCAGGTGGTAGACCATCTCGATCATGGCGCCTGCGCCCATGAGCATCACCAGTGCGGTCAACATCAATCCAAGGTAGCTGAACACAATCTGGCGCAATTTGCCGAAGGCGGCCACACGCAGGTTCATCATCAGCAAACTGGCCAGCCCCCCGGGGGCGTACATCACCATGAACAAGAACACCAAGCCCAGGTAAAGCAGCCAGGCCTTGGTGAATTCGGACAGCAACACAAATGCAATCACCATCAAAATCGCGCCCAGAATGGGTCCGAAAAAGAAGGTCGCTCCTCCCAAGAAGGTGAAGAGCAAATAAGCGCCCGAGCGGCCTGCGCCCACCACTTCAGCGGTGACAATTTCAAAATTTAAGGCACCCAACCCGCCCGCAATACCGGCGAAGAAGCCTGCAATGATGAAAGACAGGTAGCGCACCCGTTGGGTGTTGTAGCCAATGAACTCCACGCGCTCCGGGTTGTCGCGCACGGCATTCAAAATGCGCCCCAAAGGCGTTTGCGTAAAGGCATACATCAAAGCCACACACACCAAAGTGTAAAGAGCAATCAAGTAATAGATCTGAACTTGCGGGCCGTAGGTGATGCCCCAGAATTCTTGCCCCGCCACGCGGTTACCTGAGACCCCGGCTTCGCCACCGAAAAACTCCGAGAACATCAGCGACATGGCAAACACCAGCTCTGCCAGACCCATGGTGATCATGGCAAAGGGTGTTCCTGATTTTCGGGTGGTGACGTAGCCAAACAAAATGGCAAAGCCCATACCGGCCAAGCCGCCCACCATGGGCACCAAACTCACGGGCAAAGGCAGATGCCCAGCCGAGACCATGTTCAGTGCGTGGATGGCCATGTAAGAACCCAGACCGGTGTACACCGCATGTCCAAAACTCAGCATCCCGCCCTGTCCCAACAAGATGTTGTAGGACAAACAGGCAATGATGGCGATACCCATCTGAGCGAGCATCGTGGCGGACAATTGACTGGTAAAGATCAAAGGCATGACCATCAACACCAGCGCAAACAAGCTCCAGATGATGAGGCGGCCCAGGTTATAGGGTTTGAATTTGTAGTAGTTCATGGATCAACCCTCCCGCGTACCGAGCAGACCCTTGGGGCGGAATATCAGGATCAACACGAGGAAGAG
>CANGKR010000142.1 GCA_947454355.1 Comamonadaceae bacterium
GCTGTGCCATTGACAGTGGGTTGGGCGCGTGATGGTCGGGACAGTGCCTTGGTGCCCACCAGCGGTCAGTTGCAGCGCTTCAATGCCGACATCAGCTTGGCAGGTGATGTGCGCTATGTGCGCACCAGTTACCAATTCCAGCAATACATACCGCTGACCAAAAAGTACACCTTAGCATTCAATGCCGACCTGGGTTATGGCCAGGGTTTATCGGGTAGTCCTTATCCGATTTTCAAGAACTTCTATGTGGGGGGGCTGGGCAGTGTCCGCGGATTCGAACAATCGACCTTGGGCCCATCGGATACCCTCAACAGCATTTACCTGGGTGGCTCCAAAAAAGTGGTGTTCAACACCGAGCTGAATGCGCCTTTTCCTGGGGCGGGCAACGACCGGACGCTGCGCATGTTTGCATTCACAGATGTGGGCCGTGCTTATGGCGAGCATGAAGCCGTCACCGTAAAGGAGCTGCGCGCTTCCGTGGGTGTTGGCTTGAGTTGGGTTTCGCCCATGGGGCCTTTGCGTTTTTCCTATGCGATACCCGTGCGCAAGCAGAGTACGGATAAAATCCAGCAACTCCAATTCCAAATCGGAACCTCCTTCTAATGAAAACTGTTCGTCACTCCCTGACCTTGGCCATCGCTGCAGTCTGCATGGCCTTTGCGGCGCAAGCGCAAGAGGTCAAAATCGGCTTCGTCAACACCGACCGGATTTTCCGCGAAGCCAGTTCGGCCAAAGCAGCTCAGGCGAAGTTGGAGCAGGAGTTTTCACGGCGCGAAAAAGAGCTGGTCGATACCGGCAACACTTTGAAGACCAATTCTGAAAAGTTCGAGCGTGAGTCGCCCACACTCTCAGAGAGCCAGCGCACAGCGCGTCAGAAACAATTGATCGATCAGGATCGTGAATTCCAGCGCAAGCGCCGTGAATTTCAGGAAGACTTGAACACGCGCAAAAATGAAGAGCAACAATTGGTGATCGAGCGCGCCAACCGTGCCGTCAAGCAAGTGGCTGAGGCTGAGAAATATGACGCCATTTTTCAAGAAGCGGTGTACATGAATCCCAAGCACGACATCACGGATAAAGTGATCAAGGCCCTCAACGCGGGCGCCAAGTAAGTTTGCGCGGCGATGGATTCACTGTGGCCCTGCAGCTTGGAGACATCGTACAGGCCTTGGGTGGTGTGCTGCACGGCGATCCGCTCACCCGCATTGACAGTCTGAGCCCTCTGGAGTCTGCGAGTGCTTTGCAGATCAGTTTTTTAAGCCATCCCAAATACCAATCTCAATTGGCCACCTCGGCTGCCGCTTGCGTGATCGTCTCGCCCGCCATGGAAGCTGTGGCCCGACACCGTGGGGCTTGCATTGTCACCCCAGATCCTTATGTGTATTTCGCCCGGCTGACCCGTTTGTACAAGCTCAGCACCAGGCCTTTAACCCCAGTCGGCATTCATCCCAGCGCAGTGATCGACCCTGATGCGAACATAGATCCTAGCGCGACGATTGGCCCCTTGTGTGTGGTGGAGCGCGGTGCACGCATCGGAGCGCATACCCATTTAAAGTCCCGCGTGAGCGTGGGTGAAGACTGCATTATCGGAGAGCGCTGCATTGTGCATGCGGGCGTGGTCATTGGCGCCGATGGATTTGGTTTCGCGCCTCATGACGGCGTCTGGGAAAAAATCGAACAACTGGGCGCAGTGCGCATCGGCAATGATGTCGAAATTGGCGCCAACACCTGCATCGATCGAGGCGCCTTAGATGACACAGTGATCGAGGACGGTGTGAAGTTGGATAACCTGGTGCAGATCGGTCACAACGTGCGCATCGGTGCGCATTCAGCCTTGGCCGGATGCGCAGGCGTGGCCGGTAGCGCCCGCATCGGAGCGCATTGCACTGTTGGAGGCGGTGCGGTGGTGCTGGGCCATTTGACTTTGGCGGACGGTGTGCATATTTCTGCCGCGTCGGTGGTGACCCGCTCCATCCATCAACCCGGCCAATATACCGGCTTGTTCCCCATCGATGAAAACGCGACGTGGGAAAAAAATGCAGCCAGCGTCAAGCAACTCTATCGCTTGCGCGAGCGGATCAAAGCCTTAGAACATACGAATCCAAAGGAAAAATGACCATGATGGACATCCACGACATCCTCAAACAACTGCCGCATCGCTACCCTTTTTTGCTGGTCGATCGGGTGTTGGAGATCGAAAAGGGTGTGCGCATCCGGGCTTTGAAAAACGTGACCATGAACGAGCCGTTTTTCACTGGCCACTTTCCGCATCGCCCTGTGATGCCAGGCGTTTTGATGCTCGAAGCCCTGGCTCAGGCTGCGGCCTTGCTCGCCTTTGACACCTTGGGTGAAACGCCTGATGACAACACGGTTTATTACTTTGCTGGCATCGATGGTGCTCGTTTCAAGCGGCCCGTGGAGCCAGGTGATCAGCTCATTTTGGAAGTCGAACTCGACCGAATGAAGGCGGGTATTTTCAAGTTCAAATCCCGCGCCAAAGTCGGCACCGAGCTGGCGGTGGAGGCGGAGTTGATGTGCACAATGCGCAAAATCGCTTGAGGTTATAGGTTCATGTCCCGCATCCATCCAACGGCCATCATCGACAAGGGCGCTGAAATCGACAGTACCGCCTCGATCGGTCCTTACAGCCTGATTGGCCCCCATGTCTACATTGGCCCGGGCACCTCCGTGGCTGGACACTGTGTGATCGAGGGGCATACCCGCATTGGCGCAGATAACAAGATCTTTCAGTTCAGCTCTCTCGGGGCCGTCCCACAAGATAAAAAATACGCAGGTGAGCCTTGCGAGTTGGTGATTGGCGACCGCAACACGATCCGTGAGTTTTGCACTTTCAACATCGGCACGACTGGTGACCAAGGCGTGACCCGCGTGGGCAACGACAACTTGATCATGGCTTATGTGCACTTGGCCCACGATTGCCAAGTTGGCAACCACACCATATTTGCCAACAACACCCAACTGGCTGGTCATGTACAAGTGGGTGATTGGGCGATCCTCGGCGGCTTCACCGTGGTGCATCAATTTTGCAGATTGGGTGCCCACAGTTTCACAGCCATGAACTCGCTCTTGTTTGCGGATCTGCCGCCCTTTGTGATGGCGCAGGGGCAACCCGCCAAAGCCCGGTCGATGAATTTCGAGGGTTTGCGGCGACGGGGTTTTTCGCCTGAGCGGATCGCCGCTGTCAAAGCCATCCATAAAATTTTGTACCGACAAGGCCTGACGCTGGACGCGGCACAAACGCAGATGGCTGAGCTCCCTCAGACCTACCCGCAAGCTGAAGCGGACATACAAATGATGCTGGATTTTCTGTCATCTAATTCCCCACAACGGGGCATCGTGCGTTGAGTGAACGGGCCCTTCAATTTGCTATGGTGGCCGGCGAACCCTCGGGCGACCTGCTGGCAGGCTTGTTGTTGCAGGGCCTTTTGAAGCACTGGCCGCTAGCCCAGGCCCAAGGCATCGGCGGCCCCCGCATGCTGGCCCAGGGTTTTGAAAGCTGGTGGCCTTATGACAAATTAGCGGTCAGAGGCTATGTCGAGGTGTTGCGACATTATCGTGAAATCGTCGGCATTCGCTCGCAACTTCAGCAACGTTTGCTGGCCGATCGGCCGGATGTTTTCATCGGTGTGGATGCGCCGGATTTCAACCTGGACTTGGAGTGCAGTCTGAAAGCGCAAGGTATACCCACGGTGCATTTTGTGTGCCCCTCCATCTGGGCATGGCGGGCCGAGCGTATAGTCAAAATCCGGCAGAGCGTGGACCATGTACTGTGCATCTTTCCTTTTGAGCAAGCTTTGCTGGCTTCCCATGGAATCGAGGCCACTTATGTCGGTCATCCCCTGGCGCAAGCCATTCCCATGCAAGTTGACCAAGACGAGGCCAAGAGACAATTGGGGCTGGATCCTGACCGCCCTGTGGTGGCCTTGCTACCGGGCAGCCGCGTTTCCGAATTGGCTTATTTGGCAGAACGATTTGTGCAGGCGGCAAAGCGGATGCGTCAGTCTCAGCCCCAATTGCAATTTGTGTTGCCGGCCATGCCGGCCTTGCAGGCCCGCGTCATGCAGGTAGTACAAGCCCAAGGCATGACAGATCACATCCGCGTCTTGAGCGGGCAATCACATGCCGCCTTGGCCGCGTGCGATGTGAGCTTGATGGCCAGCGGCACCGCAACCCTGGAAGCGGCCTTGTTCAAAAAGCCGATGGTCATTGCCTACAACATGAACTGGTTGAGCTGGCAGTTGATGAAGCGTCAAAAATTACAACCTTGGGTGGGTTTGCCCAATATCTTGTGCCAAGATTTTGTGGTGCCTGAATTGCTGCAGGATCAGGCGACGCCCGAGCGCATGGCCGAGTCCGTCTTGGCCTGGTTGGCCTCACCTGCCAAAATCAGGCAGCTCGAAGAACGATTCACTCAATTGCATCACAGCCTGATGCGCGATACGCCTGAACTTGCCGCCCATGCCCTCCAGAAAATCCTTTCTTGATAAGCAGCCCTCCTTGGTGTGGGATACGCCCGGCTTGATTGCTGGTGTGGACGAAGCCGGCCGCGGTCCCTTGGCGGGGCCGGTGGTGGCGGCGGCAGTCATATTGGACGAATTGAAACCCATCCAAGGCCTGGCTGACTCCAAAAAGTTGAGTGCAAAGCGGCGCGAAAAACTTTTTGATGAAATCCGCGCGAAAGCTTTGTGCTTTTCGATCGCCGAGGCCACGGTTGAAGAGATAGACACCCTCAATATTTTGCAAGCGACGATGCTGGCCATGAAAAGGGCGGTCGAAGGATTGCGCTTGAAACCCCACAAGGTGCTGGTGGATGGCAACCGATTACCCTCGTTGGACATTCTGGCTGAGGCCATTGTGCAAGGTGATGCCAAAGTGCCTGCTATATCGGCCGCGTCGATATTGGCCAAAGTTCAGCGGGACAGGTTGTGCGCCAGCATGCACCAAGCCCATCCGCAATACGGATTCGACCAGCATAAGGGGTACGGCACGCAGGCTCACTTAGAAGCCTTGGCCGTTCACGGTGCCAGTCCCTGGCATCGCCGCAGCTTCGCCCCTGTGGCCAAGGTCTTGTGATGATCGAAGTGACCTCTCGCGACAACCCCTTGCTCAAAAGCATCCGCCGGCTGGTGCAAGATGCCAATGCCTATCGCAAGCAAGGCCACATTTGGCTGGAGGGGGATCACCTGTGCCGCGCGGCTTTGGAGCGCGGCGTTCAGCCTTTGCAAGTGGTCTTGACCCCGGGCGTGTGGTCCAGCGACCCTGTGGCCTGGCGGGAATGGAGTGACAAAGTCGTCGTTGTGTCTGACGCTTTGTTTGCCACCCTCAGTGGTTTGGAGTCGCCCGCGCAGATGGGGTTCTTGCTAGATTACACACCTGCGCTCAGCCTGGATTCGCAAGCCGCAACAGTGATCCTGGACCGGGTTCAGGACGCGGGAAATGTCGGCTCCATCCTGCGCAGTGCCTCTGCTTTTGGCTTCAAACAGGTGCTGGCGCTCAAAGGCACGGCGGCCCTGTGGTCGGCCAAAGTACTGCGTGCGGGCATGGGGGCTCACTTCGGTATGCATTTGGTGGAGGGTGCCTCCCTCGAGCAGGTGGCTCAGCTGTCTGTGCCCGTGATCACCACCAGCTCACACCAAGGCCCGTTTTTGCATGAATTGTTGTTCCACGGGCGGCTGCCTACTGCCTGCGCCTGGGCCTTTGGCCATGAAGGGCAGGGTGTGAGCAGCGAGTTGATGGCCATGGCCCAAAGCCAGGTGCGCATTGCCCAGCCCGGCGGTGAAGAGTCCTTGAACGTCGCCAGCGCCGCGGCCATTTGCCTGCAGGCCAGCAGCATGGCTGCACTGTCCCCAAAGGCTTGAAAGCGTAATTTTCTTCGTATTGCGTCAGTTCGCGGTAGTCCCTAGCGGCTATAATGGGAGGCTTTCCCGCATCAACCCGTACGCACCAGCTCGTCCAAGCCAACTCCCTACTGAAGCAGTCGCTCTGAGAGTGTTACTTTCTTGCGTCTGGGGCGTACCCGAACTATTCCGGAGAACCCAGTGCTTTTGTCTCTTCAGGGAACCTTCCCGCCCGCCATTTTGGCGCTCGCAGACGGCACGGTCTTTATCGGCAACTCGATCGGAGCCACCGGCTCCACCGTCGGCGAAGTGGTGTTCAATACCTCGCTCACCGGCTACCAAGAAATCCTTACCGACCCCAGTTATTGCCAGCAAATCGTCACTCTGACGTATCCGCACATTGGCAACTATGGCGTCAACCCGGAAGACATCGAAGCTGACCAAGTCCATGCTGCTGGCCTGATCATCAAAGACTTGCCTTTGGTCGCAAGCAACTTCCGCTCTAGCCAGAGCTTGTCTGCCTACTTGGCTGATGCCGGCACAGTAGCGATTGCCAATATCGACACCCGTCAACTCACACGCATCTTGCGCACCAAGGGCGCGCAAAACGGCGCGATCGTGGGCCTGGCCAAAGGCCAAGAAGTCACGCAGGCTGTGATCGACCAAGCAGTTGCAGCCGCCAAAGGCGCGCCCAACATGGCTGGCCTTGATTTGGCGCAAAAAGTCACCGTGTCCAAGTCGTATGAGTGGACACAAACCGAGTGGACATTGGGCGAAGGCTACGGCAACTTGACCGCACCTAAGTTCCATGTGGTCGCTTACGACTTTGGCGTGAAGAAAAACATCTTGCGCATGTTGGCCGAGCGTGGCTGCAAAGTCACCGTGGTGCCTGCGAAGACCCCAGCGGCTGACGTGCTTAAGCACAAGCCCGACGGCATCTTCTTGTCCAACGGCCCTGGTGACCCTGAGCCTTGCGACTACGCGATTGCAGCGGCCGCAGAGTTGATCGAAAACGGGATTCCTACATTCGGCATTTGTTTGGGCCACCAAATCATGGCCTTGGCCAGTGGCGCGAAAACTTTCAAGATGAAGTTTGGCCACCATGGCGCGAACCATCCCGTGAAAGACCTCGACTCAGGTCGCGTGTCCATCACTAGCCAAAACCACGGTTTTGCAGTGGATGAAAAATCATTGCCTGCCAACTTGCGTGCCACCCACGTGTCTTTGTTTGACGGCAC
>CANGKR010000143.1 GCA_947454355.1 Comamonadaceae bacterium
CATGGCCTCAAATCCTTTTTCAGCCAGCAAACGGTTGACCGCCTCGATGATGGCCAACTCGCGGGCCTGCAGCATCTGGGTTTTGAAGGACTTCTTGGCGGAAGGGGCGGAAATAGAGGGCATTGAGGCGATTTTAGCCTTGGGCTGGCGGCAAGACACTGCAAAATCACCGTTCAACCCTGCAAAACGACCGTTCGTCGCAAATGAAATGACGATCAAGCAGCGGGGCCCTACATTCGGTTATTCATTCATTTCGACCGATCCACACCATGTCCAAGACAGCGACCCCACCCTCCCATTTTGAGTCTCTTCGCATGGCCTTTCACAGTTACGCCATCTGGTTGATCAGCATCAGCTGGAAGAAGTTCACCGTCTTGTCTTTGTTATTTTTGATGGGTGCAGGGCTGTTGCAATCCTTGCCACCTTTCACTTGGAAGTATTCTGAAACCATCCAGGCGCCGTCCGGCGCCAAAACCAATGCGCAGACACCTCTGCCTCGACCGCGCATTGAAATTCAAAACTCGCCTACCACTGCACCCGAGCCACCTGCAACGGATCAACCCACAGCAACGCGCGCTACCGAAGTGTTGATCTCACTGGGCGGGGTAAAAATCAGCGTGCCGCAGGGCGCCCAAACGGATGCCGAAAAATTCGCCCAAGCCCTTGAAGACAAGCTCGACGCCTGGGCAGACGCGCAAGAGAAACGGTATAAAAATGAACATGTCCGTCAGCACCAAATCAGCTGGGGTGAGTTTTTACCCGAGTTGGCTTTTTTGCTCATCCTCGTTTCGATCGTGATCAAGGTCACTTACAAGCAACAGGTTCAGGCTGAAAACATCGCACAAGAAGCAACGCAAACGGCGGTCGCTGAGCAACTTAAGCGCCAGCTCGCAGAAGCCCGCATGTCGGCGATGCAAGCCCAAGTCGAGCCGCACTTTTTATTCAACACCCTGGCCTCCATCGATCACCTGATTGAAACGGACCCGCCTCGCGCCAGCCAAATGCAAAAAAGTTTGATCGCTTTGCTTCGGGCGACCTTGCCATCGATGCGTGAACAAACCGGCCAGATGCGCAGTCTCGGTCAAGAACTGGCCGTGATCCAGCCTTACTTGGCCATACAAAAGGTCCGCATGGAAGAGCGGCTGCAGTTTCAGATCGATGTGCATGAGGGCCTGAACTCTGCCCTGATGCCCAGCATGATGATTCAAAGCCTGGTGGAAAACGCCATCCAGCACGGGCTGGAGGCTCAGCCACAAGGGGGCTTGCTGAGGATCTCTGCGCACGTCATCGATGGTCAATTGGTGATCACCGTCCAAGACAATGGCGTGGGTTTCGGACAAGCGCACACCCCAGGCACTGGTTTTGGTCTGAACAACATCCGCGAGCGTCTGCATTTGATGTTCGGTGACCAAGCCAGCTTGACTGTTGGCCCTGTGCCAGATGCAGCAAGCGGCACCTTGGTCAGCTTGCGCCTGCCCTACTGTACCCAGCAGCCATGAACGCTTTTAACCACACTTCCCCAACCCGCCAGGTGCGGGCAGTGATTGCCGATGATGAACGCTTAATGCGCGAGCAATTGCGAGCGCGTTTGACCGAGGTATGGCCAGCGCTGGAGATTGTGGGCGAAGCCCGCAACGGCACCGAAGCGGTGAGCTGTGTAGAGGCCTGGCGCCCGGATGTGATTTTTCTGGACATCCGCATGCCCGGGCTGACCGGCGTAGAAGCCGCTCGACAAATTGCCCAGCTGGATGTTGGGGACGACGCTTACTTGCCCGAAATGGTGTTTGTGACCGCCTACGATCAATACGCGATCGATGCTTTTGAGCAAGGTGTGGTGGACTACCTGCTCAAGCCGGTTCAGGCGGACAGGTTGCAGATCACCGTACGCCGACTCGAAGAACGCCTGCGCCAGCGTGAGCCCACTCACGCCGAGCAACCGACGCAACCAGCTGTCCCGGTACAGCAATGGCTGCATGCCTTGTCAGCCCGCTTGAGCGGCCAAACTTTTCCGTATTTAAAATGGCTGCAAGCCAGCGTGGGCCACACCGTTCACATGGTGGATGTGAAGGATGTGTTGTTTTGCATCAGCGATGACAAATACACCCGCGTGCAAACGACGGACCAGGAGTTTTTGATCCGCAAGCCGATCAAGGAGTTGGTCGATCAATTGGACCCGCAACTGTTTTGGCAGATTCACCGCAGCACCTTGGTCAATGTGAACGCCATCGCTGGCATTCAGCGCGACGAGCGAGGCCGCCAGCAGGTCCTGATCAAATCCAGGCCCGACAAACTTGCTGTCAGCCGCAGTGCGAGTCAGTTGTTCAAAGGCATGTAAGGCACGTTCAAGCCTTGACCACCCCCGCCACACCGCGCCGTACGGCAAAGCGGGCTTGTGTGCCAAGCACACTGCCGGTTTGCACCGGATTGGCCGTGGTCCTGAATTCGGACTGGACACCCTCGGGCGTCACCTGAATCAAGGTGTAGCCGCGCTCATCGGGACGCAGGTGCGCAATGTCGGGGTTGTTGCTGCGAATTTGTGCGGCCAACGTCTCGCCCATGCCGCGCGAGGTGATCGAAGTGGTGGTCAACTCACTGGCCAGCACGGGCGATTGCTCGTCATTGGGTTTGACGCGCAATTGCGCGGCCACGTTCATGTGCACATCGCCGCCCAGCACCAGCACGTCTTGCAGCTTGGCGTCGGCGATGTTTTGCAAGAAGCGCTCGCGTGCCAGCGGGTAACCGTCCCAGCCGTCGGTGAAAGCGCTGCGGCCCATGGGCGTGGCTAGGCCTGTAGAACTCATTTGGGTGCCTTGCGCCACGATCTTCCACGCAGCTTGCGAGGTGTTCATGCCTTGCGTGAGCCAGCGTTCTTGCGCCATGCCCAGCATGCTGCGCTGCGGGTCGACCAATTCGTTGCAAGACATGACCACACGACCGCCGCCTTTGAGCGGATCGGGGCAGGCATGGTGGCTGCGGTACTGCCGGTTGTCCAGCGTCCACAGATCGGCCAACTGGCCCCAGCCCATGCGGTCATGGATGCGCATGTTGGCAGGATTGACGGCATCCGGTCCGATGCGCACGGGCATGTGCTCAAAGTAAGCTTGGTAAGCCGCTGCTCGGCGCCGCAAAAACACCGTCGGGTCGGTGTACTTCATGTCGCGGTCGTTGGCGTAGTCATTGACCACCTCGTGATCGTCCCAGGTCATCACCCATGGATGCGCTGCGTGCGCGGCTCGCAGATCGGCATCACCCTTGTATTGAGCGTGGCGGGCACGGTACTCGTCCAGCGTTTGCGGCACGCCCCCAGTATGTTGGCGCAGCAAGTAGCGTGGGTTGGAGCTTTCGTAAATGTAGTCACCCACGAACAGCACCAGGTCGAGGTCTTGCTGGGCGATGTCACGGTGTGCTGCAAAAAAACCTTGCTCAAAATGCTGGCAAGAGGCAAGCGCCAATCGCAAGGACTGGACTTTGTCTTGCACGGCCGGTGTGGTGCGGGTGCGCCCCACAGGACTGGTGGCCGAGCCGCACAGGAAGCGGTACCAATATGTGCGGCCAGGTTGCAAGCCTTTGGCTTCGATGTGCACACTCATGCCGCGCTGGTTGCTGGTCATGGCGGTGTATTGCCCCACGCGTTTGCGCAGGGCTTCGTCGGCAAACACTTCGCATTGCACCGCCACAGTTTGGGCCACGTTGGCCTGGTCGGCGTCTTGCACGAGCAAGCGTGTCCAGAGCATCACGCTGTCGGCATGGGGCTGGCCGCTGGCGACGCCCAACACAAAGGGGTCGTTTTGCCAGCGGATGTGACGAGGCGCGTCCGAAGCCGAGCCCATGGCCTGTTGTGCCGACAAGCTCCAAGGTGTCAAAGCCAGTGCCAATGCCCCCTGCCCCCAGGCGCGACGCGATAGTTGTTTGTTCATTACTCAGCCTTTTGGCTTGGCATGTTAACAAGTGACAGGGGCGGCGCACCAACTTGGGCACAATCGACCCCCATGAGCGATGCCCACCCCCGAAAAGACCATCTGGATGCCCTGGCGGTGAGCCTGTTGCTGGCCTGCTGCATGTTCTGGGGGCTGCAGCAGATCTTGGTCAAGCTCATCATCCACGAGGTGGCGCCTTTGTTCCAAGCCAGCCTGCGTTGTGTGGGCGCTTGCGTGTTGTTGATGATCTGGTGTCGCCTGCGCGGTATTCGGTTGTTTGACCGCGACGGTAGCCTCAAAGCCGGCTTGTTGGCCGGCGCCTTGTTTGCCGCCGAGTTTGCTTGCATCTATTGGGGCTTGATGCAAACCACGGCGTCGCGCTTGACCATCTTTTTATACACCTCGCCTTTTTGGGTGGCCGCTTTGGTGCCACTGTTTGTGAAGTCCGAACGTCTGCGCCCCGTGCAATGGTTGGGCATGGCTTGCGCCTTTGTAGCGGTGTCTTTTGCCATGCGGGAAGGCTGGAGCGCACAAAGCGCGGGCATCGCACCCGGCGCGGTGGGCGACCTTTTGGGCTTGGCTGCCGGGGCTTTGTGGGGCTTGACCACGGTGTCGATCCGGGCGAACAACCTCACCCGCATCTCACCCGAAAAACTGCTTTTCTACCAAATCGCCGCCACCGCCGTGAGCCTGCCTTGCCTGTCTTGGGCCTGGGGAGAGTCCTGGTCTTTGGACTGGAGCCCGCTGGCTTGGGGCTCGATGTTCGCGCAAACCGTGATCGGCGCTTTCGCCAGTTACCTCACCTGGATGTGGATGCTCGGTCGCTACCCGGCCACGCGCATTTCAGTGTTTGTCTTTTTAACCCCGCTGTTTGCTTTGCTGTTCGGCACCCTGATTTTGGGTGAAGCCGTCACGCCCACACTGCTGGCCGCTCTGGCACTGGTGGCAGTGGGCATCGTGCTGGTCAACCGCAAAGCCACCTGATACTTTTGGAGAAATCATGACCTACCAAGCCCTGCAAATCCTCAAAGACGACGCCGGTTACCGCTGCACTTTGCAAACGCTCGATGACAGCGCCTTGCCCGAGGGCGATGTGACGGTGCAGGTGGACTACTCCACCCTCAACTACAAAGACGGCCTGGCCATCACCGGCAAATCGCCCGTGGTGCGCAAGTTCCCGCTGACGCCCGGCATCGACTTGTCGGGCACCGTGACCGAGAGCCAGCACCCGCTCTTCAAGGCGGGCGACAAAGTCGTTTTGAATGGCTGGGGCGTAGGCGAGAGCCACAGCGGCGGTCTGGCGCAAAAGGCACGGCTCAAAGGCGACTGGCTGGTCAAGTTGCCCAATGCCTTCACCCCGCGCCAAGCCATGGCCATTGGCACCGCAGGCTACACCGCCATGCTGTGCGTGATGGCGCTTGAAAAGCACGGCGTCACACCCGCCAATGGCGACATATTGGTTACCGGTGCAGGCGGCGGCGTGGGCAGCGTGGCGATCGCGCTGCTGGCCAAACTGGGCTACCGCGTGGTGGCCAGCACAGGCCGCCTGCAAGAAGCAGACTACCTGCGCCTGCTGGGCGCGGCCGACGTGGTGGACCGGGCCGAGCTGTCTGCCCCCGGCAAGCCGCTGGCCAAAGAACGCTGGGCGGGCGTGGTCGACACGGTGGGCAGCCACACGCTGGCCAATGCTTGCGCCAGCACGAAATACGGCGGCGTGGTCACCGCTTGCGGCCTGGCGCAGGGCATGGACTTTCCGTCGAGCGTGGCGCCTTTCATCTTGCGCGGCGTGACGCTGGCAGGCATCGACAGCGTGATGGCTCCGCGTACCGTGCGCGAAGCGGCCTGGGCACGTTTGGCGCAAGACCTGGACACGGCGCAGCTGGAGCGCATGACGCGCGAAGTGGGCTTGGCCGAGGCCATTGGTCTGGGCGCAGAGATTCTGGCGGGCCAGGTGCGCGGCCGGGTGGTGGTGAACGTGAACGCCTGATCAGGCTTATCGACGCCAGCCGTGGGGACTTTGCCAAGTCACCGATAATCACGGCTTCTGATTTTTCAAGGCCCGCCTCGGCATGTTCTCGGCGGGCTGATTTTTGCGGAGCACACCATGAGCACTTTTCAAACCATCGGCGCACGCGCCACGGGCCTGGCGACCATCGCCGCTGACGGCACCGTGCTGGACACCTGGTACCCCAGTCCAGAGTTGGTCGAAGGCATTGCTGCTTCGAGCAGCACGCGCCTGACCGAAGCCGAGGCCACGGCCGCTTTGGGCCCTGATGCGGCCCAACCTTTGACTGCTTGCCCTGTGCGCAATGTGACCGTGGTTGCAGTGCGCACCGAGATCAAGTCGCTGGCCGACGCGCCGACCGACACGCACGACGCCTACCTGCGCCTGCACCTGCTGAGCCACCGCCTGGTGCAGCCGCACGGCGCCAACGTGACCGGCATTTTTGGCCTGCTGGCCAACGTGGCCTGGACCAACTTCGGTCCTTGCGCCGTGGCCGACGTGCCCGCCGCCCGCCTGAAGGCCCGCGCCACCGGGCGTTTACTGGAAGTCAAAGGCGTGGACAAGTTCCCACAGATGACCGACTACGTGATCCCCTCCGGCGTGCGCATTGCCAACGCCGACCGCGTGCGCCTGGGCGCACACCTGGCCAGCGGCACCACCGTCATGCACGAAGGTTTCTGCAACTTCAACGCCGGCACCTTGGGCGCCAGCATGGTCGAAGGCCGCATCAGCGCGGGCGTGGTGGTGGATGACGCCAGCGACATCGGCGGCGGCGCGTCCATCATGGGCACGCTGTCGGGTGGCGGCAAAGAAGTCATCAAGGTCGGCAAGCGCTGCTTGCTGGGCGCCAACGCCGGCATCGGCATTTCGCTGGGCGACGACTGCGTGGTCGAGGCCGGCTGCTACATCACTGGCGGCAGCCGCGTACAACTGCCTGACGGCAGCCTGATGAAAGCCAAAGAGCTGTCGGGCAAAAACGGCATCCTGTTCCGCCGTGATTCACAGTCGGGCGCCTTGCACGCGATTCCGCGCAACAAGAGCTGGGGCGAGTTGAACGCTGAGTTGCACAAGAACTGATTTCAGGTTCTGTACAAAAAACGGCGTGCACGCGAGAGCGGCACGCCGTTTGTTTATGCCGTGTTGAGCTCAAAGACCCTGCACCA
>CANGKR010000144.1 GCA_947454355.1 Comamonadaceae bacterium
CGTCATGCCGCAGCGCATTCCAGCGATGAGCACGAGGCTATCGTGGCGGCCCTGTCCGACAAGGATGAAGGTCTGGCCGTTCAATTGATGCACGATCACCTGACCCATGTGGAAGCCAGTTTGACCTTTGACCGCAAGATGCCCACCCACGACATTTCTCTGGCCCTGGCCTGACCTTTGCATTGAACACCGCCATGAGCACTTACGACTCCACCCTCCCCTACCCCCGCGACCTCCAAGGCTACGGCCGAAACGTGCCGCACGCCCAGTGGCCTGGCGGCGCACGCGTGGCTGTGCAGTTTGTGTTGAATTACGAAGAAGGCGGCGAAAACTCGGTGCTGCACGGCGATGCCGGCTCCGAGCAGTTTTTGTCTGAAATGTTCAACCCCGCATCCTTCCCCGAGCGGCACATCAGCATGGAGGGCATTTACGAATACGGCTCGCGTGCCGGCGTGTGGCGCATCCTGCGCGAGTTTGAAAAACGCAAGCTGCCCCTCACCGTGTTTGGCGTGGCCACCGCGCTGCAAAAGCACCCAGAATTGACCGCCGCCTTCCAAGAGCTGGGCTACGACATCGCCTGCCACGGCCTCAAGTGGATTCACTACCAACATGTTGATGAAGTCACCGAGCGTGCCCACATGGCCGAGGCCATGGAGATCATTCAGAAGCTGACCGGTGAGCGCCCCTTGGGCTGGTACACCGGACGCGACAGCCCCAACACGCGCCGATTGGTGGCCGACTTTGGTGGCTTTGAGTACGACAGCGACTATTACGGCGACGACCTGCCGTTTTGGATGAAAGTGCGCAAGTCAGACGGCACCGATGCGCCTCAGCTGATCGTGCCTTACACCCTCGACTGCAACGACATGCGCTTTGCGCTGCCCCAGGGTTACTCGCACGCAGACCCGTTCTTTCAATACATGAAGGACACCTTTGACGCGCTGTACGCCGAGGGCGACCCGGATGGCGACAACGCCCCCAAAATGATGAGCATCGGCATGCACTGCCGCTTACTGGGCCGCCCGGGCCGCATCACCGCGCTGCAGCGCTTTTTGGACCACATCCAATCGCACGACCATGTCTGGGTAGCCCGCCGCATTGACATCGCTCGCCACTGGAAATCTGTGCACCCTTACACACCATGACCATGACTTTGGAACAACTCAACCAAGCCAGCACGGCTGATGCGGCCCGCATGCTCGACGGCTTGTACGAACACTCGCCTTGGATCGCCGAGCAAGCTTTGCATGAGCGGCCTTTTCGCTCGCTGGCCCACCTCAAACACGCGATGTGCCAGGTCTTGGCTCGCGCGGGGCGCGATGCGCAACTCGGCCTGATCCGCGCCCACCCTGAGCTCGCAGGCAAGGCCATGGTCAGCCAAACCCTGACCGCTGAATCCACCCACGAGCAAAACAAAGCGGGCCTCACCCATTGCACACCAGAAGAATTGGCCCAGATCCAAAAGCTCAACGCTGACTACAACACCAAGTTCGGCTGGCCCTTCATCTTGGCGGTGCGCGGCCCACGCGGTGTAGGCCTGAGCAAGCAGCAGATCATCCAAGCCTTTGAACGCCGCTTGCATGGCCACCCAGACTTTGAATTGCAAGAATGCCTGCGCAACATCCACCGCATCGTGGAGATTCGCTTGAACGACAAGTTCGGCGTGGAGCCCACGCAAGGCCACCTTGTGTGGGACTGGCAGGAAAAGCTGGCCGAGCATTCTGACCCGGGCTTTGCCGAAAAAGGGCAACTCACCGTCACCTACCTGACCGACGCACACCGGGCCTGCGCCCAACGCCTGAGCCACTGGATGAAAGACTGCGGCTTTGACGAAATCGAGGTCGATGCCGTGGGCAACGTGGTGGGCCGTTACCACGGTTCAACGGCAGATGCGAAATACCTGTTGACCGGTAGCCATTACGACACCGTGCGCAACGGCGGCAAGTACGACGGCCGTTTGGGCATTGTCGTGCCCATGGCTTGCGTGCGCACTTTGCATTTGCAAAACAAGCGGCTGCCCTTTGGCATCGAAGTGGTGGGCTTTGCCGAAGAAGAAGGCCAACGCTACCGCGCCACTTTTTTGGGTTCAGGCGCTTTGATCGGTGATTTCAAAACCGAATGGCTCACACAGTGCGACGCCGATGGCATCAGCATGCAGCAAGCCATGCAGCATGCAGGTTTGTGTGTGGACGACATACCCAAAATCCAGCGTGACCCTTCGAATTACCTAGGCTTTGTCGAAGTCCACATCGAGCAAGGCCCGGTGCTCAATGAAATGAACCTGCCGCTGGGCGTGGTCAGCTCCATCAATGGCAGTGTGCGCTTTTTGGTCAAGATCATCGGCACGGCCAGCCATGCCGGTACCACCCCGATGGACCGCCGTCGCGATGCGGTCTCGGCCATGGCCGAGTTGGCGTTGTTCATGGAGCAGCGTGCGGCGCAAGACGCCGACTCGGTAGCCACCATCGGGCAATTGAATGTGCCCAACGGCTCGATCAATGTGGTGCCTGGCGTTTGCCAGTTTTCCATGGATATTCGCGCCCCGCGAGATGACCAGCGTGATGCAGTGGTCCATAACGTGCTGGCGCAACTGCAAGCCATTTGTGACCGCCGTGGTGTGCGCTACGAGCTCGAAGAAACCATGCGCGTGGCTGCGGCCCCGAGCGCCCCGGCCTGGCAACGCCGCTGGACGCAGGCTGTTCAAGCCGCGGGAATTCCGGTGTTCACCCTGCCCAGCGGTGCCGGCCACGACGCCATGAAGCTGCACGAAGTCATGCCGCAAGCGATGCTGTTTGTGCGCGGCGAAAACGGGGGCATTAGCCACAACCCGCTCGAATCGACCACCAGCGATGACATGCAATTGTGTGTCGACGCCTTCACTCATGTCCTGCACCAACTGGAAACTGAAACACCATGACCGCGTCCGCCCCTTCGTCGTCCGCTACTTCGCATTACGCTCAACTCGACGCCTGGATCGACGCGCACTTTGATGAGCAAGTCCGGTTTCTGCAGGCCCTGGTGCAAGTGCCCACCGACACACCACCGGGCCATAACGCCCCCCATGCCGAGCGCACGGCCGAACTGCTACTGCCCATGGGCTTTGTGGCCGAAAAGCACACCGTGCCGGTTGCCGAGGTCAAGGCTTATGGACTGGAGTCCATCACCAACCTGATCGTGCGCAGAAAGTACGGCGAAGGCAAAACCATTGCCTTGAACGCCCATGGCGATGTGGTCCCCCCAGGCGAAGGCTGGAAACACGCGCCTTATGGCGGCGAGATCGATAACGGCGCCATGTACGGCCGCGCCACGGCTGTGAGCAAAAGTGATTTTTCAACCTTTACTTTTGCCACGCGGGCGCTCGAATCGCTGGGCCTTGCGCTGCATGGCGGTGTGGAACTGCATTTCACCTATGACGAGGAGTTTGGTGGCGAAATGGGCCCGGGCTGGCTGCTGGCACAAGGCCTCACCCAACCCGACCTGATGATGGCCGCAGGTTTTTCGTACCAGGTGGTCACTGCACACAACGGTTGCTTGCAAATGGAAGTCACCGTACATGGCGAGATGGCGCATGCGGCAATTCCCGACAGCGGCACTGATGCGCTGCAAGGCGCGGTGCACATTCTGAGCGCATTGCACGCCCTGAACGCGCAATACCTGAAAGTCACCTCGCAGGTCGAAGGCATCACCCACCCGTATTTGAACGTGGGGCAGATCAGTGGCGGCACCAACACCAATGTGGTGCCCGGCAAAGTCGTGTTCAAACTCGACCGCCGCATGATCCCAGAAGAAAACCCTGCCGAAGTTGAAGCCTCCATCCGCCAGACCATTGAGGCGGCGGCTAAGAGTTTCAACCCACCGCGCGGTGGCAAAGCTCTTCAGGTAGACATCAAACGACTTTTGCTGGCCAATGCCATGAAGCCACTGGCGGGCAACCAGCCTTTGGTGGATGCCATCCAAAAGCACGGCGAGATCGTGTTCGGCGAAGCCATCCCCGCCGTAGGCACCCCGCTCTACACCGACGTGCGTCTGTATGTCGAGCGCGGCATTCCCGGCGTGATCTACGGCGCAGGCCCGCGCACCGTGCGTGAGTCCAACGCCAAACGTTCGGACGAGCATGTGCAGCTGGAAGACCTTCGCCGGGCCACCAAAGTGGTGGCCCGGACCTTGCTGGATTTGCTGGCCTGATTCTGAGCCATGGGCGACACAGCCTGTGCTGTTTCGCGCTTAAATTCATCGATGTCTATCCATCAGCAGTGAGTTATCACCATGTCCGTTTTCGCTTCCAAACTGCCCTTGTCCGGTGTGCGTGTGCTGGACTTGTCGCGGGTCTTTGCAGGGCCTTGGTGTGGCATGGTGCTCGGGGACTTTGGCGCCGAAGTCATCAAAATTGAACACCCTGTTCGCGGCGACGACACGCGCGACTGGAGCATCCGCATCGGCCAAACCGAATCGGCTTACTACAACAGCGTCAACCGCAATAAGCGCTCGGTGACGGTGGATTTACAAACACCAGAGGGTCAGCAAATCGTGCGCGATCTGGCCCAGCACTGCGATGTGGTTTTGCACAACTTCAAGTTCGGCGGTTTGGACAAACTGGGACTGGGCTATGAAGATATTCGCAAAGTCAAACCCGACATCATTTACTGCTCGATCTCAGGCTATGACCGTACAGGTCAAGAAGCCAAGCGCCCAGGCTACGACCTGGTGGTGCAAGGCGAAGCGGGCTTGATGGCCTTGAACGGCGAAGCCACCCAACCCCCCTTGAAATTTGGCATGGCGGTGGTAGACATGTTCACGGGCATGTACAGCGCACAGGCGATTTTGGCGGCATTGTTTGAGCGGCAAAACACCCGCCAGGGCCGACACATTGAAATGGCCTTGTTCGATTGCGGCCTGATGATCACGTCTTACTGCGGACTGGAGGCCATGGTCATGAATGAGGATCCCCCGCGCTACGGCAATGCCCACCCGTCCATCGTGCCTTATGGTGTGTTTGAAACTGCGGATGGACCGGTGGTCATCACCGTGGGCAATAACGCGCAGTTCCATCGCTTTTGCAAAGAAGTCATTGACCGTGATGACCTGGCCCAGGACGCACGCTTCAAAACCAATCTGGACCGCCGCACCCACCGCGACATTTTGGTGCCTGAAATCCTCAAGGAACTCAAAGCCCGGCCACGCCAATTGCTTTTGCAAAAGCTGACCGCCGCAGGTATTCCCTGCGGTGAGGTGCTGGGATTGCTCGAAGCCTTGCAGTCCGAGCGCGTCAAAGCAGGCGGTCTGGTCACCCAGCAAACCCATCCCACCGCAGGCTCAACGCCCGTCCTCTCCCCACCCTACCGCTTCGATGGCGAGCGCATGCCAGTTCGCATGCCGCCGCCTGTGCTGGGGGAAGGCACCCAAGACATCCTGCACGATTGGCTCGGGTTGTCGTCAGACAAAATCAAAGATCTGAAGCAACGCGGCGTGCTCTGAACCTGCACCCGTGACACGGACTCAGGGTTTACACGCATCACAGCGCATTCAATTTTGTATACAGTTTAGAACACATCAACGTACACATGTATGCGCTTGATTTGCCCCTGACCCCCAAGGAGAAACTGGATGCCTACGAGCCCCCACCCCGTCGATGAACGCTTGCCCACCGGGCAATTGGCCGCATTGGGCCTTCAACACGTCCTG
Source organism: Comamonadaceae bacterium (assembly GCA_947454355.1). Classification (GTDB taxonomy): domain Bacteria; phylum Pseudomonadota; class Gammaproteobacteria; order Burkholderiales; family Burkholderiaceae_C; genus Limnohabitans_A. Next base: position 5,683 of record CANGKR010000144.1, read on the forward strand.
GTGATGTACGCCGGTGCAGTGGCCGTGCCCCTGATCGTGGGCCGCGCCCTCAAGCTCAGCCCGCAAGACGTGGCTTACCTGATTTCGGCCGACCTGTTCTGCTGCGGTCTGGTCACCTTGATCCAGTCACTCGGCGCCACACAGTGGTTCGGCATCCGCCTGCCTGTGATGATGGGCGTGACCTTTGCCTCCGTTGCCCCCATGGTGGCCATGGCCAATGCCAACCCGGGTGAGATGGGGGCGCAGCTGATCTTTGGCTCCATCATCGGGGCGGGCGTGATCTCGATCATCATCGCGCCTCTGGTCAGCCGCATGCTGCGCTTCTTCCCACCGGTGGTCACCGGCACCATCATTGCCGTGATCGGCATCAGCCTGATGCGCATCGGCATCAACTGGATTTTTGGCAACCCCTTCGGCCCCACCGCCCCCAGCGTGGTGACGCCTGAGCACAAAGCCTGGCTGGACGCTGCCACCGCTGCGGCGAGTGCACCCGGTTCCACACTGCCCGCCATCCCCAAAGACCTGGCTTTGCTGCCCAAGATGCCCAACCCCAAGTACGCCGATCTGGGCGGGGTGGGTGTGGCCGCTTTGGTGCTGGTTTCCATTTTGCTGATCGCCCGCTACGCCAAGGGTTTTGTGGCCAACATTTCGGTGCTGCTGGGCATCGTGATCGGTGGCGTGGTCGCCACCGCCATGGGCCTCATGAACTTTGACAAAGTCGGCAAAGCCGACTGGTTCGGCCTGGTGACGCCTTTTCACTTTGGCATGCCCGTGTTTGAGCCTGTGCTGATTTTGACCATGTCATTGGTCATGATCGTGGTGATGATCGAGTCCACCGGCATGTTCCTGGCGCTGGGCGAGATGACCGACAGCCAGGTCGACCAAGCCGCCCTCACACGCGGTCTGCGCACCGACGGTCTGGGCACGCTGATTGGCGGCATCTTCAACACCTTCCCCTACACGAGCTTCTCGCAAAACGTGGGCCTGGTCGCCGTCACGGGCGTCAAGAGCCGCTTTGTCTGCGTGGCCGGTGGTTTGATTTTGGTGGCGCTGGGCCTCTTGCCCAAGATGGCCGCTTTGGTCGAGTCACTGCCCACCGTGGTGCTGGGCGGCGCAGGTCTGGTCATGTTCGGCATGGTGGCTGCCACCGGCATCCGCATCCTGGGTGGCGTGGACTTCAAGAACAACCGATTCAACGCCCTGATCGTGGCGATTTCGATCGGCATCGGCATGATCCCGCTGATCGCCCCCAACTTCAAACAGTGGATGCCGCACAACTTGCACCCCCTGATCGAGTCGGGCATCTTGCTGGCTTCCATCAGCGC
>CANGKR010000145.1 GCA_947454355.1 Comamonadaceae bacterium
CCGTGGTTTTTCAAAGGCAAAGAACGGATGCGTTTACCCAAAGCGGCCGAGATCGCGTTGACCAAGGCGGGCGCCAAAGGCGCCTGCGCAGGCTCGCCCACGCCGCCCCAGAAGCCGCCAGTAGGCGCGATCACCACCTCGACCTTGGGCATCTCGTTCAGGCGCATCATGCGGTAGTCGTGGAAGTTCGATTGCTCGACACGACCTTCCTTGATGGTGTTCTCGCCCCAGAAGATGGCTGTCAGACCGTGCACCACGCTGCCCTGGAACTGGGCCACGATGTTGTCGGGGTTGACGGCGTAACCAGGGTCGATGCCGATCACCACGCGGTGGATCTTGACTTCGTTTTTGGCATTCACGGAGACCTCACACACGCAGGCTGTCCAGCTGCCATAGCCCTCGGTTTCGGCCACACCGCGAAACACGCCTGCGGGCAGTTTGCTGCCCCAGCCTGCGGCCTTGGTCACGGCTTCCAGAATGCTGCGGTCGCGCTTGGACTTTTCGTTGTTGGGCAACATCTCCAGGCGGAAGGCCACCGGGTCTTTGCCCGCAGCCTGCGCCAGCTCGTCAATGAAGCACTCTCGCCCATATGGGTTTTGCGAGTGGCCGACCGAGCGCCAAAAGCCCACCGGGACATTGGTGTTGCGCTGCGCGTAGTCCACCAAGGTGTTGGGAATGTCGTACGGATGGTCGTTGAAACTGGCGACCGCTTGACCATCGATGCCCTTGGGCAAGGGCAGCTTGAGCAAGGTAGCCAAAATCGAGGGCGCGCTCACGCGGATGTGTAGCGCATCGACCTTGCCGCTGGCGTCCAGACCGGCCTTGAAGCGCATCAGGCTGGCCGGTCGGTACAGGCCGTGCTGGATTTCTTCTTCGCGGGTCCACAGCATCTTGACCGGTTTGCCTGCCATGGCCTTGGCGATCATCACCGCCTGGCGCGTGAAGTCTTGCGGGCTCTTGCGGCCCAAACCGCCACCCAGCTGCACAGGATGCACTTTCACGTTGGGTTGCGGTACGCCAGCGGTGGCCGCACCCACGGCCAAGGTGGCCTCGGGGTTTTGGGTCGACGACCAGATCTCGAGTTTGTCGCCTTGCAGCCAGGCGGTGCAGACCATGGGCTCCATGGTGGCGTGCGCCAAATAAGGGGTGAAGTAATCGGCCTCGACCACTTTGGCGGCTTTGCCCAAGGCTTCAGCGGTGTTGCCGTCGTTGCGAGCCACGGCCAGTTCAGCTTGTTCCATACCCGCTTTGAAGTGCGCCATGATCGCCGCGCTGCTGAGCGTGCCGTGCTCGCCCACGTCCCAGTCGATGGCCACTTCGCGCAGGGCCTCTTTGGCACGCCACCAGTTGTCGGCCACCACGGCCACGAACTCGCCCATGTTCAAGACCTTGACGATGCCCCGTCGGCTTTCCACCTTGGACGCGTCCATGCTTTTGACTTTGCCGTTGAACACGGGGCACGCCGCCACCGCCGCATGCAGCATGCCGGGCAGTTGCGTGTCGATGCCGTATTTGATCTTGCCCACCACGATGTCGGGGATGTCCACGCGGGCAATGGGCTTGCCGATCAGCGTCCAGTCTTTCGGGTCTTTGAGTGCGACATCTTTGGGCGCTTCGAGCTTGGCGGCGGCTGCGGCCAATTGGCCGTAATTCAGGCTGCGTTTGCTGGCCGGATGGGTCACCTTGCTCAGCGCGGCCTTGCATTCGCTGGCGGGCACGCCCCACTGCTGGGCCGCAGCGGCCACCAGCATGTGGCGTGCCGTGGCACCCGCTTGGCGCAAATAGGCTTGCGAGTTGCGGATGGTGCGGCTGCCCACCGATGCCATGTCCCCATAAGCGCGTTTGGTGCGCAGGTTCTCATGTGCGGTGGCGTACTCGACGCGAACTTTCTTCCAGTCGGCATCCAACTCTTCCGCGATGATCATGGGCGCGGACGTCATGCTGCCTTGGCCCATTTCAGCGCGGGCATAACGGATGACGATGGTGTCGTTCGGTTCGATCTCCACCCAGACGTTGAGCTGCGGCGTGTCAGGGCCAGAGGCTGCGCTGGCACGTTCGGGCACAAAAAAGCCCAGCGACATACCGGCCGCGGCACTGCTGCTGACCTGTAAAAAATACCGACGATTGACCGAGGGGCTGTTCATGCTCGGCCTCCTTTCTTGGCCACCGCGTGGATGGCGGTGCGGATACGCGCATACGTGCCGCAGCGACAAATATTGCTCATGGCGGCATCGATGTCTTCATCGGTGGGTTTGGGTTTTTTCTTGAGCAAGGCCAGCGCCGCGAGCATCTGGCCCCCTTGGCAATATCCGCATTGCGGCACCTGATGGTCGATCCAGGCCTGTTGCACGGCGTGCAGGCGGCCCTTGTCGGCCAGCCCTTCGATGGTGATCACTTTTTGCCCTGCTGCCGCTGACACCGGATAAGAACATGAGCGCACAGGCTCGCCATTGAGCAGCACAGTGCAAGCGCCGCACTGCGCTACACCGCAGCCGAATTTGGGCCCCTTGATGTCCAGCTCATCGCGCAAGGCCCAGAGCAAGGGCATTTCCGGCTCGGTATCGAGCGTGTGATTGTGACCGTTGACCGTCAGTTTCATGGCGTGTGTTTCCAAGGGTTGATTGCCCTCAGAATGTGAACCCAAGCCAGCATTCCTGCAATGAGGTAACTACGCAGGGCAGGCGGGCAGCCTCCAGAACTTGTCGCTTGAGAGACCGCCGCGCGATTTCAACGGGTATCGGGCATGTCGTCCAACACCCCGCGGCGGATTTGGTCGCGCTCGATCGACTCGAACAGTGCTTTGAAATTGCCTTCACCAAAGCCATCGTCCGCGCGGCGCTCAATGAACTCAAAGAACACCGGACCGAGTTGGTTTTGCGAGAAGATCTGCAACAACAACTTAGGCTGGCCGCCTTGGGTGGTGCCGTCCAGCAAGATGCCGCGGGCCTGCAAATCGGGCACATGCACGCCGTGGCCGGGCAAGCGCTCTTCAAGCATCTCGTAATACACCTCGTTGGGTGCGGTCATCAAAGGCACGCCCGCCATTTGCAAACGGTCGACCGTGTCTACCAGGTTGTCGGTGAGCAGGGCAATGTGCTGAATGCCCTCGCCGTTGTATTGCATCAAGAACTCTTCGATCTGGCCCGAGCCTTTGGAGGACTCTTCGTTCAAGGGAATGCGGATCATGCCGTCGGGCGCGGTCATGGCCTTGGATGTCAGGCCGGTGTGCGTGCCTTGAATGTCAAAGTAACGGATCTCCCGGAAGTTGAACAAGCGCTCGTAAAACCCGGCCCAAAACCCCATTCGCCCGCGGTACACGTTGTGCGTCAGGTGGTCGATGATACGCAGACCATGGCCCACGGGATGGCGATCCACCCCTTCTATAAATTCAAAGTCGATGTCGTAAATGGACTTGCCATCTTCAAAGCGGTCGATCAAATACAGAGGTGCGCCGCCAATGCCTTTGATGGCCGGAAGGCGCAACTCCATCGGCCCGGTCGGGATCTCGATCGGCTGAGCACCCAGCGCCAGTGCGCGGTCATAGGCTTTGTGCGAGTCTTTGACCCGAAAGGCCATGCCGCAGGCCGATGGCCCGTGCTCAGCCGCAAAATAGGCCGCCGCACTCAGTGGCTCTTGGTTGATGATGAAATTGATGTGGCCCTGCCGGTAGAGCAGCACATTTTTAGAACGGTGGCGGGCCACCAAACTGAAGCCCATGGCTTCGAACACAGGGGCCAACCCTTGCGGGTCGGGAGAGGCGAACTCGACAAACTCGAAGCCGCACAAACCCATAGGGTTGTCAAAAACATCTGACATCAAGACACTCCTAAAAATTGATCAAACAGGCAACTCAGTGTGCTGAGCGTGCGGGTGGCGCACAGGGCTTGCCGCGTGTGCTGCGTGCCAAGTGAATGCCGATGATCAAAATCTGGATGGCCATGTCTTCATTCTCGTTCAAAATGGCGTGAACCGCCTATTTAAAAATGTCGACCCGCCTTTGGAGTTTGCTGATGAACACTTTCACCGCTCTATGGACCACTCTGTGCAAGTTCTGCATCTTGGCCGCTGGACTGGTCCTGTCGCCAGTCCATGCCGCAGAAGAAAAGTTTCCGATCCGTCCGGTCACCTTGCTCGTGCCGCAAACGCCGGGTGGCGCCAATGATGCAATTGCGCGGGTCTTGGCGCAAAAACTGAGCGAGCAAACCGGTCAGTCCTTTGTGGTCGAAAACCGCCCTGGTGCGGGGGGCAATGTCGGCACAACTGCTGCGGCCAAGGCCAAACCCGATGGCTACACCTTGCTGGTGACCGCCGACAGCGTTCAGGTCATCAACCCTGCGTTGTACGCCAAAACCGGGTTTGATCCTGTGAAAGACTTTGAGCCGGTGGCTCCCTTGGCCAAGGCGGGTTATGTGTTGGTGGCCAACCCCACCTTTGCGGCCAACACCATGGCCGAATTCATCAGCCTGGCCAAGACGCAACCAGGCAAATACGCCATCGCCTCTGCGGGTAATGGCACCTTGAACCATCTGATCGCCGAGATGCTGCAAAAAGCTGCCGACATCAAACTGCAGCACATCCCCTACAAAGGCGCATCGTTTGCCGCCACCGATGTGGTCAGCGGTCAGGTGCCTTTGTCGGTGCAAAGTGTGCCTTCGTCCATTGCCTTCATCAAATCGGGCAAGCTCAAAGTACTGGGTGTGGTGAACGAAAAACGCGTGCCGGCTTTGCCCGATGCCCCCACGATTGGCGAGACCGTCAAAGGCTTTGGCACCACACCCTGGTATGGCATGTTCGCCCCCGCAGGCACGCCCAAGCCCTTGACGCAGTACCTGCAAACCGAGATCGGTAAAGCGCTCGACGACCCGGAGGTTCGCGCCAAGTTGGCCACTTTGGGCTGCGAGCCCTTCAAGGGGTCGTCTGATCAATTGGCCTTGATCGTCAAGGACGATCTGGTCCGCTGGGCCAAAATCGTCAAAGAATCTGGCGCGACAGTGGATTGACGTGCCGATGGCTCAAGCCACCGCGCGTTCTTTTTTCAGCGATTCGCGGGCAAGGGTCGGCTCGATGGTTCGGGCCAATGTGGGGTAGTGTTGACGCCAGTTCAGGTCAGGGAACCTGAAGTCCAGATACAAGAGCGAACACGCCACCGCAATGTGTCCAATGTGCATGGCGCCATCCAGCACGTCGGGGTGATGCTCCAAGTGCGTCAATGAGGTGCGGATCGCATCGAGCTTGCCGGCTGTCCAGTCGGCCCAGCGCAGGGCTTCGGGGCGAACCATGGTTTCGTAACGCGCCAGCAAGGCTGCATCCAGAATGCCGTCGCCTAAAGACTGCAAGGTCAAGGCGTGCCAACGTGCAGCGCCATGGGCGGGAAAGAAATGCCCGCCGCCCAAGTCATTGAGGTATTCGCAAATCACGCGGCTGTCATAAAGGGCCACGCCATCGTCAGTGATCAAGGTCGGCACCTTGCCCAGTGGGTTGTTGGCGATGATGCTGGCGTCGCGGGTCACCGGATGGGCACTGGACGCGAGCAAAGTGATGCGATCGCTCAAACCAAGTTCGTCGGCCACGACCATGCATTTACGGACGTAGGGTGAAGTGGGGGCAAAGTGGAGTTTCATGAGGCCAGTATTGAGGATGCCGACAGGCACGGCTGTCACTTAGCTGACCAGAAAACCACTTTGGCAAACAAACCCGCTTTACCGCCGTCGACAGCTGTGCGACGCTTGCGCTTTATTTGACAAGAGGTTGTTGCATGCGCAAACTGCTCGGATTGTTTTTGGCGCTCGCCATCACGGGTTGTGCCACCCGACCTACCGCCTCTGTGGTGGAAGTGCCTTCGCAAATCACGCCCGCGCTGGCCCAGGGCCTGGTGCAAATCGGCCGCGTGGTGGCGCCCCCGCCCACCGAAAAACTCTACGCCCCCTTGGCGCAGCGCGAACCCTATGCCGGCGTGCAAGTGCGCCGCGATGTGCGCTACGGCACCGACGCACGCCATTTGCTGGATGTGTTCACGCCCTCCACGCCCAAAACTGGCCAGCCGGTCCTGGTATTTGTGCACGGTGGCGCTTTCATGCGCGGTGAGCGCCGCACCGGCGACAGCCCGTTTTACGACAACATCATGCTCTGGGCCTTGAGCCAAGGCATGGTCGGCGTCAACATGACCTACCGCCTGGCCCCTGCCCATGCCTGGCCGGCTGCCCAACAAGACATCCAATCGGCCCTGAAGTGGGTGCGCGAGAACATCGCCGCCAGCGGTGGAGACCCCAGCCGCATCATCCTGATGGGTCATTCGGCGGGCGCGGCGCATGTGGCCCAGTATGTGGCGCATCCGCAGTTCCATGTGGCCCCAGGCTCGGGTCTGGCCGGTGCGGTGTTGCTGTCGGGCTTGTTTGACCCCGCGACCTCAGAAGCCAACCCGCCCCTGCAAGCCTATTTTGGCAAAGACACTGCGCTGTACCCTGCCCGCTCGGCCGTGCCGGGCCTGGCGGCATCGCGCGTGCCGTTGCTGATCGCTTATGCCGAGCTTGACCCTGAAGACTTCCATACCCAAAGCGGCCAACTGAATACCGCCCTGTGCAACGCGGGCAGATGCCAAGGCCTTTACAAACTCATGGGTCACAGCCACATGTCCGAGATCTATTCCATCAACTCGGCCGACCCCACGGTGACGAACTTGATGAAGCAGCTGGTCGATCGGGTGCGCTGAATTTGGCGCGGTCACGGATGGCGTGCCCGTGCTGGTCAAGTTTTCACCTGCAGGCGATGCGCGGATCGGTGACGAGTTCCGTGCGGTGGCGCTGGCCAATGTCGAGATGGTGCAGGGTCTTTGAGCTCAACACGGCATAAACAAACGGCGTGCCGCTCTCGCGTGCACGCCGTTTTTTGTACAGAACCTGAAATCAGTTCTTGTGCAACTCAGCGTTCAACTCGCCCCAGCTCTTGTTGCGCGGAATCGCGTGCAA
>CANGKR010000146.1 GCA_947454355.1 Comamonadaceae bacterium
ATGTGCGTATCGATGAACACAGCTTGGAAGTGCTGGCCAGCGAAACCCGCATCGAGCGCGTGCACATTGCGGCCAATTTGCGGCACGATCAGCTCGACGGTCTGGTGACCACCGAGTGGCTTGAATCCCCCGCGTTTGAACACGCTACGGTGCAACCCGCCTTGCCGATGCCGCGCACAGATTTGGCTTTTTTCTGGCGCTGGGCGCAAAACCTTAAAGCACAACGCGAACGGGTTCGAGGCAAGCCAGAGAATTTCAACCGGCCCGATTACACCTTCCGTTTGGAACGCGAAGACAACTCGCTACCCCCAACAGGTCATGAGCGGGTCAGCATTGGTACCCGTCAACGCGGTGCGCCCTTGGATTTGATCGTAGCTGAAGCCATGATCCTGGCCAACAGCACTTGGGGCCAATGGATGGCCTCTCTCGGTGTGCCCGCCATCTACCGCAGCCAAGCCAGCCTGGCGCCCGGCGTCAAAGTGCGCATGGGCACCAAAGCCCTGCCGCATGCGGGAATTGGCGTGCCCAGCTACGCATGGAGCACCTCGCCACTGCGCCGCTATACCGACCTGGTCAATCAGTGGCAAATCATCGCCTGCGCACGCCATGGCGCTACCGCTGCATTGGCAGCGCCTTTCAAGGCCAAGGACGCCCAATTGTTTGCGATCATCAGCGCCTTCGATGCAGCATACAGCGCCTACAACACCTATCAGGCGGGCATGGAGCGTTTCTGGACTTTGCAATATATCGGCCAGCAAGGGATCACCGAACTGGATGCCACCTTATTCAAGGAAACGGCAGGCGGGCAATGGTTGGTGCGGGCTGACAATTTGCCCCTGGTTCTCTCCGTGCTGGGTGCTCAGGGCATGGAGCGGGGTAGCAAGGTGCGAGTGAAATTGGGCCATGTGGACCCGATCGCGCTGGATGTGCATGGCACGGTGCTGGAACGCTTAGACACGGCGGACATCGCTCCTTTGAGTGATGAAGAAGGCGATGACACCGACGCCGCAGGGCCTATCGCGATTGCCGTGGATTTGAACGAGTCTCCGGTCGATGCCAGCGCATGACCTGAGCGCTTAGAGACTTGTTCGACAATGAACACACCGAACCCATCCCCAAGCACCTTGAAATGGGCATTGGCGATCTCTTTGGCCATTCATGCCGCTTTACTGACCTTGCGCTTTGCCGCCCCTGAAACCTTCAAGCGTGTATTTGAAGATGCGCCTTTAGAGGTCATTTTGGTCAATGCGCGCAGCCAGGATAGTTCAACCAAAGCACAGGCCCTGGCGCAAGCCAATTTGGCCGGCGGGGGACAGACTAAAAGTGGCTTGATCGCGACATCACCTTTGCCGCCCGCCATCCAAAGCGAGGATGGGCATGACATCAGCGATTTACAAAAAAAAATAGAAGCCCTCAAAGTCCAGCAATTTAAATTATTGACTCAACTGCGTGATAAGTCGACGATGCTCTCGCAAGACAGCAACACTGCACCCTTCGACGCCTTGACCGCCAAGATGCGCAGTTCGGCCGATCAGATTGTGGTGGTTTCTCGTTTTCGCTTCACCCGCGATGAGGTGCTCAAAACCGTCATCCAGAACCCAAGCGAGCAGACCCCATGAGCACTCTGTCACTTGTCCTTCGGGGTGTTTGGCAGTGGCTTAAGTTGGTCCTGTGGGCAGCGGTGGGCCTGCAGCTGTTCTTTGTGCTGCACATCGCCTCGATGCGCTTCATCGATCCGCCCTCCACGGCATTTGAGCGATCGCAAATCTGGCAGATTATCAAAACCCAAGGTCAATTGCCATGGCGGCAACAGTGGGTAGACGTCAGCCAACTGTCCAAGCATCTGCAACGCGCGGTCATGGCCTCTGAGGACAGTGCTTTTTTGCAACACAACGGGGTGTGGTGGGACTCGATCGAAAAGGCTTGGGGCCGAAATGCCAAAGCCAAGGCCCAAGCCGAGCAGCGAACAGCCAAGCGGGGCGAAAAAACGGCGACACCTCCTGTGAAAATTGTGGGAGGCTCGACCATCACCCAACAATTGGCCAAAAATCTGCTCTTGTCAGGCGAACGAACTTTATGGCGCAAGGGCCAAGAGTTCATGATCACCTTGGCCCTTGAGACCTTCCTGACTAAAAAGCGGATTCTGGAGATTTACCTGAACCATGTCGAATGGGGCGAAGGGGTTTTTGGCGCGGAAGCAGCTTCACGCCATTACTTCAAAAAATCAGCCAACCAATTGAGCCCCTGGGAGGCTGCCCGCTTGTCAGTGATGTTGCCGCGCCCCCGGTTTTTTGAAAAGCGGCCACAATCGCCATATTTGGCTGACCGTGCACAAACCATCGTCACCCGCATGAACGATGTGAACGCACCCTGACATCTGGACACCGCATGAGAATTTTGGGCATCGATCCGGGCTTACAGACGACGGGCTTTGGGCTCATCGATGCGCAAGGCTCCCAATTGCAGTATGTGGCCAGCGGGGTGATTCAGACCACCAAAGAAGAGATGGGCAATTTGCCGGCCCGACTCAAAGTCATCTATGACGGAGTACGCGAAATCACGGCGCGCTACCAGCCCGATGTAGCGTCGGTAGAGATTGTGTTCGTGAACGTCAACCCTCAAGCCACTTTGCTATTGGGTCAAGCACGAGGCTGCTGCGTCACGGCCTTGGTGTCGTGCGATTTGCCTGTGGCCGAATACACCGCTTTGCAAATGAAGCAAGCCATCACTGGGCATGGACGAGCGGCCAAATCGCAAATCCAGGAGATGGTCAAGCGTTTGCTGAACTTACCGGTCTTGCCGCGCCAAGATGCGGCCGATGCTTTGGGCCTGGCCATCACCCATGCGCACGCCAGCCCATCCATGCAAAAGCTGGCTGCAGTCCATGCTTTGAGTCGCAAAACCCACGGCATGTACCGCAGTGGCCGCAGCCATTGAGACTGTCAGTGGCTGCTGACCATGCGGTCACGTTGCGCGAGGTCTGGAAACCAGCGTAACCAAGCCACCGCCACGAAAACTGTCGCCACGCCGCCCACCACCACCGAACCCACAGGCCCCCACAACGCGGCCGTAGCACCCGACTCGAACTCGCCGAGTTGATTGGAGGCGCCAATGAAAATTGAATTCACGGCCGACACGCGTCCGCGCATGTCATCAGGTGTTTCCAGTTGCATCAAGGTCAAGCGGGTGACTACACTGATTGAATCTGCCGCACCGGTCACGGCCAAGGCCACCAAGGACACCCACAATTGCGTCGACAAACCGAACACCACATTGGCCAACCCAAACACAGCCACTGCGGCCAACATGCTGTGGCCCACGCGCCGCTGTAAAGGCCAACGGGTCAACAGGGTGGACATGATCAAAGCACCCACCGCCGGCGCAGCACGCAACAGACCCAAGCCCTCGGGGCCGGTGTCCAAAATGTCTCGCGCAAAAATTGGCAATAAAGCAGTGGCGCCGCCCAGCAGCACCGCCACCAAGTCCAGGGTGATGGCCCCCAGCAAGGGTTTGTGATGCCAGACGAATTCGGCCCCGGCCAGCACCGATCGCAGGTCAGCCGCATTGTGGGATGGACAGTGGTTGTACTTTACCCACAAGGCCAGTACCATGGCCACCAGCAACAGCACCATGCAGACCGCATACACCGTGGTCACATGGTGGGCGTACAGCAAGCCTCCTAAGGCCGGGCCACCAATCACAGCCGTTTGCACTCCCATGGAACTCATGGCAATCGCTCGCGGCAGCAAGGCAGCCGGCACCAGTTGGGGGGTCAACGCTTGTTGCGTTGGCATCTGAAAGGCCCGCACAGCCCCCAACACAATGGAGACGGCGTAAATCAAGGGGGCGCTTGCAAAGTCGCCCAAAGAAGCTGCGATCATTAGCACAGCCACAACCGCCTGCACCCCCATGCACGCCGCATAAATACGGCCCTTGTGCCAACGGTCCACCCAATGGCCTGCAGGCAAGGTCATCAGCAAAGCCGGCACGAATTGGAACAAGCCCACCAAGCCCAAGCTCCAGGCGCTGCGGGTCAGGTCATACATGTGCCAGGCAACGGCGACCATGAGCATTTGATTGGCCAAGATCCCCGACAAGCGGGCCAGCCAAAAGCGCACAAAGGCTTGTTGCTTGAGCAGGCCAGCCAGACTATCGGGCGCCACAGATCACCAAGCTGGTTGCGCCCACGCCATGCCGGCAGGCGCTTTACTTTCATCGGCGAAGGTGACGATGTCGTAGGCTGATGGACGCGCCAACAAAGCCCTAAGCAATTGGTTGTTCAGCGCATGGCCTGATCGGAAAGCCGAATAAGCCGCGAGCAAAGGCTTGCCCACGATGAAGAGATCGCCCATGGCATCGAGTATTTTGTGCTTCACGAACTCATCGTCGTAACGCAAACCATCGCTGTTGAGGACCTTGTAGTCGTCCATGACAATGGCATTGTCCAAGCCGCCGCCCAAAGCCAAACCGTTGGCGCGCATCATCTCGACATCCTTGGTGAAGCCGAAAGTGCGGGCGCGCGCAATGTCGCGGGCATACTGCCCCCGGCCCATGTCAAAGACAACTTGTTGCCCGGTGGAATCTACCGCCGGGTGCTTGAAGTCAATTTCAAAACTCAATCGGTAACCGTTATAGGGTTCAAGCCGTGCCCACTTGATGTTATCGCCCTGGCCATCCGAGACCTCGACGGTTTCCAACAGTCGTATGAAGCGCTTGGGTGCGTTTTGCAACTCGATGCCTGCACTTTGCAGAAGGTAGACAAATGAAGACGCGGAACCATCGAGGATTGGCACTTCTTCGGCCGTGATGTCCACATACAAATTGTCAATGCCCAGGCCCGCGCATGCAGACATCAGGTGTTCAACGGTATGAACTTTGGCCTGCCCAGATGAAATGGTGGATGCCAATCGCGTATCGGTGACGGCTTGGGCCGAGACGGGAATGTCCACTGGCTCGGGCAGATCCACTCGTCTGAACACGATGCCCGTATCCGGACGGGCAGGTCGCAAGGTCAATTCCACGCGCTGGCCGCTGTGCAAACCCACACCTACAGCTTGGGTCAGGGTTTTAAGGGTTCTTTGAGCGAGCATGCCCGTATTTTAAAGGCTTGAACACAAAAGGGGCTGCACCCGATCGGCGCAACCCCCTTGATGACGCGCCTTGATCGCTCAGTCGGCTTGCTTGCGCAAGAAGGCTGGGATTTCGATGTCGTCCATGCCTGCCGAGGACATGCCGTTGACCTTGTCGGCCGCTTGTGTGCGGTTGGTGCGCCAGACGCTGGGCGTGTTCAAGTGACCGTAGCCGTTGTTGGCCATGGTCGAGCCGGTCATGGCACTTGGCGAAACCGCATCCTGTCCACCCATTTGGAAAGGCATATTGTCGGTACCGGTGCGCAGCATGGGTTGCTGAACCAAGGTCGGACGGCGCACTGCGCCTTGGCGAGACAAACCAGTGGCCACCACGGTGACGCGGATTTCGTCACCCAGACCTTCGTCATAGGCTGTACCGTAGATCACATGAGCGCTCTCAGACGCGTAGGTGCGGATGGTGTTCATCGCCTGCTTGGATTCGCTCAGTTTGAGCGAACCTTTAGCGGCGCTGATCAACACCAACACCCCTTTAGCGCCAGACAAGTCGATGCCCTCGAGCAATGGGCAAGCCACGGCCTGTTCAGCTGCAATGCGGGCACGGTCAGGACCGCTGGCGGCAGCTGTGCCCATCATGGCTTTACCAGGCTCACCCATCACGGTGCGCACGTCTTCAAAGTCAACGTTCACATGGCCGGGCACATTGATGATTTCGGCAATACCGCCGACAGCGTTTTTCAACACATCGTTGGCATGTGCAAAGGCCTCATCTTGGGTCATGTCTTCGCCGCCGGGCAACTCCAACAGTTTTTCGTTGAGCACCACAATCAAGGAGTCCACATGCGATTCCAGCTCGGACATGCCTTCTTCCGCATTGGACATGCGGCGGTTGCCTTCGAACTCGAAAGGTTTGGTCACCACACCCACGGTCAGGATGCCCATGTCTTTGGCGATGCGCGCGATCACGGGCGCAGCGCCTGTTCCGGTGCCGCCGCCCATGCCGGCGGTGATGAACAACATGTGCGCGCCTTCAATGGCGGCGCGGATGTCTTCTTCAGCCGCTTCGGCCGCTTCACGGCCTTTTTCGGGCTTGCTACCAGCGCCCAAGCCGGTTTGACCCAATTGAATGAACCGATGGGCTGCACTGCGTGTCAAAGCCTGTGCATCGGTGTTGGCGCAGACAAATTCCACGCCTTGGACATTGCGCTCAATCATGTGCTCGACCGCATTGCCGCCGCCGCCGCCTACACCGATCACCTTGATGCGTGTGCCTTGGTTGAATTCTTCGACTTGGATCATTTCAATCATGTTTAACTCCTAAATTACTGTGCAGTTGCCTGAAAAAATTGCTTGTTGTTTTGGAAAGGGGAAAGTGGTCAACATCGACATCGCCACAAAGGACTGCCGCGGGCTTGGTTGAAGTGGTGGTATCGCATCAGAAGTTCCCGACGATGAAGTCTTTGAAACGTCCGAACGCATTGTTCATCGAACTCTTGCGCTCTTGCACCTTGAAGCCGCGCATCCGGGCCATACGGGCTTCTTCGAGCAAGCCCATGACGGTTGCTGCGCGCGCTTGGCTGACCATGTCAGCCAAAGCACCGGTGTACTTGGGCACGCCCCGGCGCACGGGCTTGAGGAAAATGTCTTCGCCCAATTCGAGCATGCCGGGCATCACAGCGCTGCCGCCGGTCAACACAATGCCCGAAGACAAGACTTCCTCGTAGCCTGACTCACGGATAACTTGTTGCACCAGGGAAAAAATCTCTTCCACGCGCGGCTCGATCACACCGGCTAAGGCTTGGCGGCTGAGCATGCGGGGACCAC
>CANGKR010000147.1 GCA_947454355.1 Comamonadaceae bacterium
GCCCTCAAAGCAGAAGGTGTGCAGCGCGTGCTGATCGTGCCCGCTTACCCGCAGTACAGCGGCACCACCACCGCCAGCGTGTTCGATGCCGTCTACCGCTGGGGCCTCAAAACCCGGCTCATCCCCGAGCTGCGCTTTGTCAACCGTTACCACGACGACCCGCGATACATCGCAGCGTTGGCCCAAACGGTGCGTGAACACTGGGCCACCCACGGCCAAGCCGAGCAACTGGTGATGAGCTTTCATGGCGTTCCCGAGCGAACTCTGCACCTGGGCGACCCCTACCACTGCGAATGCATGAAAACCGGCCGCCTGCTGGCCGAGGCGCTGGGCCTGAGCAAAGACCAATACAAACTCACCTTTCAGTCGCGCTTTGGCAAAGCCAAGTGGCTCGAGCCCTACACCGAGCCCACACTGATCGCCATGGCGCAGCAAGGCGTCAAAAAAGTCGATGTGATTTGCCCCGGCTTTACCGGCGATTGCCTGGAGACACTGGAAGAAATCCAGCAAGAAGCACAAGAAGCTTTTTTGCACGCCGGCGGCGAAAGCTTCAAGTACGTCTCTTGCCTCAACAACCACGCGCGGTGGATCGAAGCGCTGGCCGACATCAGCCTCGGACACATGCAAGGCTGGGACTTGTCTGCGCCCGACGAAAAGGCCCTGTCTGCCAGCCGCGCACGTGCGTTGGCGCATGGCGCTAAGACCTGAGCCCTCTTCAGTTGCGCAGCTCGCTGCCAGCCCACCAAAGAAAACCATGAGCACTTTGCCTGCCTGCCCTCAATGCCAAGACATCTACAGTTACCAAGATGGCAATTTGTGGATATGCCCCAGTTGCGGACATGAGTGGAATCCAGCCGAAGCGCCAACGGCCGAAGCGGCCAAGATCTGGAAAGATGCCCATGGTCATGTTTTGCAGGAAGGCGACACAGTCACTTTGATCAAGGACCTCAAGATCAAAGGCTCTTCCTCGGTGGTCAAGGTTGGCACCAAGGTCAAAAACATCCGCCTCATCGACGGGGACCACGATATCGATTGCAAGATCGAAGGTTTCGGCCCGATGCAACTCAAGACCGAGTTTGTAAAAAAAGCCTGAAGCGAAGGCTCCGTGAGCCCTGGTCAGGTCAAACCGGCAACTGCACGCCCAGCGCTAGCAAATCGCCCCTCGCATGCTCGGGCGTTTCAAAGCGAATGCCTTGTCAGCAAAGCCCTAAGGCATATTGGACAGGTATACCGCCGATGCCCCTGAGGCTTCAATTCGTGGATCAAGAACGGAAGACCCCTCCACCCAAATCAAACACCACGTCACGGCTCATCACTGGACTTTCGTTCAAACCGCCACCACCGAGACTCCATGCCCCGGCAAACTCAAAGCCAAATGTTGTCCCACGCGCCAGTCCCTATCCACCTCGGGCGAGACCACAAACACCTGCCCCAAGGCTGTATCAAAGGTCAGCTCCACAAAGCTGCCCAAGTAGGCCCATTGCTTGAGCTCTGCGGCCAAATGCTGGGGTGGGTTTTCTCCCGACCTCAATTCGCGGCCCACGGCCCAAGCCTCAGGCCTCACCGCAGCGCGGACCACCCCGGGGGCCACAGCATGACGCGGCTGCAATTGCAAAGGCCCCAGTTGCACCGAACCATCGGCAAGCGACTGGCCGTCAAACAACACCGCTTCGCCCATGAAGCCGGCCACAAAAGTAGACGTGGGCCGTTCGTATAAGTCTTGCGGCGAACCCGCTTGTGCAATGCATCCTGCGTCCATGACGATGATCTGGTCGCTCACGGCCAGGGCTTCGCTTTGGTCATGTGTGACATAAGCCACCGTCAGGCCCAGTCGTTGCTGCAGGTGGCGGATTTCGTCGCGCATGGAACGGCGCAGGCGAGCGTCCAAGTTGGACAAGGGCTCATCAAACAGCAAGACTGAAGGCTCCAACACCAACGCACGGGCCAAGGCCACGCGCTGCTGCTGACCGCCCGACAGCTCGCTGGGCAAGCGCGCTTCGTAGCCCGCCAGCCCCACCAGGGCCAGGCTTTTCTGGGCACGCTCCAAGGCTTCGGTTTTGTGCACGCCGCTCACGTCCAGCCCGTAGCGCACGTTGCCGATCACGTTCATGTGCGGGAACAGCGCATAACTTTGGAACACCATGCTCACATTGCGCTCGGAAGGGCCCAGATGCGTCACGTCCACACCGTCGATCACGATCTGCCCGCCCGTGGGCGCTTCCAGCCCGGCGATCATGCGCAAGGTAGTGGTTTTGCCGCAGCCCGACGGCCCGAGGATAGTGGTCAGGCTCCCCTTAGGCACCACAAAATCAATGCCTTGCACCACCAAGGGTGAACCTGCGCCCCCATAGCGTTTGCTGACCTGTTTGAATTGAATGCCCATGCGTATTCCTTCTCAGTCCGAGACCACGGGCGTGCGCCGCCCCAACTGCCGCTCGCCTACTAAGCGTTGAATGCCCCAGGTGATGGCCGACATGAGCACCATGAGTACTGTGCAATAAGCCAGCGCCACGCCATAGTCGCCATTGCCCACGCGGCCAATGATGTAAGTGGTGGCCAGCTCATACTGCGCCGTGACCAGAAAGATCACCGCCGACACCGTGGTCATGGAGCGCACAAAGCTGTAAACCAGCGCCGCCACCAGCGCGGGCTTGAGCAACGGCAACACCACCCGACGCAGCGTGGTGATCGTGCTGGCCCTGAGCATTTGCGAGGCTTCGTCCATAGAACGGTCGAGTTGCTTGAAAGCCGCCGTGCCAGCCCGAACACCCACAGGTAAGTTGCGGAACACAAAGCACAACACAATGACCAATCCCGTGCCAGTCAGCTCTAAGGGCGGCACATTGAAAGCCAGGATGTAGCTCACGCCCAGCACCGTGCCCGGCACCGCAAAGGTCAACAGGGCTGAAAACTCAAACGCCGCCTTGCCCCGGAACTCAGTTCGTGCCAGTAACCAAGCTATGAGCAAGCCCAGGCCCGCGCATATAGGTGCCGCCATGGCCGACAAACTGAGGGTGGTGAACAAAGACTTCCAGGCCGAGCCGGCAAACACCCAACCGAAGTCGCCCGTTTGAACGTCGAAAGCCGTTTGAAAGTGGACCCAGGTGAAGGTGAAATCACGCCCCCAGGTTTTGACAAAACCACCGGCAAAAGCAAACAGATACACCACCAAGGTGAAAAGCAACCAAGGGCCTGCCAGTGTGCGACACACGCGCAGCACTGGAGGTGGCAAAGGCATCAGGCGACCGGCATCGCCCTTGCCCGACACGGTGGTGAAACTGCTGCCCGAGAGCACCTGGCGCTGCACCAAAAAAACGGCCAGTGCAAACGCTGTGAGCACCAGCGCCAGCGCGGCGGCCATACCGGGGTCCAGCGCAGCGCCCACGATGGCAAAAAAGATCTCGGTGGAAAGCACTGCGAATTGCCCGCCCAAAATGATCGGATTGCCAAAGTCGGCCATGCTTTCGATGAAGCCCACCAAAAACGCGTTGGCCAGACCTGGCTTGAGCAGCGCAAGCGTGACAGTCGAGAAAGTTTGCATGCGTGTGGCACGCAGGGTTTGAGCAGCCTCTTCCAGGCTGGGGCTCACGCCCTGCACCACACCGCGCATGATCATGAAGGCAATCGGCGTGAAGGCGAACATCTGCGCCAGCCAGATGCCAAACACCCCATAAAACCAGCGCCCCGGCTCAATGCCAAAGGCCCACTCCAAGCCTTGGTTGAACAGACCCGCACGGCCAAACAACAAGATGAGCCCCAGCCCCACCACAAAGGGCGGCGTGATGATGGGCAGCATGGCCAAAATGTTGAGCGGCTTGGCCAAGCGCGTGCCACCCCGCTCAGCCCACAGGGCCAGCAATGTGCCCATGATGGTGGTGCCGGTGGCGGTGATGAAGGCCAGCCAGAGGGTATTCCAGGCCACGCCGCAGCGCCCAGCGCCTTGAAGGCAGCCGCCACCCCACACCCGCTCGGTGGCTACTCGGTCCAGCAGGTTAGCCAAAGCGTAGTGACCTGCATCATCCACCCCAGCCGCCACCAAAGAACGCAGCACCGGATAAGCGACAAACAAGGCTAACAACGCGGTACATAAGACCACACAGGCGGCCACGAACACATCGCCCCGAAACCCGCCCAGCCGAGCCATGGCCGCACCGAACAGCACACCCAAACTCAGCAGCACACCGGCTGCACCCCACCCCATGCCGTATTGCCCTGTGGGCAATGCACCCCATAATTGATTCAGCCATTCGAAGGACCAACCGGTCGCGCCAATGGCAAAACCACTGCTCAGCAGTCCCAGCCCACCCGCCAGACTGCCCAAGCCCAAAAGCCAGCCTTGTGTGAGCGCAGTGACAGGCGTCCAAACGCCCATTCCACAAATAACTAAGCCGGCCAAACCCATCCACAACCACGGCCGACCATGCTGCGCGGCTTGCACCAATGCGCTGGCGGTCTCAGCCGCGCCCCATACCCCAGGCCAGGCCTGGAGCAGCGAAATGTCTTGCAGAAAATACCAAGGGAGCAGTGAAAAGCACAACAGGCCCAACAGGACCCAGGCTTGCAGGGCTCGCTGCATACGCAGCGCTGGACGCATCAAAAAAACCTCACTCAATGTGGCAAGCTGTTGACGTCTTTTTCCCAGCGTTGGATCAGGCGTTTGCGCTCAGCGGTTTGGCCATATTTGGCGTAGTCATAGTTGATCAACTTGATCTTGCGGAAATCAGGCACACGCGGATCCACTTGTGTGTCTTTGTGCGAAGGCAACTGGAATTGCAATGTGGCCGCACCCAAGGCCTGCGCCGCGGGGGTCAGAGCCCAGTCGTAAAACTTTTTGGCGGCCTCCACATTCCGGCTGCCACGCACTATCGACATAGAACCGATTTCAGCGCCAGTACCGTCAATGGGGGTAATGGTTTCCAGGGGAAAGCCTTGGGCTTTTTCACCCGGGCCATCATGCACAAAGCTGATGGAAATTGCGGTCTCACCACGCGCTGCGGCTTTGATGGGCCCTGTGCCCGAGCGGGTGTAGGTGCTGATGTTTTTGTGCAAGCCCTTGAGGTAATCGAAAGCCTTGTCCTCACCCATCAACTGCACCAAAGTCGCGATCATGGTGTAAGCCGTGCCGCTCGATGCGGGGTTGGCCGATTGGATCTCTCCCTTGTATTCAGGCTTAAGCAGGTCTGACCAAGTTTTGGGGATGGGCAATTTTTTCTTGGCCAACAGTTCAGTGTTGTAGCCAAACCCCAATGGGCCAGAATAAATGCCCACCGTTTTGTAGCCTGACTGTGCTGCCTGCTTTTGCGCCCAATCGTGCAGCTTGGGCAGCAAGGGTGACTTGTATTCGAGGGTCAGGTTTTGTTCGGCCGCTTGCAAATGCGGATCGCCCGTGCCACCAAACCAGACATCGGTTTTGGGGTTGGCTTTTTCAGCGGCCAATTGCGCAATCGCCTCACCCGAACCTTTGGCCGTCAGGTTGACCTTGATGCCTTGGCTTTTTTCAAAGGTCACCGCAATCATGCTGCACCAGGCCGCCTGGGCCGAGCAGATCACATTGACTTCTTTGTTTTGCGCCATCGAACTGGTGGGCAACAGGGCCAATAGTGGGATGAATTTCCATATGCGCACAGTCGTCTCCAAGGGTTCAGGTTGCAGGGTGCATTTTATCGGGGGCTGCGTGATCGCTGATGAATTGCACAACCCATTCCAACTGATCCGGCACATTGAGCGCTGGAGCATGGCCACAGCCAGGCACGTCGATGTGCTTGAACAGACCACGGGCACCCGGCCCACGGCGGCGCATTTCGGCAGCGGTTTCGGGCAACACCAGATCAGATTCCACCCCGCGCAGCAGCAGCACCGGCACCTGAATGGCGTCGTAATGCGGCCAGATCAGGTAATCGTTGGGGTGCGCTGTGAACTGCGTCACCATGGCCGGGTCGTAGTGCGGCGTGACGCACCCATCGGGCAAGCGACGTGTGGACGTTTCCGTCAAGCGTCGCCATTGCGCGTCACTCAGCCACCCATAAGGTTTGTAGACCTGGCGCAAAAAGGCTTCGAGTTCGGTCACCGTGGCAAAAGCCGGGGGCGTACCCGCATAGGCCTTGATGCGGTCGATGGCCGTTTGCGCCAGTTCGGGCGCGTTATCGTTGAGCGTGAGGCTCAGGATGCGGTGCTTCAAACTGGGCTCAGCCAGCCCTGCCGCGCACAGCGTGCCGATCGCACCGCCCATGGACGTGCCCACCCAATGCACGGCACGCAGCTGCAAGCCATCCATCAGCTCTCGGGCGATGCGGGCATAAAAGGCGAGGCAATACTCCTGCTCAGGGGCGCTGCTCCATTGCGACAGGCCACGGCCCACCGTGTCGGGGCAGATGACCCGGTAGCCCTGTGCGCTCAGATGCGCGGCCAGCTCGTCCATGTCGCGCCCGGTGCGGGCCAGCCCGTGCCATGCGATCACCGTGCCTTTGTCCGCCTTGCCCCAGTCGGTGTAGTGGATTTCAAGCCCAGCGCAGGTGATGTAGTTGGATGTGAAAGTCATGTCCACCTCAAGCCTGTTTCGTCGAAGCCATTGCCCGCAGCGCGGCACGTGTGCGCAAGCGCCCCACCACCCCAGTCGGGAAGTAATAGACCGACAGCACAAAGAGCAGACCCAGCCAGAGCAGCCAGCGGTCAGGCGAGAGCAGTGACGACAGCAAAGGCACGGCAGCCGTGGCCTCGCTCGCCAAGCGCAGCAGGTCCTGCAAATAACTCTGCGCCAACAA
>CANGKR010000148.1 GCA_947454355.1 Comamonadaceae bacterium
CTCTCGGAAATTGCCGAAATGCTCAGCGACGCGTCCTTGCGTGAACACATCAAAAACAGTGCCACCCAAGAGGCGCTGCATGGCTTGATTGCCCACTGGCAGTCATCACAAACCGCTTAATCCCCTGCCATGAAACCCACCGTGGTCAGTGCCGATGTCTTGTTTGAAGACCATCGTGGCAAGCTGAAATGGCAGTGGATCGCTGGCCTTGGCGCCTCTGAGCGTCGCTTTGACGAGGTGGCCGTGCGGGCCGCCCGCTCAGGTGCGGACTTGGTGGGCTACCTCAATTACATCCACCCCTACCGTGTGCAAATTCTGGGTGAGCGTGAAATCGCTTACCTGACGAATGCCACGCCCGAAGACTGCGCCCGGCGGATTGCCCGCATCGTGACCTTGGAGCCCCCTGTGTTGGTCCTTGCCGATGGGCAGACCCCGCCGGACGCATTGCTCTCCCTGTGCGAGCGCGCCCAATTGCCCATGTTCTCCACCCAGGAGTCGTCGGCCTTTGTGATCGACGTACTGCGCGCCTACCTGTCCAAGCATTTTGCCGACCGCACCACCATGCATGGCGTGTTCATGGACATTTTGGGCCTGGGGGTGTTGATCACGGGCGAGTCGGGCTTGGGTAAGAGCGAGCTGGGCTTGGAGCTGATTTCTCGCGGCAATGGCCTGGTGGCAGACGACGCCGTCGATTTGTTTCGCATCAACCAGACCACCATCGAAGGGCGCTGCCCCGAGTTATTGCAAAACTTGTTGGAAGTGCGCGGCATCGGCTTGCTGGACATCCGGGCCATCTTTGGCGAGACCGCGGTGCGCCGCAAGATGCGCCTGAAGTTGATCGTGCATTTGGTGCGCAAAGAAAACTTCGAACGCGACTACGAGCGTTTGCCGACCGACCCATTGACCCAGGATGTGCTGGGCATTCCGGTGCGCAAGGTGGTGATTCAGGTGGTGGCCGGTCGCAACATCGCGGTGTTGGTGGAGGCTGCGGTGCGCAACACCATTTTGCACATGCGCGGTATTGACACCTACCAGGACTTCATCGAGAGGCAACGCAAAGCCATGGGCTGAGGCCTGGGCCTTGCAGAATCAGCGAACCGATCGGTGCGGGCAGGGGTTGCGGGTGCAGTGAGCGTAAAGACTCAAGGCATGGTCGGCGATCACAAACCCTTTGGCCAAGGCCACCGCTTGCTGGCGCTGTTCGATTTCAGCGTCGTAAAACTCTTCGACCTTGCCGCAATCGAGGCACACCATGTGGTCGTGATGTTGACCTTCGTTGAGCTCATACACCGCCTTACCGCTTTCAAAATGATTGCGACTCAAAATGCCCGCTTGCTCAAATTGAGTCAGCACACGGTAGACCGTGGCCAAGCCGATATCAGCGTTGTCGGCTAGAAGATGGCGAAACACATCTTCCGCCGTCATGTGGCGTTGCAGCCCTTTTTGGAAGATTTCCATGATTTTCAGGCGCGGCAAGGTCACCTTCAAACCGGTGCTTTTGAGTTCGTCTGAATGATCCATGGAGAAAATGGCAATAAAAAAGCGTGGGTGTCTCGGCAAGGGTGCCGCTACAATGACCTGATCATTTGGCCCGCACCCATTCATGACAGCTTATCAGTCTTTTCGTCTTCGTTCAGCACTTCTCTTGGCGATGCTCACAGGCGCGTCCCTTCAGTTGACGGGCTGCGCTTTCGCTTGGCCAACGCTGGATCTGGATGGTTTGGGCCTGTACCGCCCTGAAATCGTGCAGGGCAACTTTGTCTCGCGCGAGCAGCGGCAGGCTTTGCGCCCGGGCATGTCCCGCGCCCAGGTCAAGGACATTTTGGGCACACCGCTGGTGGCCAGCTTGTTCCATGCGGATCGATGGGATTACGTGTTCACCATCCGCCGTCAGGGCGTAGCCCCGCAAAGCTTCAAGCTGACCGTGCAATTCAAGGCCGATGTGGTCTCGCAAATTGAAAGTGACGAATTGCCTAGCGAAAACGAATTCGTCAAACGCCTGGTGAGCGAAAAGAAAATCGTGCAACCGCCTTTGTTGCAAGCCAGCGAAGAAGATTTGCGTAAGTTCCCAGCCCCTGCAGCACCATCTGCGGCTCCAGCTCCCAAGGCGCCATTGCCCACCAGTTACCCCCCCTTGGAGCCAGCGACCCGCTGAGCATCGGGCCTTGGCCTGATGCGGGGGTGCTTGACGCCGGCCCACACTCTTTGGACACCATGAACGCAGCAACATCTTCTACTTTGGCCATTGCCGTGGCAGGCGCTACCGGTCGCATGGGCCACATGCTGATCGAAGCCATCTGTCAGTCTGATGATTGCCGCTTGTCCGGTGCCTTGGACATGGCAGGCAGCCCCGCCTTGGGCCAGGACGCCTCGGCGTGGCTAGGCCAGTACAGTGGGGTGAATGTCACCTCCGACCTGCACCAAGGCCTGGCTGGGGCGCAATTCCTGATCGACTTCACTCGCCCCGAGGGCACATTGGCCCACTTGAAGGTGTGTCAAGCCTTGGGTGTGAAAGCCATCATCGGCACCACCGGTTTCAGCGATGCCCAAAAAGCAGAGATCGCCGAGATCGCCAAAGATATCGCCATCGTCATGGCCCCCAACATGAGCGTGGGCGTGAACGTCACCCTCAAGTTGCTGGACATGGCTGCGCGCGCTTTGTCGACCGGTTACGACATTGAAATCATCGAAGCCCATCACCGCCACAAGGTCGATGCACCTTCGGGCACTGCGCTCAAAATGGGCGAGGTGATTGCAGAGGCCTTGGGCCGCGACCTCAAGGATTGTGCGGTGTATGCCCGCGAAGGCGTCACCGGCGAGCGCGACCCTTCCAGCATTGGCTTTGCCACGATCCGCGGTGGCGACATCGTGGGCGATCACACTGTCCTTTTCGCGGGAACGGGCGAGCGTATCGAGGTGACTCACAAATCTTCAAGCCGCGCCACTTATGCTCAAGGCAGCTTGCGCGCGGCCCGGTTTTTGGCCGACCAGTCCCACGGCCTGTTTGACATGTTTGATGTGCTCGGCCTGCGCTGAGCCTGAAGGCCCCATGTGATCTGGCTTGAATCGGTCGCCCATGGCGATGCTTTGACCCAATTTTTGGCCTGTTTGTTATTGGCCACCTCGGTGAGTTGCTGGGTGGTCATTGTTTGGAAATGGCGCTTGCTGCGCCGTGTGCAAGCCGATCTGCCCCGCAGTGTGGCCGCCTTCTGGCAAGCTCCTGGCCTACCAGAGGCGCGTACCCGAGTGGCCGCTTTCGACCGCGATGCCTGCGTCAGCGACATGCTCAACGCCATCTCGCAACCGCTGGAGGGCACCTTGGCCGCCCAAGGCCAGCGTACCGCCCAATGGACCCGTGCCTTGCGCGATGCCCTGCAAGGGGTGATGCAGCGCTTGCAGTGGGGCCAGTTGTTGCTCGCCACCGCCGGTTCGGTTTCGCCCTTTGTGGGGCTGCTCGGCACGGTTTGGGGCATCTTCAATGCGCTCACCGGTATGGCCGAAGCGGGGCAAATCACCATCGACAAAGTGGCCGGACCTGTCGGTGAAGCGTTGGTCATGACCGCTGCTGGCTTGGCGGTCGCCATCCCAGCCGTGCTGGCTTACAACGTGATGGGGCGCCAAATCGGCCGCATTGAAGTGCTGCTGGAAGGCTTTGCCCACGATGTGTTGGCATTGCTCTCGGACGCGGACTGACCATGGCCTTCGGCCGACTCGAGCGCTCCCGCACCGATGTTCCCATCAGCGACATCAACGTCACCCCCTTGGTTGACGTGATGCTGGTCTTGCTGGTGATCTTCATTTTGACCGCCCCTTTGTTGACCAGCGCCATCCGGCTGGAGTTGCCCAAAGCGGACGGAGTGCAGGCCGGTGAGGCGCCTTTGGCGGTCACCTTGGTGGTGAACGCCCAAGGCCAAGTGTTTTTGAATGACAAGCTCATGCCGCTGCCGGCGCTTGCCAACCAATTGAAAGCCATCGCCGCTCAGCGCCCTGACACCGAAGTTCAATTGCGCGCGGACCAAGCGGTGCCTTACGGCCGCGTGGTCGAAGTCATGGGCGTAGCGCAAAAAGCCGGCCTGTCGCGCATCGGATTTGTGGCCGACCCTCCCCGCGCCGCCAGCGGCAGCTGAAACTTGCTTTCCCCGGCCAACGGTCAGGGGCGAGCCTCTACAATTTGCACCATGCAAGACAAGTACAACCACCTCGAAGTCGAACCCGCCGCACAGGCTCGCTGGACGGCTCGCGACGCCTACCGCGTCACCGAAGACGCCAGCAAAAAGAAGTTTTACGCCTGCTCCATGCTGCCCTATCCCAGCGGCAAGCTGCACATGGGCCATGTGCGCAACTACACCATCAACGACATGCTCACGCGCAGCCTGCGCATGAAGGGCTATAACGTCCTGATGCCCATGGGGTGGGACGCCTTTGGCCTGCCCGCTGAAAACGCGGCCTTGAAGAATGGCGTGCCTCCGGCCAAGTGGACGCACGAAAACATCGCTTACATGAAAAAGCAGATGCAGGCCATGGGCCTGGCCATCGACTGGTCCCGCGAAGTCGCCACCTGCGACCCGACCTATTACAAGTGGAACCAGTGGTTGTTCTTGAAGATGCTGGAAAAAGGCATCGCCTACCGCAAGACCCAGGTCGTCAACTGGGACCCCGTGGACCAGACCGTGCTGGCCAATGAACAAGTGATCGACGGCAAAGGTTGGCGCACGGGCGCCCCCGTTGAAAAGCGCGAGATCCCCGGTTACTACCTGAATATCACTGCTTATGCGCAGGAGCTGCTGGACCATGTGCAGCTGGGCAATGAAAAAGCCACGCTCAACGGCTGGCCCGACAAAGTGCGCCTGATGCAGGAAAACTGGATCGGCAAGAGTGAAGGCGTTCGCTTTGCCTTCCCGCACACCATCAAAGGTGCCGATGGCGCTTTGATCGGCGAGGGCAAGATGTACGTGTTCACCACCCGTGCTGACACCATCATGGGCGTCACGTTTTGCGCGGTGGCTGCCGAGCATCCACTGGCGCTGCACGCTGCGGGGAGCAACCCCGCTTTGGCGGCGTTCTTGGAAGAGTGCAAGAGCGGCGGCACGACCGAGGCTGAAATGGCCACTCAAGAGAAAAAGGGTATGGCCACTGGCCTGTTCGTCACGCATCCTTTGACGGGCGAACAGGTTGAAGTGTGGGTGGGTAACTACGTGCTCATGAGCTATGGCGACGGCGCCGTGATGGGCGTGCCGGCGCACGATGAGCGTGATTTTGCATTTGCCTTGAAATACGATTTGCCGATCAAGCAGGTGGTGACCGTGAAAGACCGCGCCTTTGATGCTGCTGTATGGCAGGAGTGGTATGGCGACAAGCAAAGCTGCGTGGTCATCAACTCTGGCGAACTCGACGGCTTGAACCAGAAGGCCGCTGTGGCCAAGGTCGCCGAACTTCTGGCCGCCAAAGGCTTGGGCGAGAAGAAAACCACCTGGCGTCTGCGCGACTGGGGCGTGAGCCGCCAGCGCTACTGGGGCACACCGATCCCAATCATCCATTGCGACGAGCACGGCGCAGTGCCTGTGCCAGAGAAAGACCTGCCCGTGGTGCTGCCGCAAGATTGCATCCCCGACGGCTCGGGTAATCCATTGCTTAAGCACGAAGGTTTCCACGCGGGCGTGACCTGCCCGGTGTGCGGTAAACCCGCACGCCGCGAAACCGACACCATGGACACCTTCGTGGATTCGTCCTGGTATTTCATGCGCTACTGCGACCCGACCAACACCGAGGCCATGGTGGCGGGCGGCACCGATTACTGGATGCGGGACCAGCACCAAGCCACGGGTGGCAGCGGCATGGACCAGTACATCGGTGGCATCGAACACGCCATCCTCCACTTGTTATACGCCCGCTTCTGGACCAAGGTCATGCGCGATTTGGGCCTGGTCAAGGTCGATGAGCCTTTCACCAAGTTGCTCACGCAAGGCATGGTGCTCAACCACATTTACTCCCGCCGCACCGCTAAGGGTGGCAAGGACTATTTCTGGCCGCACGACGTCGAGCATGTGCTGGACGAGACCGGCAAAGTGGTGGGCGCCAAGCTCAAGAACGAAGCCGACAGTGGCGATGGTCGCCTCAGCGTGGGCACCGCCATCGATTACGAAGGTGTGGGCACCATGTCCAAGTCCAAGAACAACGGCGTGGACCCGCAGGACCTGATCGAGCGCTACGGTGCTGACACTGCCCGCTTGTACACCATGTTCACCGCGCCACCCGAAGTCACACTGGAGTGGAACGACTCTGCCGTGGAAGGCAGCTACCGCTTCTTGCGCCGTGTGTGGAACTTTGGCGTCAAGCACGAAGTCGCCCTGAAAGCCGGCATTGCGGTGGATCGCAATCAGCAGGTTGCCTTTGGCAAGGCCGCCAAGACACTGCGTCTCGATATCCACACCGTACTCAAGCAAGCCAATTACGACTACGAGCGCATGCAGTACAACACCGTTGTCTCGGCGGTGATGAAAATGCTCAACACCCTGGAAGATGCCCAGTTGTCGGGCAGCGCAGAAGACGCGGCCGCGTTGGCCGAAGGTTTCTCGATTCTGTTGCGCGTGCTCTATCCCGCTTGCCCGCACATTGCCGACCAGTTGTGGGTTGATCTGGGTTATGCCGATTGCTGTGGTGACCTGCTCGACGTCGCCTGGGCAGGCGTGGACGAATCCGCATTGGCGCGTGA
>CANGKR010000149.1 GCA_947454355.1 Comamonadaceae bacterium
GACGCCACGCCCAGACCAGGATGTGTGCCAATACAGCAACCGCTGTAAAGCCCACAGTGCCCTGCATCCAGTAGTGGTGGAACTCCTGGGCTTCCTCATCGGTCAGCCCTGAAATCGATGTCTTGTTGGACATGTTTTTGCTCCTGTTAACGAGGCCTTGCGACCCGGGATGCGCACAGCCCGCGCAGATGGGCATCCGCAGCCAAAGGCCACGACATTCGGTGTAAAGCGCCGCAGACTGCGACACCTGTGCTCATGTGATGGGTGTGTGCATTCATGCCGCCACCCCCAAGCCCAGTTCGCGACTGGCTGCATTCACATGGTCTTCTGTCACTTCGCGCAGGCCCTGGGCATGCGAGAGTTGCTCGGCCTGGTCACGCAAGCGCTTGGCGGCGGAAATCTGTACCAGCACCGGCTGGCTTTGAATCACATCGCGCAGGCGTTGCTGTGCTTGGTCTTGCCAGCTCGCGTTAGGGGCTACCATGCCGCGGGCCTGCGTGGCTTCGACCTTGTCCATTTCGGTGCCCAGCGGCAGGATGTGGAACAAGGCATCGAACAAGGCATTGCATACCTCTTGCACCACATAGCTGGCGCCGCTGTAACCCATGAAAGGCGTGCCGGTGTGACGGCGGATGATGGCACCTGGAAAAGACGCCGGAATGAAAGCTGCACGCATCGGGCTGCCCCCTGAAATTTCGCTCAGGTACATACGCTCGTTGTAGCTGCCGAACATGATGAGCGGCGTTTGCGTTTTGACCAACTCGCGCACGCTGGCGTTGTCGGTCTTGGTGCCTGCGGTGCGCGAGACACTGAAGCGGCAAGGCAGACCCATCTCGGTTTCGAGAAAATTTTTCAAACCCCGCGAATAAGTTTCGCCCGCCACCACCGCAAAACTGGCGGTGGCAAAAAAGTCTTGCGTGACAGAGCGCCACAGGTCCCACAAAGGTTTGAGGGTGGTGTGCTTTTCGCGCTCAATGAAAGGCTCGGGGTCGAGGTTCAACAACTCACCGAGGGTGCGCAGAAATTGCGTGGTACTGTGCAGCCCGATAGGTGCTTGCAAATAAGGCCTCTCGAGCGCTTCGCAGAGCATGCGCCCGAACTCACGGTACATGCAGATGTTCACATCGGCTTCCACCAAACGGGACACATCGGCCAGGTGACTGCCCAGCGGGAAGACCATGTTGACCTCGGCACCGATGCCCTGCACCAGACGGCGGATCTCGGCCAAATCACTGGCGCTGTTGAAGGTGCCGTAGCAAGGACCGATGATATTGACGCGCGGCTTCTCGCCCGCAGGCCGCTCGGCAAAAGGCTTGCGAGCCGGTACTTTGCGCAAACCGTATTCGCTCCACAACCAGTACATGGCGCGGTTGGCGCATTGCCACTGGTCTTCATCGATGGTGCGGGGCAAAAAGCGCGAGATGTTGGTGCCCTCAGGGGTCACACCGCCGCCGATCATTTCGGCAATCGAGCCCGTGACCACCACCGCAGGCAGTTCAG
Source organism: Comamonadaceae bacterium (assembly GCA_947454355.1). Lineage (GTDB taxonomy): Bacteria > Pseudomonadota > Gammaproteobacteria > Burkholderiales > Burkholderiaceae_C > Limnohabitans_A. The sequence goes on from CANGKR010000149.1 coordinate 1,501, forward strand.
GGTCAAGCACCGCGTGGGCACGTTTCATGGCGCCTTCAGTGCCCTCTCGGCCCAGTTGTTCTTCGGCCAGACCCGTCACGACAATTGGCAATTCGTGTGGCGGCAATGCATCGGTGTAATGCAGCACCGAGGTGACCGGCAGGTTTTCACAACCGACAGGTCCGTCGATCACCACTTGCAAACCCTTGATGGCGGTGAACACATACACCGCGCCCCAGTAACCGCCTGCACGGTCGTGGTCCAGAATCAAAGGCGACTTGGGCAGAGGTATTTGGCTCATGAACCCATCTCCTCGGCTTTGCGCTTTTTCATGAGCTTTTCGATCTGGCGGCGTGTTTCGGCTTTGAACTCAGGCCGATCCTTGGGCACAGACTCCCAGACTCCAGCTGCATGGCCTGCGCCTACATCGCCGAAAAAGTCCTTCATGGCGTTGAAGCGGTTTTGGTTGCCCATGGCCGCTTGCACCACCTGAACCAATGAACCTGCGCCAGCCACACCCATCAAAGGCCTGGCGGAAATCAGATTGGTGAAGTACAAAGAAGGCACGCTGTTTTGCTTGGCTATTTGCACCACGGGGGTCGTGCCAATCGCTAATTGCGGGCGGTATTCGTACATGGCGTTGAGGTCTTGCTCCAGCGAGGCACGCATTTGAACCTGCACACCCTTGGCTTGCAGCCAAGCAATGTCTTGGGCATTCCATTCAGTGGCTGGGCAGGCAGAACCCACGTATCGCAGATCAGCGCCACACTCGATGAGCAAACGACCCACCAACAACTCAGAGCCTTCGTAGCCACTCAAGGTGATGCGTCCAGAGATTGGCTTTTGCATCAACAGACCACGCATTTGCGTCAAGGCCTGGTTACGCGCCACATCGATCTGCGACTGCGCCAATCCGGCTGCCTGTCCAATGTTTTGCAACCAGTCCTGTGTGCCTTCCAAACCCACAGGGGCTGAGCCCACGACGGGACGACCCGCAGCTTTGAACTCGCGCACACTGGCGGTGTAAAACGGGTGGATGGCCGCTGCAACGCTGCAATCCAAAGCGGCGTAAAGCTCGCGCCATTCGCGTGTGGGCACCACAGGACCTGCCGCCAGGCCCATGGGCTCGAGCATTTGACCGATGATGACCGGGTCGGCGGGGAACATTTCGCCCAACAAAGCCACTGTGGGCTTGTCCCCTCGACCGGCCTTCGGTGCGGCGACGGGACCGCTCATGATTTCTTCGCGAGCGTACTTCAGCATGGCGCCCGCCAGGACATCTTTAGCCTCGGCATGGGTGGGCACGCCAAAGCCGGGCACATCGATACCGATGATGCGCACGCCATTGATTTCTTTGGGCAGCAACTGCAATGGCACACCGCTGGCGGTGGGCACGCACAGGTTGATGATGACAACGGTATCGACTTTTTCAGGGTCGGCCTCGGCATGCACCGCTTCACGGATATCTTCAAACAGCTTGCCTGTGACCAGTGATTCGGAGTTGAAGGGCACATAGCCCACACTGCGCCGCGCACCGTAAAAATGCGAAGTGAATGTCAAGCCATACACGCAGCAAGCCGAACCGGACAAGATGGTCGCTGTGCGTTTCATGCGCAAACCCACCCGCAAGGAGCCGAAGGCGGGGCACATGCTTTGCGGCTGGTCGTGCGGACCGGCATCGGGTTGCCGCGGGTAATCACGGGCGTATTGCTCTAGGACTTCGGATTTACCGGCCTCCTGGGCCGCAGCCACCATGGCTTCGGTGCCGGCATGGCAACCCAAGCCATCGCCTTGCAGCGCACTGGCCGGGGCGGTGGCTGGACTCGAGTGAATCGGGATGGTGCGTGTCATGGCCTGTTCCTGTGGAGTCTTCAGGCGGCGTCGTAGATGACTTCGAGCGAGGGCTTGATGTTCTCGTGCTTGCCCACCATGTCGAACACGGTGGCCGGCTCTAGCACCACATTGCGCCCCACCACATCGGCACTGAACAAACCGAGCAACTGGTCTTGGGTTTGGGGCTTGGGTCGCTGGGGCGGTGCCTCGGCCACGTTCTTGGCCAATTCGGCAAACAACGGACCCCACTCGCCGTCGGGACGGCCAATGATTTCGTAGCTGGCGCTCTTGCGGCGAATGTCTTCGTTGGCAGGGATCGCGGCCAACACCGGGATACCGGCGTTCTCGGCAAAGGCCTGGGCCTCGCCCGTGCCATCGTCTTTGTTGATGACCATGCCCGCAACCCCGACGTTGCCTCCGAGCTTACGGAAATACTCCACCGCGGAGCACACGTTGTTGGCCACATACAGCGACTGCAAGTCATTGCTGGCCACGACGATCACTTTCTGGCACATGTCGCGGGCAATCGGCAGTCCGAATCCACCGCACACCACATCACCCAAAAAGTCGAGCAAGACGTAGTCAAAGCCCCAGTCGTGGAAGCCCAGTTTTTCCAGGGTTTCAAACCCGTGAATGATGCCGCGCCCGCCGCAACCGCGGCCGACTTCGGGACCACCCAACTCCATGGCAAACACACCATCGCGCTTGAAGCACACATCACCAATGCTCACGGCCTGGCCCGATAACTTCAGTTTGGAGGAGGTTTCAATGATGGTCGGGCAAGCCTTGCCGCCAAACAACAAGCTGGTGGTGTCACTCTTGGGGTCACAACCAATCAACAGGACTTTCTTGCCCTGTTGCGCCATCATGTAAGACAGGTTGGCCAGCGTGAAGCTTTTGCCAATGCCGCCCTTGCCATAGATGGCAATGATTTGCGTTTCTTTGGTCACTTCGGATGTGCTGACGGCATCAGGTTCGACATCGGCCTCGCGGCGCAGAACTTCCACGAACTTGATGGGCTGTGTGGTGGTATCGCTATTCATGCTGTGGCACTCCAATCAAGGATCATCTTGAGACAGCTCGCATCTCCGAAGGCGGTCTCGTAGGCAGAACCAGCGTGGGTCGATGGCTGGGTATGGGTGATCAATCCGTCCAATGACAAGCGGCCTGTGTGCACCAGTTCGGTGACGGCCAACAAGTCAGAACGCTTCCACTCGGCGGCGATGCGCATGCGTGCTTCACGCATGAAAGCCGGGGCGTAGGCAAACTTGAGGTCTTGCTTGTAAAAGCCGGCCAACACCAACTCGCCACCCGGGCGCAGGCGCTGGATGAGGCTGTCGAGCAAAGTGCCGTCGCCGCTGACGTCGTAAATCGCGCTGTAGTCACGTCGGGGATCGTCTTGGGGCAACATCACGGTGTAGCCTTGTGCGCCATCCATGCGCGATGCATGGGTTTCCCACACAGTAGGCGCTGGCAGGCCCGCAGCCACAGTCAGCCGCGCCAGCAAACGGCCCATGACGCCGTGGCCAATGATCAACTCGGGGGCTGCAAAGGGCTCGCCCTGCCCACCGCCCGACACCGCGTGATAGGCCGTGGCGGCCAGTGCCAAAAGCACGGCCTGGGAACCCAAGTGATCGGCCACCGGCATGACTTTTTGCGCAGGCACGACCAGGCGAGAGGCGGCACCCCCAAACAGGCTTTTGACCCCCGTGAAGCAATTGGCACCGGGCACAAACACACGTTGGCCGACTTGCACGGCCGAGTCGGTGGCAGAGCGCACCACACGACCCACCGTTTCGTAGCCTGGCACCAAGGGGTAACCCATACCAGGAAAGGGGGGCATGCTGCCATCCCAGAGCATGCGCTCGGTCCCTGTGCTGATGCCGCTGAATTCCACAGCGACTTCCAGCTGTCCATCCTGCAAGTCAGGCAAGTCCAAAGACTGCAAACTCAGTTGCTTGGGGCTGTTGAATACAACGGCGTGGGATTTCATGACTGTATTTTTAACCTTACACTGATTTATGTCAAAGTTTATTTACACTTTAATCCATTTACTAGGGTAAACACCTAGACTTGCGACCCACCACAATTTGGGCATGAATGGGCATGGCGTTAGGCACCTGCTCCACCATGGTGAAACCGGCCTCTTGCAGCATCAGCATCAACTCTTGCGGTGTGCGCAAGCGTCCATCGCCCATTGCCAGCAGGTAAAAATGGAAATACGCGTCCACAGCAGCGTCTTCTCGGCCACTCAGAGGCTCGGCTTGGGCCATCGGTTCGGCCAGCAACATCGTGCCCCCCGCTGGCAAGGCGTCATACGCTTTTTTCAGGATCTGACGGACCACGGCATCAGGGTGGTCATGGGCCACGCGAACCAAGGTGATGAGGTCAGCCCCCTCGGGTAAAGGATCGTCCAAAAAACTGCCAGGATGCATCTGAGCGCGCTCACTCAGGCCCAGTGCCTGCAAGTTCTCACGGGCCAATAACAGCACCGGAGGCAAGTCAAACAGTTTGAACTGCAGGTGTGGTGCGTGGGCGGCCATTTCGCTTACAAACCGACCTCGCCCTGCCCCCACATCCAGCACGCAGCGGTGCTCGTCAAAGGCATAGGACGACAGGATTTCCTGGACCACAAAGCCTTGAGAGGCCGCCATCAACTCGGAATAACGGGTGAACTTGTCCTGTTCGCTGGCACTCGGGGCTGGCGGCGTGGGGGCATGGGCATAAGGCCAGTATTCGGCCATGCCACCCTGCCAGGCATCGGCCAAAAATTGCAAGGGGTCCTGCATATCTTGGTAGAGCAGATGGTTGTGCTCGACCATCTGCGCAATACCGGGGTGCTGCGCCATCGGTACGCCCAGGGGACCCAAGCCAAAGCGGCCTTGGCTTCGGTGTTCCAGCAATCCAAGCGCCACCGCCGAGGACAATAAACGCTGCAGCACGCTGGGCGCCAACTGGGTGCGCTGCGCCAATTCAGTCATTGAAGCAGGCGCATGGTGCAAGACCCGAAACAGATCCAAACGGACACAAGCCAGCAACACTTGGCTGTGCACAAAGCCCGCCATCAAACCGAACAGTTTGCGGGTGCGCCTGCGGGTGAGCCAACGGGTCAGCGGATTGCTCAAAGACCAGCGGTACAAGCCCGGGTGGGAGTACCAGCGCTCCAACTGGGCCCGCCAAGCGTCGCGGATGGTCGACTTGCTTGCGGAGTGGGCCGTGGTGGTCAGATCAATGGACTGAGACATGGGCTTTCTTTCGTCAAAAACGCGGGGCAGCCTGAGCTCACACCGAGGAACCGACACGAC
>CANGKR010000150.1 GCA_947454355.1 Comamonadaceae bacterium
AACGCACCAGCCGCGTCGATGGCTTTGCGCAGCAGTGCTTGCAGGCGATCCAGCATGGGGCTTACTTCTTGGCGCGCAGTTTGTTGTAGTCGGCGATCAGGGCAGCGCCTTCGGCACCTGCGGCCTTTTGCCAGTCCGCCAACATCAAAGCGCCTACTTGTTGCATGTCAGCCATCAATTTGGCCGAAGGCTTGTGGATGGTCATGCCCTTGCTGGTCAGCAGGCGTTTGTATTCTTCGGTTTTTTCTTGACTGACTTTCCAACCCCGCTCTTGCGCATCGCTGGCCGCTTTGGTCACTGCGGTTTGGGTGGCGGTGTCCAGCGCATTGAAGGCCTTGAGGTTCACCAGTACGGCATTTTTGGGCAACCAAGCTTGGGTGTCGTAGTAGTTCTTAATGTGCTCGTAGGTCTTAGTGTCATAGCCGGTGGAGACCGAAGACATGTAGCTCTCGATCACGCCCGTGGCCATGGCCTGGCTCAGCTCGGCTTGCTGAATTTGTACGGGTTGGGCGCCAATCAGTTCGGCGATCTTGGCGGTGGCAGGGCTGTAAGCGCGCCATTTGATGCCACGCAAATCAGCGACCGAGGCCACTTCGCGTTTGCTGAAAATGCCTTGAGGTGGCCAGGCCACCGAGTACAGCAACTTCATACCTTGCGCGGCCAGCAGTTTGTCCATGGCGCTGTGCGAGGCATCGTAGAGTTTGCGGGCATCGCCATAGCCTGTGGCCAAAAAGGGCACACCGTCGAGCGCATAAATGGGGCTTTCGTTCGCAAAGTTGGCCAACAAAATTTCACCGATCTGCGCTTGGCCGCTTTGAACCGCTCGTTTGATTTCCGGGGCTTTGAACAAAGATGCATTGGCATGCACTGTGATTTTGAGTTTGCCGCCCGTGGCTTTGTCGATGTCGTTGGCGAACTGGGTCAGGTTCTCGGTGTGGAAATTGCTGGCCGGGTAAGCGGCGGGCAGGTCCCACTTGGTCTGGGCTTGGGCGCCCCAAGCGGTCATGACTAATCCAGTGGCCAAGGCCCAAGTGTTCAAGCTGCGACGTTTCATGGTGACTCCGTTCAAAACAATGCGAGGATCTGCAAGCCCTGACTGTAGGCGCAAAACACGCCTGGATGGGATTAGTGATTTCCCTTGATGTCGACATTTTGTTGATAATTTGTTGGCATTCGCGTTAGACTGAATTGTCTACACTTGTTGTTCAACCTTGCCCCTCAGGTCTGCACATGCCCCGCAAAACCGCTGCACCGCTTTCAGCACCTTCAGGTGCCAAATTGCCCCAGCCTATCGTGTCATCTGCCCATTTGGTCTCGCCCGAGAGCGCAGAAATGAGCGAGTTCGAGTTCGGTTTGATCGTGGCCGGTAATGCCTTTCACCGCTGGATCGTGCATTGCATGGCGGCTGCAGGTTTGAAGGACCTCACACCCCTGGATGTACTGGTTTTACACCATGTATCGCATCGTGCGCGCGACAAAAGGCTGGCCGATATTTGTTTCATCATGAATGTGGAAGACACCCACCTGATCAACTACGCCCTCAAAAAGCTGCAAGGCCTGGGTGTGGTGGCATCGCACAAAAGCGGCAAGGATGTGACCTACGCCGCCACCGAGTCCGGCCGTGCCTGTGTTCAACGTTACCGCGATATTCGCGAGACCTGCCTGATCGATGCTTTGCAAGCTGACAACGCCCTGAACAAGGACATCGGCGATCTGGCCCGTTTGCTGCGCGTGCTCTCCGGAATGTACGACCAGGCCGCGCGCGCTGCTGCCTCCTTGTGAACCTGAAAGTCTCAGCCATGACCACTTCTTTGAATCGCTGGCAGTTCTGGATTGACCGCGGCGGCACCTTCACCGATGTGGTGGGCAAGCGACCGGACGGCAGTTTGGTCACGCACAAACTCTTGTCTGAAAACCCAGAGCAGTACCGCGATGCCGCAGTGGCTGGCATCCGGCATTTGCTGGGCTTGGCACCGGGTGCCCCCGTTCCTGCATCACAGGTGTACTGCGTCAAAATGGGCACCACGGTGGCCACCAATGCCTTACTCGAGCGCAAGGGTGAGCCCACCCTGCTGGTGACCACGGCGGGCTTTCAGGATGCCTTGCGCATCGCCTACCAAAACCGCCCCCGCTTGTTTGACAGGCACATCGTGCTGCCCGAGATGCTGTATGCCGCCGTGGTGCAAGCCCACGAGCGCATGGGCGCACACGGCGAAGTGGTGCAGGCCTTGAATGAAGACCATTTGCATGCCCAACTGCAAGCGCAGTTTGACGCCGGGTTGCGTAGTGTGGCGATTGTGTTCATGCATGCTTACCGATATGGAGCCCACGAAGCCGCAGCGGCTCGCCTGGCTCGCGCGGTGGGCTTCACCCAGGTCAGCACCTCTCACGGTAGCAGCCCGATGATGAAATTCGTCAGCCGGGGTGACACCACGGTGGTAGACGCCTACCTCTCGCCTATCTTGCAGCGCTACGTCGACCAGGTCGCGGCCGACATGCCGGGCGTGCGCTTGATGTTCATGCAGTCTTCTGGCGGCTTGACCGATGCCCAAGCCTTTGCAGGCAAGGACGCGATATTGAGTGGCCCTGCAGGCGGCATTGTGGGCATGGCCCGCACCGCCCAATTGGCTGGCCATGACAAAGTCATTGGCTTTGACATGGGCGGCACCTCCACCGATGTGTCGCACTATGCGGGTATGTTCGAGCGCGAATTCGAAACCCAAGTGGCGGGTGTGCGCATGCGCGCGCCCATGATGAGTATCCACACCGTGGCTGCAGGCGGCGGCTCTTTGCTGCAGTTTGATGGCGCGCGCTTGCGGGTCGGACCGCAAAGTGCCGGTGCCCACCCAGGCCCCGCCAGTTACCGACGTGGCGGACCTTTGGCGGTAACCGATGCCAACGTGATGGTTGGCAAAATCCAGCCGGCATTCTTCCCCCACGTTTTTGGCCCTGAAGGGAACCAGGCGCTCGATGTGCAGGCGGTGCAAAGCCAATTCGCCGAACTGGCCGCCAACTTGGGGCGCCCTGCAGAGGAGGTGGCCGATGGTTTCATCCGCATTGCGGTGCAGCAGATGGCCAATGCAATCAAAAAAATATCGGTGGCCCGTGGCTATGACGTGACCCGCTACACCTTGCAGTGCTTTGGCGGCGCGGGTGGCCAACACGCTTGTTTGGTGGCCGACGCATTGGGCATGCGCCAAGTGTTTGTTCACCCCTTGGCGGGTGTGTTGTCGGCCTATGGCATGGGCTTGGCCGACCAGAGCCTGATCCGCGAACAGGCGGTGGAACGGCGCCTCACGCCCGAGGTCATGCCCGAGGTGGAGGCGCTGGTGCTGCAATTGACCCAAGCGGCGCAACTGCAATTGCGCCAGCAAGGCACAGGCGCAGAGTTGGCGACACATGCTCGCGCCCATGTGCGCTACGAAGGCAGTGATGCTGCCCTGATCGTGCCCTGGGGCGCTGCGCAAGCACTAACGGGTGCCTTTGAGGCGGCCTACCGTCAACGCTTTGCTTTTTTGATGCCGGGCAAAGCCTTGGTGATCGAAGCCGTCTCGGTCGAAGCGGTGCTGGCGGGCGACACCCCCCAAGAGACAGAGTACCACTTGACGCCCCCACGGCCAGTACCTTCCCAGGCCGTGCGCATGTTCACTGCCGGTGTGACGGGTTCCTCGGCTTGGCATGACGCCGCTTTGGTGCGCCGTGAGGACCTGCAGCCGGGTGATGTGATCCCCGGCCCTGCGGTCTTGGCCGAGCAAAACGCCACCACCGTCATCGAGCCGGGCTGGCAAGCGAATGTCACTTCCCTCAACCATTTGCTGTTGACCCGCGTGCAGGCCCGGGCTGTACAGCACGCGGCAGGGACCACAGTGGACCCCGTCTTGCTGGAGGTGTTCAACAACTTGTTCATGAACATCGCCGAACAAATGGGCTTGCAATTGCAAAACACCGCTTACTCGGTGAACATCAAAGAGCGGCTGGATTTTTCGTGCGCTTTGTTCAATGATCAAGGGCATTTGATTGCCAATGCACCGCACATGCCGGTGCATCTGGGTTCGATGGGTGAGAGCATTCAAACCGTGATCCGCGAGAACGCAGGCCGCATGCAGTCTGGCGATGTGTTCGCACTGAACGACCCTTACCATGGCGGCACACACCTGCCAGATGTGACCGTCATCACCCCTGTTTTTTTGCCTGGGCATAAGTCCCCTGTTTTTTATGTGGGTTCACGTGGGCACCATGCCGACATCGGCGGCACCACCCCGGGCTCGATGCCGCCGTTTTCTACCCTCATCGAAGAAGAGGGCGTGCAGATACAGAACTTTCCCTTGGTCACGCAAGGCGTTCTGCGCGAAGCAGAAATCCTGGACTTGCTGCAAAGCGGCGCCTACCCTTCGCGCAATCCGCAGCAAAACCTGGCCGACCTGCGGGCGCAAATCGCAGCCAATGAAAAGGGCGTGCAAGAGCTTCACAAACTGGTGGACGAATTCAGTCTGGGTGTGGTGCAGGCCTACATGCGGCATGTGCAAGACAACGCCGAAGAATCCGTGCGCCGCGTGATCACCCGTTTGAAGGACGGGCAGTTCACCTTGCCGCTCGACAACGGGGCGCAGATCCATGTGACGGTGCGGGTCGATGCGCAGTCTCGCTCAGCGGTGATCGACTTCACCGGCACCAGCGCTCAGCAGACGAACAACTTCAATGCGCCCAAAGCGGTCTGCATGGCCGCGGTCCTGTATGTGTTCCGCAGTTTGGTGGATGACGACATCCCCTTGAATGCGGGCTGCCTCAAGCCTTTGCAGGTGATCATTCCTGAAGGCTGCATGCTCAATCCGCGGGCTCCGGCCTCGGTGGTGGCGGGCAATGTAGAGACTTCTTCGTGCATCACCAACGCCTTGTTGGGTGCCTTGGGAGTCATGGCCGGCAGCCAGCCGACGATGAATAACTTCACCTTTGGCAATGCGCGTTATCAATACTACGAAACCATCTCTGGCGGCTCAGGTGCTGGTGGGCTCTGGGATGCGCAAGGCCAAGCGGCGGGCGGTTTTGCAGGTACGTCTGTGGTGCAAACCCACATGACCAATTCGCGTTTAACCGACCCCGAGGTCTTGGAGTTCCGCTTTCCAGTGCGGCTGGAGGGCTACAGCTTGCGTCACGGCTCGGGTGGCGCGGGCCGGTGGCCAGGGGGCGACGGGGGCGTGCGCCGGATTCGCTTCCTCGAGCCCATGACCGCCAGCATTTTGTCCAATGGGCGGCTGTATCCTGCCTTTGGCATGGACGGTGGGCAGGCGGGTGCAGTGGGTATCAATCGGGTGGTGCGCGCCGATGGCTGCATCGAGACTTTGGCCCACATCGGTCAGGTCGAAATGGACACCGGAGATGTGTTTGAAATACACACCCCCGGTGGGGGGGGCTGGGGACCCGCCTGAGTTTTATTTTTTCACAGTGGATGTTGGCTTTGCGGCTGGGGCTGCAGCGCCAAAGCCCGCCCCATTGACCGTCAGGCCGTCAGCTGAAAACTTGGCGGCTTTTTTTTCACCGATGCCACTGACACGCGAGATCAAATCTGGCCAATCCTTGAATGGGTTTTTTTTCCGCTCATCCACAATCTTGCCCGACATGCTGGGGCCGATACCCTTGATGCCATCCAGTTCTGCGACTGTGGCTTTATTGATGTCCACCGCGGCGCTGCTCGCTGCGGCCCAGACGAGGGCCAATGCACAACAGATTTTCTTCAACATATTCGCTCCCTTTTGAACACCCCCACACCCCGGTGATGTGGGTTCAAGCGTCCAGAGCGATTTGTAGCAAACGGCAAAGGTTTTGCCTAGTTCACAGTTCTTCCACTCGGCGCGGCGGGTAACTGTCCCAGGCTTGGCAGCCCGGGCAATGCCAGAAATGTTCTTTGGCTTCAAAGCCACAGGCCGCGCATCGGTAACGTGCCAAGGGCTTTGCAGCCAGGTCCAACGCAGCCTGGATGGGCGGGTGACTGGCTTCCTGTGTGAAGGTTTCCCCTGCCAGCCAGCGCGAAGCGGCGATCAGCGAGGGCTGGTGCTTCAGGTGGTCGATGTAGCGACTGCGTGCCAAGGCTGCAGTGTCTGGCGACAAGGCCTCCAAGGCCACGATGGCCTCCAGCACATCCAGGCCAGGCGCTTGGTCGTAATGGGCACGCAAGGTGGCCAGCACCTGCTGAGTTTGCCCGGCAACTGGGGCCGCTTTGGCCATACTGGCTGCTGCCAATGGCGCAGTCAAGGCCTGGGTGTCGAACAAGGGCTGAAGGGTCTGCAAGGCTTTTACGGCCTGCCCTTGCGACAGTTGCAATTGACCGAGCAATATGCGCGCGCGACCTGATTGGGGCGCTACCTGAAGGGCTTGTAGCAACAAGGCTTGAGCACCTGCTGGATCGCTTTGGGCATGGCGTTCGCGGGCTTGTTCACACAGGTAGTGGGCTTGCCGGACTGCAAAATTCGC
>CANGKR010000151.1 GCA_947454355.1 Comamonadaceae bacterium
CGCTCGGTGCGCTTTTCATCAAGCAAAGAAGCAATGTGTTTGTAGGTTTGTGGCTCCAAAAATCGGAAAGCCAGGTCTTCCATTTCCCATTTGATTTGCCAAATGCCCAGGCGGTTGGCCAAGGGGGCAAATACATTCAGCGACTCGCTGGCCAAACTGGCAGGAACGACTTGCTTGCTGGCCGCATAGTGGCGCAGGGTTTGCAAGCGCGACGCCAAGCGCAACATGACTACCCGCAAATCACGGCTGAAAGCCAGCAGCATTTTGCGCACGTTTTCAGTTTGCAATTTGGCGTCGGCACTCGATGTCGCGGCCTGACCGCCCGCACGAGAGCGTCGTTGTACGTGCACCAATTTAGTGGTTTCCACCGCCAAATGGGCAAAGTTCTCGCCAAAAGCTTTGGCGATCACCTCATAAGGTTTGTTCAAATGCTCGCAGGTATAGACCAGATAACTGGCCGCCTGCATCGACTCAGAGCCGCCGATGGACTTCAAAATCGCGGCTACCGCATCTGCATGAGCGAGCACATTTTCCCCTGTGCCCAGTTGCTCATTCGCCAGTAGGGGATCAGCAAAGGCCCTCGCCCTGGCCAAATCACCAGACTGGGAAGGCAGCTCTTGCGCGGTCACGGTGATGACCGTCGGCACCACGTCACCCCGCATCACGGCGGTGGCCGGGCTTGTGGAGCTGGATTCATTGACTTTCATGGCGATTCAAAAGGAGCTTAATCCACAAGCAAAAAGTCAGCCACCGCCTGCACTTGGTCAGGGCTTGTCAAGGTCGGGGCATGGCCTACGCCAACAAACTCCACCAAACGGGCTTTGGGGCCGCGTGCTTGCATGGCCTGCGCAGTTTCTAGCGTCAGCAAATCAGACTGAGCGCCGCGCAGCAACAAAGTGGGCGCGGTGATCTGGTCGTATAAGTGCCACAAGACTTGTTCCGCCACCACTGTGGACTCAGGCGTTACTGCCCGCAAAGATTCGCCCAGTGCAGGGTCGTAGTGCAAGGTCAAACGGCCATCGGGCAGGGTTTTGACCATGGGCGCCGACAAGGCCCGCCAAACTTCGGGGGTGTGCGGGCCAAAACTTTGCGACACGGCCCACATGGCATCTGCGGCTTCTTGCAGGTTGGCAAAACTGCCGGTCTGGCCGACATAGGTTTTCATGCGCTCAATGGCAATCCAGGACACCACAGGACCCACGTCGTTCAAGACCAATCGGCGCAGTGTGCAGGGCTTGGGCACTTCGGGTGATCCGGCTACCACCATGCCGATCAATCCGCCCATGCTGGTACCCACCCAGTCCAGCGTGTGTACTGGAGCTTGGGCATGCAAATGCGACAGCAAAGCCGCCATGTCGGACGCGTATTGCGGGATTTGATAAGCCAAGGGATCGGACAGCCAGTCGCTCAGACCCCGTCCCACCACGTCCGGACAGATGACACGTAGAGGCTGCTGGGCAGCGGCCACCAAGGCTTGGGCCAGGGTATCAAAATCGCGGCCTTGACGGGTCAAACCGTGCACACACACCACCACATGCGGGGCCAAAGCGTCGCCCCATTGCACATAGGCCATGCGGTGTCCGCGCTCAGTATCGGGGCAATTCACATGGGCCAAAACGGGCTGTTTCATAAAGTAACAAGACAAGGCAAAACCCAAGTGTGCCTCTAAAAACAGCCCTCAAGCGCGCGATAATGATTTTTTGCACGCTCATTCAACGCAACCCACGGAGAAGTTTCCATGCTCAAAGGTAAAACCGCCCTCGTCACCGGCTCCACCAGCGGCATCGGTTTAGGCATTGCCACCGCCTTGGCCCAACAAGGCGCCAACATCGTGCTGAATGGTTTTGGCGATACCGACGGTGCACAAGCAGCCATCCGCTCCTTAGGTGTGAAGGTGGCCTACCACGGTGCTGACATGAGCCACGCAAGCGAGATCGAGGCCATGATGAAATTTGCCGCAGACACCTTCGGGCGTGTGGACATCTTGGTCAACAATGCCGGCATTCAGCATGTGGCACCGATCCAGGATTTTCCGGTCGACAAGTGGGACGCGATCATCGCCATCAACCTGAGCAGCGCGTTTCATGCAACGCGCATGGCATTGCCGGCCATGCAGGCAGCCAATTGGGGCCGCATCATCAATGTGGCCTCCACCCATGGTCTGGTGGGCTCAGCGGAAAAATCGGCCTATGTCGCCTCCAAGCACGGCGTGGTTGGCTTGACCAAAGTCACCGCCCTTGAAAACGCCACCTCCGGCGTGACCTGTAACGCCATCTGTCCCGGCTGGGTGCTCACCCCCCTGGTACAAAAACAAGTGGACGCCAAGGCACTGGCCTTGGGCTTGTCCAACGAAGACGCCAAAAAACAATTGCTGCAAGAAAAAGAACCTTCCATGCAGTTCACTACGCCAGAAGAACTGGGCGCACTTGCAGTGTTTTTCTGTTCGCCTGCCGCCAACAATGTGCGTGGTGTGGCCTGGAACATGGACGGTGGCTGGACCGCTCAATAACAAATCGCTTGAGTTCTGAGATGAATATTCCTGACAAACGACTGGACAAAATTGTGGTCGTCGACGACGACGCCCGCATTCGAGATCTGCTGCGCCGCTACCTCAATCAGGAAGGCTTTGATGTGTTGTTGGCCGAGGACAGTCGCGCCCTGAACCGCATCCTGCAACGAGAAACCGTGGACTTGCTTGTCCTCGACCTGATGCTGCCAGGTGAAGATGGCCTGAGCATTTGTCGCCGCCTTCGCGAAGCTCACGACCGCACGCCGATCATCATGCTGACCGCAAAAGGTGAAGATGTCGACCGTATCATCGGTCTGGAAGTGGGTGCCGACGATTACCTGTCCAAGCCCTTCAACCCACGAGAATTACTGGCCCGCATCAACGCGGTGCTGAGACGCCGCCCAACCATGGAAGTCCCTGGCGCGCCTTCTACAGACCATGAGGTCATTCAATTCGGTGATTTCAGCTTCGACATGGGCTCTCGCTCTTTGCACCAGGGTGACCAAGAAATACCCTTAACTACGGGTGAATTCGCCATGCTCAAGGCCTTGGTCCGTCACCCGCGCCAGCCCATGACACGCGACAAACTCGCACAATTGGCGCGTGGACGCGAGTTCGAACCTTTTGACCGCAGTCTGGATGTGCAGGTCTCGCGCCTGCGTAAACTCATTGAGGTCGATCCCGCCTCACCCAAGATCATTCAAACCGTTTGGGGTGTGGGCTATGTCTTCATACCCGACGGCAATGGCTGAAGAACTTGAACACCGGCCGGGCCTGAGCCTGTTCTGGCGTACCTTTGCCTTGTTAGCGCTGCTAATTTTTTGCAGCGCCTTGGCGTGGCTTCAATTGCTGCGCACGCAAGAATACGAGCCGCGCATGCTGCGCAACGCACACCAGATCGCCTCAGTCGTGAACTTGACGCGCACCGCGCTCATGCACACCGACGAAATCGCACGAGTGTCCTTGCTCAAAATGTTGGCCGACGAAGAAGACGTCAGCATCAGCACCCGCGAACCACAAGACCAGTTCATGCCCTATGGCGAGTCGGCGCTGGAAATACAGATTGGCCAGGAACTGATCAAACGTTTGGGGAAAAACACCATCATCGCCAGCGCCGTCAATGGCAACACGGGCTTGTGGGTGGGCTTTCAAATCGAAAAGGACAGTTACTGGCTGCTGATGGACCCCGAGCGGCTCAATACCGTCAGCGGCA
Source organism: Comamonadaceae bacterium (assembly GCA_947454355.1). Lineage (GTDB taxonomy): Bacteria > Pseudomonadota > Gammaproteobacteria > Burkholderiales > Burkholderiaceae_C > Limnohabitans_A. Next base: position 3,723 of record CANGKR010000151.1, read on the forward strand.
GCACCTGGCTGGTGTGGTTGATGGCAGCCACCGGCTTGTCACTGGTGGGCGCGGCCTTGATGGCACGTTTGATCGACCGGCCCTTGCGCCAATTGTCAGTGGCAGCCAGCCGAGTGCGTGACGGCAACTTCAATGCCTCGCCGCTGGACGAGCATGTCAGCACAAGCGAGATCCGCGAGGTCAACATTGGCTTTAACCGCATGGCTGAACGCTTGGCCAAAATCGAACAAGAACGCGCCCTGATGTTGGCCGGCATTTCGCACGATTTGCGAACTCCGCTGGCACGCTTGCGCCTAGAGACCGAACTGAGCGTGACCGACGAAGAAGCCCGCGCCTTCATGGCCGCAGACATCGAGCAGTTAGACGCCATCATTGACAAGTTTTTGGACTACGCGCGGCCAGGCAACTTGGCCATGGAGCCGGTCCTGTTGATGCAGGTCATTCGCGGTTGCGTAGCGCCATTTTTGAAGCGCTCAAACTTCGAAGTACACATCGACGTCGATCCCAACTTATTCGTTTTGGCTGAGCATGTGGAACTCAGCCGCGTGCTGTCCAACCTTTTAGAAAACACCCGTCGCTATGGCCAGTCCACCAGCGATGGCATTACCCGGGTGGACCTGGTGGCCCGCGTGCACGAAGGCTGGGTCTTGTTCAGGGTGCGCGATCACGGCCCCGGTGTGTCTGAAGACACACTGAAAAATCTGACGCAACCTTTTTACCGTGGAGATGCCGCACGCACCTCGGCCACAGGCTCAGGGCTGGGCTTGGCGATTGTGGAACGCTCTATGCAGCGCATGGGGGGTACATTTTCTGTGTTCAACAACGCCAATGGCGGCTTGATGGCCTTGATGAAATTCAAACAAGCCCACGTTCCTCAAGACCAGAAACCGACAGCCGAGGCCTGCGCTGCACCCGCTGCAACCTGAAGGCTCAAGCGCGGGTAAGCAACACGACCGCGCGGGCCTCCATGCTTTGGCCCATGCCCACGGGACCGAGTTTTTCTGCGGTCTTGGCTTTGACGTTGACTTGGTCTGATGCCACACCCAAGGCTTGCGCCAAAGACGCATGGATCGCCGCCATGTGGGGGGCGAGTTTGGGTGCCTGCGCCACGATGGTGCTGTCCACATTCACCAAGGCCCAACCTGCCTCGCGCACGCGGCGCATGGCCTCGGTCAACAACACTGCCGAATCAGCCCCTTTGAACTGGACATCCGTATCTGGAAAATGACGCCCAATGTCGCCCAGCCCCGCAGCACCCAACAGCGCATCGGTGATAGCGTGCAGCAACACATCGGCATCTGAATGGCCCAGAAGGCCAGTGGTGTGGGCGATCTCAACACCACCCAAAATCAATTTGCGGCCAGGCACCAGGGCGTGCACATCCCAGCCTTCACCGATGCGAAAGTTCAAAGGGTTCATGTTCGGCTCCTGAGGATCGCTTCGGCCAACGCGAAATCGGCCGGGTAAGTGACTTTGAAATTCTGCGCCGAGCCCTCGATCAAAAGGGGCTTCAACCCCAGCCGTTCGATGGCGCTGGCCTCGTCGGTGATGCCCGCAAATCCACTGCCGGCCACCTCAGCGAGCGCGTCGTGCAGCACTTGCAAACGGAACATCTGTGGGGTTTGCGCGAGCCATTTGTGTTCGCGCGGGACCGTATCCAGCACGCGGCCGCCCTCCTCCGTCTTGAGCGTGTCGGGCAAGGGCAGGGCCAACAGGCCGCCTACCGCATCGTGCTGGCAACTATCGATCAGGTGAATCACTTCTTGCGGCGCGACCAAGCAACGCGCAGCGTCGTGCACCAGCACCCAATCCTGCCCATCCAGGCCTGCGGCCAGCATGACCTTCAGTCCTTGAAATACGCTCTCTGCACGACTGACGCCACCGCACGCCACCCGCTTGAAATGTGCAGGCCAGCTTTGTGAGGGCCACACATGATCATCTTGCGGCGACAGCACCAACCAGCCACTGCCTAGCTGCGGCACCTGCGCCAAGGCCAGCACCGTGTGCATGACCATGCGCTGCCCTGCCAGCTCTTGGTACTGCTTGGGCTGCGCTGTACCGGCTCGGCTGCCTGTGCCAGCGCAGGGGATCAATGCATGAAAAGAGGTCATTGCTTGATTCTAGAGGGCTTGGCGGCCATCCCCGTAAAATACAGCTTGACCCACTCATCACCCCCCACCTTATCAGGCGGGGGGTGTTTTTGCTTTGCTTGCGCCATGAATCTGCCCATTCTCACCCTTGGTAAACGCTTCACCCTGCCCCGCCCTGTGGGCTCGGCCGATGCTGTGCTTTTGGCTCAACTGGCCTTACGCGACAAATCGCAAGGCCAGTTGACGGTCATCGTCACCGCCGACGCCACCGATGCGCAGCGCCTGGTGGACGAGGTGCCGTTTTTTGCGCCCGATTTGCGCCTGGCCATCTTCCCCGATTGGGAGACGCTGCCTTACGACACGTTCTCGCCGCACCAAGACCTGATCAGCGAACGCCTGGCCACCCTTTGGCGCATCAGCCAACGAGACAAAGCTCAGGGAGCCGACGTGGTGCTGGTACCCGCCACCACCGCGCTCTACCGGTTGGCGCCGCCCGCGTTTTTAGCTGGTTACACTTTTGAATTCAAGGTCAAACAAAAACTCGACGAAGCCAAACTCAAAGCGCAACTCACCTTGGCAGGTTACTCGCACGTCAGCCAAGTGGTGAGCCCGGGCGAATACGCAGTGCGCGGCGGCTTGATCGAC
>CANGKR010000152.1 GCA_947454355.1 Comamonadaceae bacterium
GACCTGGCCATGCACAAGCCTATCGTGGATTTGGTGGAGCAGTTGATCGGCCCCGACATCGTGCTGTGGGGCTGTCATGTGTTTTGCAAGCCCGCGCAGGAAGGCTTTGAAACACCTTGGCATCAAGATGGGCACTACTGGCCGATCCGGCCCTTGGCCACCTGTACCGTCTGGGTGGCCCTGGAGCCGAGCACCCGCGCCAACGGGTGCTTGCGTGTGATACCGGGCTCGCACGCTGGCAAGCACTTGCATCCGCATTTGCACGAAGACCGCAATGACCTGACCTTGAACCAGCGCATGCAGGACGACGCCTTCAATGAAGACGACGCGGTCGACCTCGAGCTGCAGCCCGGCCAGATGTCGATGCACGATGTCTACATGATCCACGGCGCCAAGGCCAATGTGTCAGGCCAGCGGCGCACCGGGGTGGCACTGCGGTACATGCCGGCCACGTCGCTCTTTGACCGCCGTTTGAAGCCCGTCGACGGCCAAACCGGGGTGCCGGTGAGTTTTGCCACGAGGCCGCTGTGGCTGCTGCGCGGGCGTGACGTCACTGAACACAACGACTTTGTGACCGGCCACCGCCCCGCGTGAGGGCAGCCTACCAAGGGATTACCTGAACTGGACAGCCGTTCGCTGGGCCCACAAAATCAAAACCTGATTCAAAGAGGAGTTTCCATGTCAATTTCGCGTCGTGATGTCTTGGCCGGTGCAGCCGGTTTGCTCAGTGGATGGGGTCAACAGGCTTGGGCACAGGCTCAGATCGAGAGCCTGAAAATCGTCACCGGGTTCACGCCGGGCGGCACCTCTGACGCGATATGCCGACGGGTGGCTGAAAAAATCGCGCCGTCGTCTTATGCCAAGGCCGCTTTTGTGGAAAACAAATCCGGCGCAGGCGGCCAGATTGCGGTGCAGTTTGTGCGCAACGCGCCGGCTGATGGCGCTACCGTGCTGCAAACGCCCATGTCCATGTTGGGCATCTACCCGCACATTTACAAAAAGCTGCCCTACGACCCGGTGGGCGACTTGGCGCCTGTTTCGCTTGGCGCGGTGTTCGACTTTGGCTTTGCAGTCGGCCCGATGGTGCCTGCCAGCGTCAAAAATGTGCCGGATTTTCTGGCCTGGTGCAAGGCCAATCCGGTGCTGGCCAATTTCGGTTCACCCGCAGCAGGTTCGACCCCCCACTTCATTGGCGCTTTGCTCGGCCACTACGCCAACGTGGACCTCAAGCATGTGGCTTTCAGGGGCACGCAGCCTGCCATTTTGGACATGATCGGTGGTCAGATCGCTGCCGTATCCGGGCCTATTGGCGAGTTCACCCAACATGTGGCCGCAGGCAAGTGCCGTTTGCTGGCGGCTTCGGGCGCCAAGCGAAGTCAGTTTGCCCCCAACACGCCCACGCTCATCGAGCAAGGTCTCAAAGGTTTTGTCTATGACGAGTGGTTCGGTTTTTATGTGCCCGCCAAGACGCCAACCGATGTGATCAACCGCCTGAATGCCGCCATGCGCGTGGCCTTGGCTGCACCTGAGACGGTCAACGGCATGGCCATGATGGGCTTGGTGGCGCAGTCGTCCAGCCCGGCTGAGTTGGCCGCGCGGCTCAAGGCCGACACCGAACTGTGGGGCCCCTTGGTCAAGACCATCGGCTTCACAGCCGATGCCTGAAGCCTCACAGCGTTCAGTTCGCGGGTAAGAAGCCGCCTTGCTGGCGCATCGCCGCATGTGCGGGGCTGGCCAGCAAGTCGATCAATTGCTGTGCAACTGCGGGGTGCTGACTGGCGGTGCACACCCCTGCGGTGTAGACCGTGGCCAGTTCAAACACGGCGGGCAAGTCAGCCACCAGGTCCACGCCGGGCGTGATCAAGATTTCGGTGACTTGTGTGCAACCGATCACTTGAGGGTCATCGCACGCGGCCATGGCTTTCATGGCTGTTGCGCCGTTGGGGTGAGGCTTTAAGCGAGCAGCGACTTCGTCGGCAATGCCCAAGCTTTGCAGCACCTTCATGAAGTGAATGCCCGCTGTGGCCAATTGCGGGTCGGGAAAGTAAATCCCAGTAGCTTGTTGCAAGGCCAGTTTCAAAGCGTCAGCTGTATCGACCTGAGGCCAAGGCGTGGCGGCTTTGACCGCGATACCGGTTTTGACCACGCCCAAGTGACGTGCAGACCCGGCCAGCACCTGACCGGATTGCACCAGTCCGTCGATCAGGGTTTGGGTCAGGATCAGGACATCACAAGGTGCGCCATCCAGAAAACCTTTTTTCATGGCACCGACTGCACCGAAAGTGCCCTGCAAACTCATGCCGCTGGCCGACTCAAAGCTTGCCTGCAGTTGCCGCACCAGACCTTGTGCGGCGCCGCCGCTCATCAAATGCAATGTGCTCATGTCAGTCGACCTTGATGCCAGCGGTTTGAATGACTTGTGTCCACTTGGCCACATCGTCGTTCAGGTATTTTTCAAATTGCACCGGGGTCATGACCATCGGCACCGCGCCTTGTTTACTCCAGGCCTGCTTGACGTCGGGTTGGCTGGCGATTTTGGAGATGGCGGCGTTCAAGGTGTCCACAATCGCCTTGGAAGTGCCCTTGGGGGCCATCACGCCCAGCCAGATGGTGGCTTCGTAGCCAGGCACGCCCGCTTCGCTCACGGTGGGGACATCGGGCAGCACATCCGAGCGCTGCTTGCCGGTGGTGGCAATGGCCTTGACTTTGCCGGCCTTGACCTGCTCGGTCATGGTGGTGGTTGCATCGAACATCAAGTCGACTTGACCGCCGATCACATCGGTGCGTGCCCCAGAGCTGCCTTTGTAGGGGATGTGCACCATCGATACCTTGCCCATGCTTTTGAACAATTCGCCGGCCATGTGGTAAGGCGTGCCGGGGCCCGATGAGGCGTAGTTGAGTTTGCCGGGTTGGGCTTTGGCGCGTTTGAGCAAGTCGGCAACGGTTTGAATGCCAGCTGCCGGGTTGGCCACCAGCACCAGGTCGGAGTAGTTGATCGGGGCCACGCCGACAAAGTCGCGCAGCAGCGCGTAAGGCTTGTTGGGAATTAGGGACTCGTTAACCGTTTGGGCATTGGACATCAACAGCAGGGTGTAGCCATCGGGCGCCGATTTGGCGGCCACATCGGTGCCGATCACCGAGCCCGCACCGGGTTTGTTGTCGACCACAAAGGACTGACCCAAGCTGTCTTGCAGCCGTTGCGCAATGAAGCGCGCATAGTTGTCTGCCGGGCCGCCCGTGGCAAAAGGCACCACAATTTTCACGGGGCGGTTGGGGTAGTTCTGGGCCAGTGCTGTCCCACAGCAGGCCGAGACAGCGGTCAGGATCAAAAGTCGGCGATGCATGGCGTCTCCTTATTCGACTTTGCCGATTTTGCGCACCACATCGACCATGCGGCGGGCATCGGTTTGCACGTATTTTTCAAAGTCAGGGCTGTCCAGGTAGACCACAGGACTGCCGGTGTTTTGGATCACTTCGCGTACTTTGGCGTCCTGCGCAGCCCCACGGGCGGCGGTGCGCAATTTCTGGGCAATGGTCTCTGGGGTGCCACTGGGAATGAACAAGCCAGACCACTGTGCGTATTCCGCATTGAAGCCCAGGTCCTTGAGGCTGCTGACTTCCGGCAAGGCGGCCAAAGGGGCGTGGCCCCAATGCGCCAACACCCGGATCTTGCCGGCCTTGACCTGTTGCAGCACCGTGGCCGGGCCGGTGGCCACCGCATCGATCTGCCCGCCGAGTAAAGCGACGACGGCGGGACCTGCACCCGTGAAAGGCACATGGGTGAGCTTCATGCCAGCCACCTGGGCCAGGATTTCCATGGGCACGTGCATGGTGCCGTAATTGCCGGACGAGCCGTAATTGATCGCACTGGGGCGTTTACGTGCATCTTCGATAAAGTCTTTGGCTGTTTTCCAAGGCGAGTCTGCGCGCACGGCCAGAACGGTCGGGTCGGCGGTGTAACGGGCAATGGGGCGCAGGTCGTTCAGGCCATACATGGGGCTGCGACCGAGCAGGCTGTCGGCTTCGGGAATCACGGTCAGCGACGACAGCGCCATCAAAACGGTGTAACCGTCGGGCTTGGCCTTGGCCGCCACCGCCATACCGATGCCGCCTCCTGCGCCGCCCCGGTTCTCGATGACCACGGGTTGACCCAATTCGCGCGACATGGCTTCGGCCACCGGCCGGGCCACGATGTCGGCCAGGCCCCCTGGCGGGAAGGGCACGATCATGGTGATGGCGTGGCTGGGATAGGCAGGCGTTTGCGCCCAGCTGCTTGAGAGCATCAGGCAGGCCATCGCCAAGCCCCAAGCAGCGGTCAGCCCGCCCCAATGACGTCTTTGCATGTGTGTCTCCAGGTTGCTAGTGCAGTCTGATCACACTCTAACACCGCGCTTGTGAATGGGGGTATTGCCGGGCCCGCGAGGGCAGTCACAATGGGGGTTTTTCATTGGGGGGATTCGCCATGCGCATTGCTGCTTTCTTTCATCAAGGCCAACCGCTTGTGGGTTTGGTGTCTGACGACCTGCAATCGGTCAGGCCTTGGGACCTGCCCCTGGCCGACCGAGAACTGGGCGCCTTGACCCTGGTCGACCGCTTGAGCCGGGGTGAAACCTTGCCGGAGCCGGGCGCCGCCTTGGACCTGAAAGATGTGCAGCTGCGTGCCCCCTTGCCGCACCCCCGCCGCAACATTTTTTGCGTGGGCAAAAACTACCATGCGCATGCCAAAGAGTTTGCGCGCAGTGGCTTTGACAGCAGCGCCAAGGCCGGCGGTGAGATCCCGGCCGAGCCGATCATTTTCAGCAAGGTACCTGAGTGCGTGATCGCCACGGGCGAGGCCATCGAGATGCCCGGCGTGTCCACTGCCATTGATTACGAAGCCGAGTTGGCGGTGATCATCGGCCAAGGCGGTAAAGGCATCCGCAAGGCCGATGCCATGAAGCATGTGTGGGGCTACACCATCGTCAACGACGTGACTGCCCGCGATTGGCAAAACCGCCACATGCAATGGCACATGGGCAAGTCCTTTGACACTTTCTGCCCCATGGGCCCTTGGCTGGTCAGCGCCGACAGATTGGACGGCACCCGCACCCGAGTGCGCTGCTGGGTGAATGGGCAAGAACGCCAGAACGCGTCCACCGAAGACTTGATTTTCGATATCCCGACTTTGATCGAAACCTTGAGCGCAGGCATCACCCTGTACCCGGGCGATGTCATCGCCACGGGAACGCCCGTGGGTGTGGGCATTGGTTTCACGCCGCCCAAATACCTGACGGCAGGCGACGTGGTGCGGGTGGAAATTGACGGGATTGGTGTGCTCGAAAATCCCGTCCGCTGATCACTTCAAGCCAGCCTGCGCGCGCAGTGTAGCGGCCAGGTTGGTACGCTCCCAGGTGAACTCGGGCTCGTCGCGACCGAAGTGGCCATAAGCGGCGGTCTTGGTGTAGATCGGGCGCAGCAAGTCGAGCATCTGGATGATGCCTTTGGGGCGCAGGTCAAAGTGTTCGTTCACCAAAGCGGCAATCTGTTCTTCAGGGATCACGTTGGTGCCCATGGTGTTGACCGTGATGTTCATGGGGCGAGCCACGCCAATCGCATAAGCGACTTGGATTTGGCATTGCGTTGCCAAGCCAGCGGCCACCACGTTTTTAGCCACATAGCGTGCGGCATACGCTGCAGAGCGGTCGACCTTGGACGGGTCTTTGCCCGAGAACGCGCCGCCACCGTGAGGGCAGGCGCCGCCGTAAGTGTCGACGATGATTTTGCGACCGGTCAGACCGCAATCGCCCTGGGGGCCGCCAACCACAAAGCGGCCAGTGGGGTTGATCAGGTACTTGGTGTCTTGCAGCCACTCTTTGGGCAATACGGGCTTGATGATTTCTTCGATGATGGCTTCGGTGAACGAGGCCTTCATCTTGTGCTGTGACTCCGACTGATCGGGGCTGTGCTGTGTGGACAACACCACGGTGTCAATGCTGTGGGGCTTACCGTCCACATAACGCATGGTCACTTGGCTCTTGGCATCAGGACGCAAAAAGGGCAGGCGGCCGTCTTTGCGCAATTGTGCTTGGCGTTCGACCAAACGGTGCGCGTAATAAATGGGCGCAGGCATCAGGTCAGGGGTTTCGCTGCAGGCATAACCGAACATCAGGCCCTGGTCGCCAGCGCCGGTGTTCAGGTGGTCGTCAGATGCATGGTCCACACCTTGGGCGATGTCGTTGGACTGCTTGTCGTAGCAGACCATCACGGCGCAACCTTTGTAATCGATGCCGTACTCGGTGTTGTCGTAGCCGATGCGCTTGATGGTGTCGCGGGCGACCTGGATGTAGTCCACGTGCGCGTTGGTGGTGATTTCGCCAGCCAACACGACCAAGCCGGTGTTGGTCAGGGTTTCGGCGGCCACGCGGCTGCGGGGGTCTTGCTCGAAA
>CANGKR010000153.1 GCA_947454355.1 Comamonadaceae bacterium
TCTTCGTCCATAAGCACGTGGTGATGCGCGGCGACACCGTGCTGTGCGAAGGCACCGAGGTGCGTGCCTTTTGCATCAAACACCCCGATGACCCGAACCGCATCAAATCCATTCCCGTACCCGAAGACATCAAGTCTTTGTGCAGTTGACTTCTATCATTCATTTCATCAACCAGGAGACTCTCATCATGCTTCGTCGTGACTTTATTCAATCAGCCGTCAGCACTGCCATATTAGGCAGCACCGCGTTTCAACAAGCCTGGGCGCAAAGTGGTCTGCCCATTGAACAAGTGAAAGTGTTGTATGGCTTTCCGCCAGGCAGTGCTGGTGACATTTGTGCACGCCGCGTGGCCGAAAAATTTGGCAACACCGCCTACAGCAAAAACCAAGGCGTGATCGACAGCCGTCCAGGTGCTGGCGGTCAGATTGCATTGAATTTACTCAAGTCGGCACCAGCCGATGGCTCGGTCTTGGCCATGACGCCGTTCTCGGCCATTTCTTTGTACCCGCATATTTTCAAAAATCTTCAGTACAAACCATTTGAAGATTTCACCCCTGTGGGAACGAGTTCCATGATTCACCATGGTTTTGCCGTGGGCCCCATGGTACCTGCCAGCGTGAAAAACGTGAAGGACTTTGTGGCATGGGCCAAAGCCAATCCTTTGCAAGCTAGCTATGGCTCTCCAGCTGCGGGCTCCACACCCCACTTCATTGGTGCCTTGTTGGGCCTGAACCAGAACTTTGAGTTCAAACACGTTCCCTACCGCGGCTCGGTGCCTGGTGTGACGGATGTCGTTGGAGGCCAAATCGCCAGCATGTTCACACCACATGGTGACTTCATCGCCAACCACAAAGCCGGCAAGATGCGCCTCCTGGCGACTTCCGGCAAAACACGTTCCCCCTTTGTGCCCGAGGTAGCTACTTTTGCCGAGCAAGGTTTTCCAGAATTGACTGTGGAAGAATGGTTTGGTTTCTACGCACCCGCTAAAACACCAGCCAACGTGATTGCTGCGGCCAATGCAGCGATCAATGCGGCCTTGAAGGACAAGAGTGTGCAGGATGCTTTGACCGTGGTCGGTCTGATCCCATACGGTGGCACGTCTGCTGAGCAGCTTAAGAGCTCACAAGAAGAATTGGAGCGCTGGGGTCCCCTGATCAAGCGAATTGGTTTCAGCGTCGATTCCTGATCTGAACTTTGTGTGCTCTGTCTGGGCGCCATCACTGAGCCCAGACAAACTTCTTTCACCATGACTGCCTACCAACCCCGCACCGAAGAGATGCATTTTGTGCTCTCACGCGTATTGAATGCGCCCGCCCATTTGCAAGCCCTGCCCGCTTTTGCCGAGGTCGATGGCGACTTGATGCAGCAAGTGCTGGATGAAGCCGGCAAGTTCGTGGGCGAAGTGGTGGCCCCGCTGAATCGCGCTGGAGATGAAATCGGTGCGCAATGGCAGGACGGCCAAGTCACCATGCCGCCTGGCTTCAGAGCGGCTTACCAAAGCTTTTGGCAAGCCGGTTGGCCCGCGTTATCGGCTCGCACCGAAGACGGCGGCCAGGGCCTGCCCAGTGTGCTGGAAGCCATGCTCTACGAAATACTGTCAGGCGCCAACCACGGTTGGACCATGGGCCCGGGCATTTTGCATGGTGCTTACGAGTGCATCAAGCACCATGCCAGCCAAGAACTGAAGGACATTTACCTTCGCAAGCTGGCCACAGGCGAGTGGTTGTCCACCATGTGCCTGACCGAGCCGCATGCCGGATCGGACCTGGGCCTGGCACGGACCAAAGCCTTGCCGTTGGCCGATGGTCGCTATGCCCTGAGCGGCACCAAGATATTCATATCCAGCGGCGACCACGACCTGACCGACAACATCGTGCACTTGGTACTGGCCCGTTTGCCCGATGCCCCGCCAGGCCCCAAAGGTCTGTCGCTATTTCTGGTGCCCAAGTTCTATCCTGATGGCTCGCGCAGCCAAGTGCATTGCGACCGCATTGAAGAAAAAATGGGCCTGCACGGCAGCCCCACTTGTGTGATGCGCTTTGATGGGGCCGTCAGTCACATCATCGGGGAGCCGGGTAAAGGCTTGAACGCCATGTTCCTGATGATGAACTCTGCCCGCTTGCATGTGGCGCTGCAAGGCATTGGCTTGCTGGATGCCGCTTGGCAAAAGGCTGACGCCTATGCCAACGAGCGCCGTCAGATGCGGGCGCCCGGCCAAGGCAAATCGGCCGCAGAAGCCGACTTGATTGCACTGCACCCCGCCATGCGGCGAATTTTGGACACCCAACGGGCATGGATCGATGCGGGCCGTGTGCTGGCCTACCGCACCGCGCTGGAACTCGACCTGATCGCCCACGGCCCGGATGCCTCCACGCAAGCGGCGGCGCAGCGTTGGTGCGCCTTAGTCACTCCGGTCATGAAAGCGGTATTCACCCACCAGGCCTTTCACGGCGGTAGCGACTGCCTACAAGTCTTTGGCGGGCATGGCTATGTGCGCGAATGGGGCGTTGAGCAAAACGTGCGCGATGCCCGCGTGGCCATGATTTACGAAGGCACCAACGAGATCCAAGCCATTGATTTGTTGGTGCGCAAAATATTGCCTGACGGTGCGCAAGGACTGAACGCCTTGCTCGACACCGTGCAAGCGGAGCTGACCGACCTTCGCCATCTGCCTGCTGCGACACTGGAGCGCATCGCCCGTTTGCGCGACATAACCTCCAGCATCCTGCAAGTTGGTTCGCAAGATGTGGCACTGCCCTACCGTGTGGCCGACGACTACCTGCGTGCATTGGCCCTGGTGTTGTTGGACTGGGCTTGGCTGCGCATCGAAGCCAGCCTCGATGATGAAGTGCCCGAGGTCGATCAACGCTGGCGGCTGCCCGCACGGGCCTTGCGGCATTGGGTCTTGCCGGAATTTGACATGCGCTGCCAGATGATCACCACTCAATTACAGGCGGACTGAATCGTGGGCGCATCAACTGCTGCACCTGCGGTCGAGCAGGTCGACACCAGCTACTTGCAAACCCTGCTGGGCTACAACGCCAGGCGTGCAGCTCTGTCTATCATCGGCGTGTTTCTGGAGCGCTTGGCGGTTTATGGCTTGAAGCCTGTTGATTTTTCGGTCATGTCAGTGATCCACCACAACCCCGGCGTGACCTCGCGGCAACTGTGCGCCTCGCTCAACATCTTGCCGCCAAACCTGGTGGGCTTGATCCAGTCGCTCGAGTCGCGCGGCCTGATCGAACGCAAGCCGCACCCGACCGACGGGCGCGCCGTGGGTTTGCACCCCACACCCAAGGGCGTGTCGCTCATGCAACAAGCCGAGGCCACGGCCTATGAGCTGGAAATCGATGCCAGCTCTAAACTCACCCCCAAGCAGCGACAAACCCTGGTTTCGCTGCTGCAAAAAATTTACCTCTGATGTGGCCCATGGCTGCATCTTGACGCAAGGAACGCCATGCCAGCCCATTTGACGAACGCTCTGCCCCATGACGCCGCACAGGCCACCCTGATCGGACGGCTGTGGCAACCTGGCACGGGTCCTGTGCTGGTGCGCATCACACCCGATGAAGTGTTCGACCTCTCCGAGCTGGCCCTGACCTGCAGCGATTTGCTGGAGTTGCCCGATGCGGCGGCTCGTGTGCGCGCCCATTCAGGCCCTGTGCTGGGCTCGACGGCCAACTTGTTGCAGCAGACTGATCAGGCATCACTCGAGGTGGCTCATTTTTTGGCGCCTTGCGATCTTCAGGCCATCAAGGCAGCGGGCGTGACCTTTGTCGCCAGCATGCTCGAGCGCGTGATCGAGGAACAAGCGCGTGGCGACGCCAGCCGTGCCGAGGCGGTGCGCCAGGCCGTAGTGGCCGTCATTGGCGACAACCTGCGCAATGTCAAACCAGGTTCGGCTGAATCGGCCAAGCTCAAAGAAGTCTTATTGGCTCAAGGCTTGTGGTCGCAGTACTTGGAGGTGGGTATCGGTCCCGATGCCGAAATTTTCACCAAGTCCCAACCCATGAGCGCTGTGGGAACGGGCGCCCAAGTCGGGTTGCACCCGGGCAGCCATTGGAACAACCCCGAACCCGAAATCGTTCTGGCCGTCAATTCTCTCGGTCAAGTGATCGGTGCCAGCCTCGGCAATGATGTGAATCTGCGTGACTTTGAAGGTCGCAGTGCCCTGCTCTTGGGCAAAGCGAAAGACAACAACGCCAGCTGCGCCATCGGGCCTTTCATCCGTCTGTTCGATGCGCACTTTGGCATCGACGATGTACGTCAATGCGATCTGTCGCTGACCGTGCAAGGCCCCGATGGCTTTGTGATGCAAGGCAGCAGCTCGCTCAGCCAAATCAGCCGCGATCCGCTGGACCTTGCTGGCCAAGCTATGGGGCCTTGCCACCAGTATCCTGACGGCATGATGCTTTTTTTGGGCACCATGTTTGCCCCTACACAAGATCGCCATGGCCCCGGCCAGGGCTTTACCCATGTGGTGGGCGATACAGTGGCCGTCTCCACGCCACAGTTGGGCACGCTGTTCAACATTGTCACCACCAGCGACCGTGCCGCACCTTGGCGCTATGGCGTGAGGGCCTTGATGCAAGACCTGGCGCGAAGAAAACGCTAAAGCTCAAGCGGTTGGGTCCAAGACACTTCAGGGGTGCCGGGTGGCATAATCTTGGCTTGTTCACAAGGCTCCATGTCGGAGCCTTTCTTTTGTACTCTCCTGCATATTCAAGGACACCCCATGATCACCACCGCCACAGGCCTGCAATACGAAGACACCGTTGTAGGTGAAGGCGACGAGGCCACCAAAGGCCACAGCGTCACCGTGCACTACACAGGCTGGTTGTACAAAGATGGTGAAAAAGGCGCCAAGTTCGATTCCAGTCTGGACCGTCGCGACCCCTTTGTGTTCTCTTTGGGCGCAGGCATGGTGATTCGCGGTTGGGATGAAGGCGTAGCCGGCATGAAGGTGGGCGGTGATCGCACCTTGATCATTCCCGCAGAGTTGGGCTATGGCGCACGCGGCGCTGGCGGTGTCATCCCTCCAAACGCCACTTTGCAATTTGACGTCCAATTGCTGGCCGTTCAGTAAATCGAAAGAATTCAAACGATGTCCCATACCCGGGCATCGTTCTGCGGGGTCTTGAAATCCCCGAACTCGCCCCCAACCTAGGGGCGAAGTCATTTTTTACAGACGCTTATTGCCGACTCAGGCCACTACCCCATGTCAGATCCACAAACCACCGACCCGCAAAATGCTCCAGCAGACGCTGAGGCCACTCCTCACGAGACACTGGACCCCTTGGCCGATGCACAAGCAGAACTGGCCAATCTCAAGGCCCAAAATGCCGATTTAGCCGACCAGTACTTGCGCGCTCAGGCCGATGTGCAAAATGCCCGCCGACGCGCGGACGACGAAATCACCAAAGCGCGTAAGTTCGCGGTCGAGAGTTTCGCCGACAGCCTGCTGCCCGTGCTGGACAGCCTGGAAGCGGGCCTGGCCATCCCCAACGCCACACTCGAGCAGATCCGCGAAGGCTCAGAGGCCACGCTGCGTCAACTCAAAAGTGCCCTGGAACGCAACAAGGTGACCGAAATCAACCCCAGCGCAGGCACCAAATTTGACCCGCACCACCACCAAGCCATCAGCGTAGTGCCGGCTGAGCAAGAAGCCAATACCGTGGTCACCGTGCTCCAAAAAGGCTACCTGATCGCTGAGCGCGTGATGCGCCCGGCCTTGGTGACAGTTACCGCACCCAAATAAAACCCTGAATTTTGTAGGGGTGGCCCTTGAAAAATGAGAACCCACCCCTAACTCACTGACATCTGTTTAATTTTTGAGATTTTGGAGCACCACATGGGAAGAATCATCGGTATTGACTTGGGCACCACCAACTCGTGCGTGGCCATCATGGAAGGCAATACGACCAAAGTGATCGAGAACGCCGAAGGCGCTCGCACCACACCGTCGATCATTGCGTACCAAGAAGACGGCGAAATCCTGGTTGGCGCGTCGGCCAAGCGCCAAGCGGTCACCAACCCACGCAACACCCTCTACGCGGTCAAGCGTTTGATCGGTCGCAAGTTTGCCGAAAAAGAAGTTCAAAAAGACATCGATCTGATGCCCTACACCATTGCCAAAGCCGATAACGGCGATGCATGGGTGGAAGTGCGCGGCAACAAATTGGCCCCGCCTCAAATCAGCGCTGAAATTCTGCGCAAGATGACGAAAACCGCCGAAGACTACCTCGGCGAAGAAGTGACCGAAGCCGTGATCACGGTGCCCGCCTACTTCAA
>CANGKR010000154.1 GCA_947454355.1 Comamonadaceae bacterium
ACAAGACATCGATTTCAGGGCTGACCGATGAGGAAGCCCAGGAGTTCCACCACTACTGGATGCAGGGCACTGTGGGCTTTACAGCGGTTGCTGTATTGGCACACATCCTGGTCTGGGCGTGGCGTCCCTGGTTCTGATTCAGAGCTGTTTCTTTCATTCACTGATTGACGGAGTCACGGTCATGCAAAACACAACTCAACTCAACGAGGACCATCCGCCTGCGGATGAATCCCCGGCGTATTGGTCGATTTTTTTCCTCGGGTTCGGCTTTCTGTTCTTGGTTGTCGTCTTGGCCAAATTGGTCGGGGTGCACTGGCGTGAGCTGTTGCCGGGTGCAGAAAACGCCAAAAGCATGAGCCAAGGCGTGGAAGCTGCGGTGTACACCTTCATGTCCCACATCATTTAGGAGATTGACCATGTGGAGAATTTGGCGACTTTACGACCCTTTGCGCGCCATGGTGTTGCAGGGTATTTTCTTGTTCGGTCTGGCCGCGATGATTCACCTCATCTTGCTCAGCACCAACAAATTCAACTGGCTCGACGGCGCGAAAAAACCCGTTGCGGCATCGGCGCAAAACTCGCCGCTGCCCACCGCGGTGGCATCGCTCGCAGCGCCCAAGTCCTGATCCAGGACTTGCCGTCCAGATGCTGCCTTTGACCCCGTGTCAAAGCGGCATCTGTTCCTTCACACACGCAGGAGGTCCCGAACATGGCCATGCTGAGTTTTGAGAAAAAGTACCGCGTTCGCGGTGGTACCCTGCTGGGTGGGGATTTGTTCGACTTTTGGGTCGGACCGTTTTACGTCGGATTTTTCGGCGTCACAACCCTGTTTTTTGCGTTCCTGGGCACGGCCCTGATCTTGTGGGGTGCCTCACAAGGACCGACCTGGAACCTTTGGCAGATCAGCATTGCACCGCCCGATCTGTCTTACGGTCTGCGCTTTGCGCCCCTGATGGAAGGCGGCCTGTGGCAGCTCATCACGGTGTGCGCCATCGGTGCGTTCGGCTCGTGGATGATGCGTGAGGTCGAAATCTGCCGCAAGCTGGGCATGGGTTTCCATGTGCCGGTGGCCTTCGGTGTCGCCATCTCAGCGTATGTGACCCTGGTGGTGGTGCGCCCCGTGTTGATGGGCGCTTGGGGCCATGGCTTCCCCTACGGCATCTATAGCCACTTGGACTGGGTGTCCAACGTGGGCTACCAGTACTTGCATTTCCATTACAACCCGGCGCACATGATCGCCGTGAGTTTTTTCTTTGCCAGTGTGTTCGCCTTGTCGCTGCATGGTGGCCTGATTCTGTCGTCTACCAATCCGGCGCCAGGTCACACCGTCAGAACGCCTGAGCATGAAGACACTTTCTTTCGCGACATCATCGGCTACTCGATTGGCACCTTAGGCATTCACCGTTTGGGTCTGTTTTTGGCGCTGGCAGCCGTGTTGTTCAGTGCCCTGTGCATTGTGCTCAGCGGACCTTTCTGGAGTCGTGGTTGGCCCGAGTGGTGGAGCTGGTGGCTGAACATGCCCATCTGGTCCCGCTGGCCAGTCTGAATCGGACTGAGTGACAGCCCGAATCTAAAGAATTGAGGAGTAGCGCAAATGGCCGACTATCAAAACCTGTTCACCACGGTGCAAGCTGTGGGTCCGGTGCATCATGGTGTTCCGCTGGGGCACGGCAACAGCCCGCGCACCGGTCAGCCCCTGATCAACTACTGGATCGGAAAAATAGGCAACGCCCAATTGGGGCCGATCTACCTCGGTGGCTTGGGTTTGGCCTCGCTGTTTTTCGGGTTGATCGCCTTCACCTTGATCGGCATGAACATGCTGGCCTCGGTGAATTACGACCCGGTGCAATTTGTGCGGCAACTGTTTTGGCTGTCGCTGGAGCCGCCACCCCCTAGCTATGGCCTGAGCATGCCGCCGCTCAATCAGGGCGGTTGGTTCTTGATCGTGGGCTTGTTCCTCACCGCGTCGATCTTTTTCTGGTGGGCGCGCACCTATCGCCGTGCCGTGGAGCTGGGCATGGGCACCCATGTGGCTTGGGCCTTTGCCGCTGCCATCTGGTTGTACCTGGTTTTGGGCTTGTTCCGCCCCATTTTGATGGGCTCTTGGGGTGAGGCTGTGCCCTACGGCATCTTCCCGCACCTGGACTGGACGGCGGCCTTTTCGCTGCGTTACGGCAACCTGTTTTACAACCCCTTCCACGCACTGTCGATCGTGTTCTTGTATGGCTCAGCGTTGCTGTTTGCGATGCACGGCGCCACGATTTTGGCAGTCACCCGTTTTGGCGGTGAGCGCGAAATTGAACAGATCACCGACAGGGGCACCGCCTCGGAGCGGGCTGCGTTGTTCTGGCGCTGGACCATGGGTTTTAACGCAACCATGGAATCGATTCACCGCTGGGCCTGGTGGTTTGCGGTGCTGTGCCCGATCACAGGCGGCATTGGTATCTTGCTGACCGGCACCGTGGTGGACAACTGGTATTTGTGGGCGATCAAACACGGTGTGGCACCGCCTTATCCCGAAATATTCCCAGCGATGGTTGACCCCGCGCTGTCCTCAGGAGGCAAGCCATGAACGCGCAGACCATGAACACAAGCACCCCAGCTCAGCGTATCGGCCGCTGGTGTCAGATTCTGGGTCTGGTGCTCGCCGGCTTGATGCTGGCCGGCTGTGAGCGACCCAGTCCCGAGTCGGTGCAAAGCGGCTATCGCGGCACCGGCATGGTGCAGGTCTACAACGCCCGTTTGCTCGAAGTCAAGACCGAAAAGAATCAGCCGCCCTTGGCGATTCCTTCGCCTGGCTCAGATGGCCCTAAAGCATCGCAAGCCTACAAAAATGTGAAGATCCTGGGCAACCTGAGTGTCGGTGAGTTCAACCGCCTGATGGTGTCCATGAGCAACTGGGTGGCGCCACAAGAAGGTTGTGCCTACTGCCATGCTTTGCCTAATTTCGAGGACGACAGCAAATACACCAAGGTGGTGGCCCGTCGCATGATCGAGATGACCCAGCACATCAACGGTGACTGGCAGCCGCACGTCGCGCAGACCGGGGTGACCTGCTACACCTGCCATCGCGGCGAACCCGTTCCGCAAGCGATTTGGTTCAAGTCCAACCCCCAACCTTATGGCTCGAATTTCATGGGTGACAAGGCTGGACAAAATACGCCTTCGCCTGTGGTCAACCTGTCGTCCCTGCCCAACGATCCCTTCACCCCGTTTCTGTTGGATGACCAGAAGATCCGCGTCAACGGGCCTACCGCCTTGCCTTCGGGCAATCGCCAATCGATCAAGCAGGCCGAGTGGACTTATGGCTTGATGACACACATGTCCAACTCATTGGGTGTGAACTGCACGTATTGCCACAACACGCAGTCCTTCCAGAATTGGGAAAACAGTCCCCCACAACGTGTGACGGCTTGGCATGGCATCCGCATGGCGCGTGACTTGAATGTCAATTACATGGAGTCGCTCACCGAGGTGTTCCCCGCGAATCGCAAAGGGCCAATGGGCGATGTGCCTAAGCTCAACTGCGCGACTTGCCATCAGGGAGCCTACAAACCGCTCAACGGTGCACCGATGGCCAAGGACTTCCCGGAGCTGCTCAAGCCTGCGGTGACACCCACCAAAGTGGCCACCAAATAGCCCGCCCATTGCCAAGTTACGAGGCTTGACCGAGCACACCACCATGGAAATCACACCACCTCTTCAGGACGCGCTGTCAGGCGTGGTGGTGGTGGTGTTGGCTGATTTTTTACGACAACACCAAGGATGGGGTTGGATGCGCTTGGTGGCAGGTGCCACCCCTTATAAAAATGTGCCAGGTTTGACCATGGCCAAGGTCATGGGCAGTGGCCATGGCGGGGGCTTCAGTTTGCGTCCCAGCGCCACACACCAGGGTTTGATTTGCACCTTCACCCAGCTCGATTTGGCGCTCGAGTTTTTGCAAAGTCCCGCCGTGCAGGCCTACCGCAGTCGAGCCCGCGAATGTTGGGCGGGGGTGTTGTCGGTGCAATCAGCCAGAGGCCATTGGGACAAGCAAGCATGGCAAGCCAGTTCTGCTCAAGCCCTGGGTGTTCATGCACAGACGCCAGGGCCCTTTGCGGTCTTGACCCGGGCCAGCATCATGCCAACCAAGGCGATGGCGTTCTGGCGCTACGCCCCGGCAGCGCAGGCCGATTTGAATCAAGCCCCTGGTTGTCTGCTGGCCATGGGCTTGGGTGAAGCACCTTTGGTACGTCAGTGCACTTTCAGTGTGTGGCAAGACACCGCTGCCATGTTGCAATACGCCCACCAGGGTGCTCACCAGCAGGCTTCGGCAGCGGCCTACAAACACCAATTTTTTTCGGAGTCGCTGTTTGTGCGCATGCAAGTGCAGCAGATGTCTGGTGTCTGGCAAGGCCGTCCTTTTCACCTGCTGCCCACCGAAAGTTCCAAGACGGATGCAACACCTTCGCAGCGGGAGCTGGTTCATGTCTGAGCACAAGGTGGTCATCGTGGGGGCGGGCATGGCGGGCTTGAGCAGTGCCATGCTGCTCGCGCACCAGGGCTTAGATGTCACCGTGGTCGAGGCCTCAGGCGGGCCAGGCGGCAAGGTCCACAGCCGCGAAGTTGATGGCGTGGCCATTGACAGCGGGCCGACCGTGTTCACCATGCGTTGGGTGCTCGATGAACTGCTGGACAGTGTGGGCACCAGCATCGAAGCCGAAATGTCCATCACCCCTTTGCAGGTGCTGGCGCGTCATTTCTGGCCCGATGGCAGTCAACTTGATTTATCGGCTCAAGCGTCTGACAGCGAAGCGGCCATTGCCGCCTGGTCCAGTCCTCAAGAAGCGCAGCGGTTTCGTGAGTTTTGCCAAACCATCCGGTCCCTGTACGCCACCTTAGAAGGCCCGATGATCCGTGCCCACCGCCCTAAGCTGGGCGGCTTTACGGCCAAGTTGGGTTTGCAAGGTCTGGGGGTCTTGGCCAGTTTGGGGCCGATGCGCAGCCTGTGGCAACAGTTGGGACACCAATTCACCGATCCCCGTTTGCGCCAGTTGTTTGCGCGCTATGCCACCTACTGCGGTTCCGATCCGTGGCAATCGCCCGCCACTTTGATGCTGATCGCCCAGGTCGAGATGGACGGTGTGTGGTCGGTCAATGGCGGCATGGTGGCCATGGCACAAGCCTTGGCCCGAGTAGCGTCGCGGCAGGGGGCGGTGATGCGTTACCACAGCCTGTGCGATCGCATCGAGTCGCGCCAGGGCCGCGTCTGTGGTGTGCACTTGACCTCGGGTGAATTTTTAGAAGCTGATCACGTGATCTTCAATGGCGATGTGCAAGCCTTGCGCCAAGGCATGCTGGGCGAGCCTGCCCGCAATGCGGTGCCGAAGGATTCGCCCACACGCTCGCTGTCAGCGCTGACCTGGTCCATGTCCACGCCCACCCAAGGCGTTGCGCTGGATCGGCACAACGTTTTCTTTCAAGACCACTACGCCAGCGAGTTCGAAGACATCTTCGAGCGCCAGAGATTGCCGCAAACGCCTACTGTGTATGTGTGTGCCCAGGATCGGCCAGGGCTCATGCCTTCCGGTCAATCTGAACGAATTTTTTGTCTGGTCAACGCCCCGGCTTGCGGTGATGGCAATGGACTGACCGAGGAGGCCGTCGAACAATGCCAAACACACACCTTTCAGCATCTGAAGCAATTGGGGCTGACGCTGCAACCTACGACGAGCAATTGCATTCGAACGACGCCACAGGACTTTCACAAGCGATTTCCGGGCAGCGGGGGGGCCTTGTACGGTCAGGCCACGCACGGCTGGATGAGCATCTTTTCGAGACCCGGAGCGCAAACCCCCTTGACGGGTCTGTACCTGGCGGGGGGCAGTGTGCACCCGGGACCGGGCGTGCCGATGGCGAGTTTGTCAGGGCGACGGGCGGCCGAGGCCGTGATGGAGAGCCTCGTTTCGACCAGGTTGTTCCCGATGGAGGCTACCTATGGTGGTATGTCGACGCGATGAGTGACGATGGCCAACACGGGATCACTCTCATTGCCTTTGTGGGCAGTGTGTTTTCGCCTTACTACGCATGGGCGCGAAAGCGTGGGCGCATGAATCCCGATGACCACTGCGCTTTGAATGTGGCCATCTACAGCAAAGGTCGAGGCCGTTGGGCCATGACTGAGCGCGGTCAGCGTCATTG
>CANGKR010000155.1 GCA_947454355.1 Comamonadaceae bacterium
CCCAGTTGTTTGGAGCGGATTTGCAGACCAAAGGTCGTTTCGATCTGAGTGCCGACACCCAGTTCGCTCAAGCGGCAGCGCGGTATGGTTTTGTCAGCGGCAAGAGCACCCACGCGGATCGCTTGTCTACCATCCGTGATGTGTTTGCGCGCTACCACGTGATGATCGACACCCACACGGCCGATGGCGTCAAAGTGGCCCGTGAACACTTGCAGCCCGGCGTACCCATGCTGGTGCTGGAAACTGCCTTGCCCATCAAGTTCGCCTCGACCTTGGTTGAGGCCTTGGGCCGAGAACCTGAGCGACCCCCGCAGTTCAATGGCATCGAAGCCTTGCCCAAACGTGTGCACTTGATGCCTGCAGACGTGTCCCAGGTCCAAGCTTATATCGTTACTCACTGCGCAGAGCAGTGAGCTTGTCATTGACGTACCCCGCATGTCGGCAGTTTCTAATCCCACTCCCCGCCCAGGCTTGATGGCTTTGGACGATGCGCTGTCGCAATTGCTGGCCCAGGCCAGCCCTTTGGCAGGCACGGAAACTGTGCCCACTTTGGATGCCGACGGGCGTGTGTTGGCGCAAGATGTCGTGTCTGAGTTGCAAGTTCCGCCTCAGGACAATTCGTCGATGGACGGTTATGCGGTGCGAAGCGCAGATGTCACCAGCTCTGGGGCGATCTTTAAGGTCACACAGCGCATCCCTGCAGGCCATCACGGACAGACTTTGCACGCGGGCGAAGCCGCTCGAATTTTCACCGGAGCACCGATACCACCTGGCGCTGATGCGGTGGTCATGCAAGAACATGTCACCACTTTGCCTCAGGCCGATGCTGATGCCGTGGCTCAGATTCAGCTCAGCAGCCAGCCGTCCAAAGGCCAATGGATTCGCTGCAGTGGTGAAGATGTTTTGCGGGGTAGCACTGTATTGCAGCAGGGACAAAGGCTCAACCCCGCCAGCCTGGGTCTGGCCGCCAGCATTGGCCTGGCGAAACTTCAAGTCGTTCGCAAGCCACGCATCGCCTTGTTTTCAACCGGTGATGAATTGGTCATGCCCGGTGATGTCTTGCCCGTCGACATGAAGCCCGGTGCGATTTACAACTCCAACCGGTTTTTCTTGCGCACCCTCTTGCAGCGCCTGGGGTGTGAAGTCACTGACATGGGTATCGTGCCGGACAGATTCGACCTCACGGTGGCAGCCCTCCAAACTGTTGCCGAAGACCACGACCTCATTCTGACCAGCGGCGGCGTGTCGGTGGGTGAAGAGGACCATGTCAAACCCGCCGTTCAGTCGTTGGGTAAATTGGATATGTGGCAGATCGCCATGAAGCCTGGCAAGCCCTTTGCATATGGCCAGGTTCAAAAGGGAATACGGAGCACGCATTTCGTGGGTTTGCCCGGTAATCCAGTGTCCAGTTTTGTGACCTTTTTGCTCTTGGTGAGGCCATTCCTGCTGAAGTTGCAGGGTGTGCCCTATACCGAGCCACCATCTTGCGCCATGCCCGTTCATTTTGACCTGCCCCAAGCCGATCGTCGGCGGGAGTTTTTGCGTGTGCGGCGCAATGCCAAGGGTGGATTGGACCTGTACCCCAATCAAAGTTCCGGCGTGTTGACCTCGGCTGTGTGGGCCGATGGCTTGATCGATCACCCCGCAGGCAAGACTTTGCGCCAGGGTGATATCGTCAAGTATCTTTCTTTGTCGGATTTGCTGTCTTGATGGCAGATCACTTTTCTGCAACCTCTTGACTGCCTGTCTCATGCTGACTGTCCAATTGCGCTACTTCGCCTCTATCCGCGAGGACCTGAACTGTGACGGCGAAAGCTGGCAAACCCATGTCTCCAGCGTGGGCGCCTTGCGCGACGAGTTGGTGGCACGAGGCCCGGCTTTCCAATGCTTGGCCGCAGATCAACCTGTGCGCATGGCCTTGAACCAGGAGATGTGTGCCCCTGATGCCTCATTGACTGAGGGTTGTGAGCTGGCTTTTTTCCCACCCGTCACGGGTGGATGACCCGAATGTCCGCACGTGTATGCATCCAGACCGAGGATTTCGATCTCACCCAAGAGATTGATAAGTTGCGCCTGTCGGATCTCCGCGTCGGCGCGGTATGCAGTTTCGTGGGCACGGTGCGCGACACCCGAGCACTGACCGGTCAAGCTGCGGACGAGGTGAAAACCATGACCCTTGAGCATTACCCGGGCATGACTGAAAAATCGATCGAGGCCATGATCGACCAAGCCCATGAGCGCTTTGACATTTACCAAGCCCGAGTGGTGCACCGCATCGGGTTACTGGCCCCTGCGGATCAGATCGTGCTGGTGGCCGTGACCTCAGCTCACCGAGGCGAAAGCTTCAAGGCCTGTGAGTTTTTAATGGACTACCTTAAAACACAAGCCCCGTTCTGGAAAAAAGAGCAGGGGCCCCACGGTGCCCGCTGGGTCGACGCCCGTGTCGCTGACGATGCCGCGCTGGCGCGCTGGGGCATCGTCATCCCTCAATAAAGCAACTTTAAGGTTTGCCGTTGCCCGGTGCTTTGGGCGGTCCACCTGCTGGCAGGTTCCCCGGCGCGGCCACCACTGCCGGAGCCAGCATAGCTGCCGGGGCAGGCACAACGGGCTTGGGCGCATCAGCTCCTCCTGCACTGGCCATGACAGTCGAGCGTTCTCCTGTTGGCGTGCTAGGGTTTTTGGGTGCCGAGCCCGTCGCAACTTCGATGAATTGATCCATCAACTGACCCAGTGCGGGCGAATCCGCATGGCCAAACCAGTTGGGGCGATTGCTGTTGATGTACTGCAACTTTTCCAGCGAGCAATTGGGCCCGTTCTTGCGCAGCCACTCCGAAACTGCCTGGTAGCGTTCGCTCGGGTGGTGGGTGCTGAATGCAATACCGCGAATCTCGGCCACCATGCACTGCGGTTTATCGGCCCTTGTCGGGGCATTGGCTTTCTGTGCCTTTGCCCCTAATGCGGTCAGCAGGCACAGGCTCACAATCAAGGAGGCGCAGAGGCGATGGAGTTGCATGGTGATTCCGGTAGGAGGGATTCAGTGAGTGTATGCGGGGCGAGTTTCTTCCAAGCCCTTGTCTTGCGCTGCGGGTGCATGGGGGAGAGGTTCCATGCGCCAATTCGCGTGTTGCAAGGCTTGATCGATCAAATGGAGCAAACCATGCAGCAGGGCAGACTGCAAGCCCAGTTGGCATGAACGCTGTGTGGCATCGTTGCCACTTTTGTCTTGAAAAACGACGTTCAAGGTACCGTTATTTTGCAGGTTGAGCTGCACATCGGTGACCAGGATCGGGTCTTGCCCCAAAGGCAAGGTGGGGTCTTGGCTCGTGAAGGGAGTCTGGAAGTCAGCTTTTTGCAAGAAAGTTTCGCGCTGTAGCTCGGTCAACATTTGTTGGGCCGAGGCGTCAGACACCATGACCTGGGGGTTCAGTGCTTCGAGTTGAACCACACAGGTTTGCAAATGCGGCAGCAAGCGTCCTGTCAGCCGCCGCGTGAGCCAGAGCCGGTACTCCTGACCGCCTTGCGTATTCACGCGCAACAGCAAGCGATCTTGCCGATCTTCGTAGTTCACCGACAGCTGGTGGATATTCATCCTTTGATTCTAGACAATAGTCAGATGCTTGGCGCCCTTGAAAATACGGTAATCAGCACAAGCTGGAAAGAAATCGGAGATTTATCCATGCGAATTGACAAATTAACCACCAAGTTTCAAGAAGCCTTGAGCGAAGCGCAAACCCTTGCCCTGGGTCAGGACCATGCCTATATAGACCCCGCCCACGTGCTGCTCGCCATGCTCAAGCAAGACGATGGACCCAAAGCCCTGCTGGAAAGGGCAGGCGTGAATGTTCAGGGCTTGACGCTCGCTGCCGATCAGGCCGTGAAACGCTTGCCCCAGGTGACCGGTCAGGACCAAGTGCAAGTCGGCCCCGATCTGGTCAAACTGCTGCAAGCCGCTGAAAAAGAAGCCATCAAGCGCGGCGACGCATTTGTGGCCAGTGAGTTGTTTTTGCTGGCTTTGGCCGACAGTAAGTCCGAGTTGGCAAGGGTCGTCAAAGACAACGGTGTTTCTCGCAAAAGCCTGGAGACCGCCATCGATGCTGTTCGTGGCGGCGAAAAGGTCAACAGCGCGGAGTCCGAAGGCCAGCGTGAGGCCTTGAAAAAATACTGCATCGACCTCACTGAACGAGCCCGTCTGGGCAAGCTCGACCCCGTGATTGGCCGCGACGATGAAATCCGCCGCGCGATCCAGGTGCTACAACGGCGCACCAAGAACAATCCGGTCCTGATCGGCGAGCCCGGTGTAGGTAAGACCGCGATCGTCGAGGGACTGGCCCAACGCATCGTGGCGGGCGAAGTGCCTGATTCATTGCGCGGCAAACGTGTGCTTTCGCTGGATATGGCCGCTTTATTGGCGGGCGCCAAGTTCCGTGGTGAGTTTGAAGAACGCTTGAAAACCGTTCTCAATGAATTGGCCAAAGATGAAGGCATGACCATTGTCTTTATTGACGAGTTGCACACCATGGTGGGGGCGGGCAAGGCCGAAGGCGCGATGGACGCGGGCAACATGCTCAAGCCGGCTTTGGCGCGGGGCGAGTTGCATTGCGTGGGTGCGACCACATTGGACGAATACCGCAAATACATTGAAAAAGACGCGGCGCTGGAGCGGCGATTCCAGAAAATTCTGGTCGGCGAGCCCAGTGTCGAGGCCACTATTGCGATTTTGCGAGGATTGCAGGAAAAATACGAAGTACACCATGGTGTGGACATCACCGACCCTGCCATTGTGGCCGCGGCCGAGTTGAGTCACCGCTACATCACCGATCGTTTTTTGCCAGACAAGGCGATCGATCTGATCGATGAGGCGGCTGCGAAAATCAAAATTGAAATCGACTCCAAACCCGAGGTCATTGACAAGCTGGACCGTCGGTTGATTCAGTTACAAATCGAGCGAGAAGCCATCCGCAAGGAAAAGGATGAAGCCTCGCGCAAGCGTCTGGATTTGATCGAAGAAGAAATCATCAAGCTGCGCAAAGAGGCTGCCGATCTGGAAGAAATCTGGCGAGCCGAAAAAGCCCAGGCCCAAGGCAGTCAGCATGTGCGTGAAAAAATCGATCAATTGCGCCAGCAGATCGAAGCGCATACCCGTCAAGGTGATTTCAACAAAGTGGCCGAATTGCAATACGGACAATTGCCTGAATTGGAAAAACAACTCAAAGAAGCGCAAGCCAAAGAAAGCGGCAAGGGCGCGGCGGGCGGTCATCGCTTGTTGCGCACCCAAGTAGGTGCCGAAGAAATTGCCGAAGTGGTCAGCCGTGCCACCGGGATTCCGGTGTCCAAAATGATGCAAGGTGAGCGCGAAAAATTGCTTCAAATGGAAGGCAAGTTGCACGCCCGCGTGGTGGGCCAAGATGAAGCCATCAGCGCCGTGGCCAACGCAATTCGCCGCTCACGCTCGGGTTTGAGCGACCCGAACCGTCCGACTGGATCGTTCTTGTTCCTTGGCCCCACGGGTGTGGGTAAGACCGAGTTGTGCAAAGCCTTGGCGGGATTTTTGTTCGACAGCGAAGACCATTTGATCCGCATCGACATGAGCGAGTTCATGGAAAAGCATTCCGTGGCCCGCTTGATCGGCGCGCCTCCTGGCTACGTCGGTTACGAAGAGGGCGGTTACCTCACCGAGGCGGTTCGGCGCAAACCCTACTCGGTGTTGTTGCTCGATGAGGTGGAAAAAGCCCATCCGGATGTCTTCAATGTCTTGTTGCAAGTGTTGGACGATGGACGCCTGACGGACGGCCAAGGCCGAACGGTGGATTTCAAGAACACCGTGATCGTGATGACATCCAACATCGGATCGCAGGTGATCCAATCGATGGTGGGTGAGCCTTACGACGATGTCAAAGAGGCAGTCTGGGGCGAACTGAAAAACTATTTCCGTCCCGAGTTCCTCAACCGCATAGATGAGACCGTGGTTTTCCATGCGCTGGATGCCCAGCACATCGAGTCGATCGCCAAGATCCAAGTGCAGGCTTTGTCGGCCCGCCTTGCCAAGATGGAATTGCATTTGCAGGTCTCTGAGGCCGCCTATGCCGAGCTGGCGAAGGTGGGTTTTGACCCCATTTTCGGTGCACGCCCCCTCAAACGGGCGATTCAGCAGCGGATCGAAAA
>CANGKR010000156.1 GCA_947454355.1 Comamonadaceae bacterium
ACGATCTTGACAAACTTGTGGGCCAGACCGGAGTTGATGGCCCAAAACAAGAGCGCATGCAACACCACCACGACCGCCAGACCCACCAGGTGCTTTCGGGGGGACCTTTGTCTGCTGGCGTAGTCTTTCATCTGAGGGGCTCTCCTTGAACGCGGAATTCTATTTAGATTTTGCAATCGATTGCATTGTAGGATCAACCGTCAAAATGATTAGCTAGTGAAAACCCTAATCCTTCAAACTTTGTATTCAATCGCTTGTTGCATGTTGTACACATCAGGGAAAATACTGATTTTTCAGCTTATCTCCTCTGAAAATATCCTTCGCTTGGCCCTGGGAGGCTTCGATTTTGCAAATTTATCTTGCAAACGTTTTCAATCAAAACGAAAATACCATTTATCCACTGCGATGCTTTGCTTTCAATCGCTGGGATTCAGTCCTGCAGTCCTTTTTCAATTTGTGATTGCAATCGTTTCAAATGTTCGGAGACTCTTTTATGAAATTCCCTCAGTCTGTCGCTCCAACCCAAGTGGCCGTGGCCGTCGCGCTCACAGCCTTGCACATGGGCGCTGCTTTTGCGCAAGCCAACAATGACACCCTCAAACTCGACGAAGTCGTGGTGACCGGTACCGCTACAGGTGCCAGCAAAATGAAGCAGTCCAGCTCGATTTCCACAGTCGGCGTGGAGCAAATTCTGCAAAGCCAGCCCACCAATGCCTCGGACATCCTCCGCTCGATCCCAGGTATTCGTGCTGAATCCAGCGGTGGTGGCGGTAACGCCAACGTGACCGTGCGTGGTCTGCCAATTTCTGCTGGTGGTTCACGTTATGTGCAATTCCAAGAAGATGGCCTGCCGGTCATGTTGTTCGGTGATGTGGCCTTCTCCACACCCGACATGTTCCTGCGCGCTGACAACAGCTTGGAACGACTGGAAGTGGTGCGTGGTGGCGCGGCCTCCACACTGGCCACCAACGCTCCTGGCGGCATCATCAACTTCATCAGCAAAACTGGCGACGAGCCTGGCGGCAGCATCGGCTTGACCACCGGCATCGGCTACAACCAAAAGCGCCTGGACTTTGACTACAGCGGCAAACTGGGCGAGAAGACACGTTTCTTCATCGGCGGCTTCACCCACAATGGCGAAGGTCCTCGCAATGCCACAGGCAACAGCAACCAAGGCGGCCAGATCAAGGGCAATATCACCCAAGAATTGGACAACGGTTTTGTGCGCTTTAACTTTAAGGCCTTGGATGACCAAAGCCCTCTGTTCATGCCTGTGCCCGTGAAAATTGCCAAAGGTACTGTGAGCGAACTGCCTGGCATCGACCCCCGCATGGCCTCGATGTACTCCCCTTACTGGGTGAAAGACTTCACGCTGGCCAAGAACAACACCATGGTTGGCACTGACGTGAACGACGGATTGCGCGTCAAGCAAAACTCTTTCGGCGTGGAAGCTGACTTGAAATTGGCAGACGGCTGGAAGCTGAGCGAGAAGTTCCGTCACGCTTCGATGTCGGGTCGCTTCGTGGGCCTGTTCCCTGCTGACGACGTCACCGCAGCACCTGCTGGCACTAAGTACGCTACAGGCCCGAATGCAGGAAAAGCTTACACCGGCAACGCGTTCACCAACACCGTGTTCAACACATCGATGGATGACATGGGCAGCACCACCAACGACATCAAATTGAGCAAGACATTTGCGCAAGCTGATGGCGCCAAGCTGAACACCACTTTCGGTCTGTTCATGAATGTGCAAAAAGTCGGTTTGACTTGGAACTTCAACCAGTACCTGATGCAAGCAACCGACAAGAACCCCGCGTTGTTGTCCAACAGCACCACCAACAGCTATGGCGCCACCGCGCTGGGCTCTGATGTGTGGGGCGGTTGCTGCACACGCGCCATTGACGCCACCTACAACACCACATCGCCATATGCTGTGATCGGTTGGGAAAAAGGCGCATGGACACTGGACGGTAGCATCCGTCGTGACAACCAAGTGGCCACTGGCTCTTACAACCAAGCTGTGGCTAACCAATTCAAGCCTGGCAATGCCCAAGCCATCAACTACACCAAAGAGCACACCTCTTACTCTTTTGGCGGTAACTACCAGTTGAACAAAGACTTGGCACTGTTTGCTCGTTTGAGCGAAGGTGTGGCTTTCAACGCTGACCGTATCATGTTCGGCTCTGCCGCTGTGCCCATGGCCGGTGGTGCAGGTGTGGTGCCCATCAACACCGTGCAACAGCTGGAAGGTGGCGTGAAAATGCGCAGCGGTAACCTGAGCACCTTTGTGACCGTGTTCCAGGCCAAAACCGATGAAAGCAACTACGACGCGACCACTCAGAAGAGCACAGCCAACAAGTACGATGCCAAGGGTATCGAAATTGAAGCCGGCTACAAAATGGGCGCCTTCCGCATCAATGGTGGTTTGACATTGACCGATGCCAAAATCGTCAGCAGCGGCTTGACGCCTAACCGCCAAGCCAAAGTGGTCTATCAGTTGAGTCCCACCTACTCCACAGGCGCATTGACTGTGGGCGCTGCGATCGTCGGCTCCAGCAGTGCCAAGGACGCCCAGGGCTCTTCGTATGAAGCCACATTGCCTGCCTACACCGTGGTCAATGGCTTTGCCAACTATGCGATCAGCAAGGACTTGACCGCCACATTCGGCGTGTACAACCTGACCAACACCATCGGTTACACCGAGATCAACGATGGCCGCATGGCTGCTCGCTCGATCAACGGTCGTTCTGCCAAAGTGGGTCTCAAGTACAACTTCTGATCTTCCGCTACCGGGCCCGCTTGCGGGCCCGTTTCTTCAAGGTTTCGATTCCAGACCGCCTGAAACAGGCGGTCTTTTTTTGGGTGCCCACAAAGTTACGCGCAAAAAAATGCCGGAGATCCGCTCCGGCATTTTGATGAGGTTTTAAGCCAGAACGGCTGGATTCAGCTTTGCAAGACCATGCACTCTTCCTGGGTCGCACCGCTGAAGAAGATGGCACCGGTTTGACGCGCGAGGTCCACTTCCAATCGAGCGTGGGCATTTGCTGCTGTCCATGTCAAAGTCATCAGATGGTCGGCAGTCGATGCGTGCTGGAACTGGCCTTGGAATGCGGGATGAGTATTGCGCAAACGGATCAAGTCCAACAAACGCACCACAACGGGTTTGTCCAAGGCCTTCAAGACTTCGTCATGGTCATAGTAGTGACGGTTGATGTCGCGGCCCACCTGGGTGCGAGCCAGCAAGGCCATATCGTTTTCGCCAGCCAACAGACCGACGTAGTAGACCTGCGGCACGCCGGGTACAAAAAACTGGATAGCGCGGGCCACCAGATAAGCCGATTCGTTGCGGCCCAAGGCATCAAAGAAGGTGCAATTGACCTGGTACAAGTCCAGGTTCGAAGCTGCAGCGCCCGTGGCTTGGCGGCTTTGGCCCTGCGAATTGCGATGCATGCGCTCGACAAGTTCGTCCAGCTCTTCAGGGGGCACCAGACCTGGATGTTGTTCACGGTTGGCAGCATCAGCCCCGATGTCAATGATGCCAATGCCATCGTGCGTGTCCAGCACGGTGATGGCATTGCGTGGTCGCTGATCCAGCCATGCGCGCAAGGGTGCGCAACGACCAAACTCCAAAGCATGCAAGACCAAAGGGGGCAATGCAAAGTCGTAGACCCAGTCGACCTGCTTGGCGATTTCCATTTGCCGCTTGTAATAGGCATGTATTTCGACCAGCACCTCCAGTCCCAACTCACGACCCCGCTTTGCAAAGGACCGAATGAACTCAAAGGTCTCGGGCATCATGAAGCAATTGGTGCCTGCTTTTTTGATGGCATAGCCGACCGCATCCAGACGTACCATGGTCACGCCACTCTGCGAGAGTTTTTGCAAGATCGACTCTAGGTAGGCCTGACCTGCAGCGGTATTCACATCGATGTCGATTTGTTGTGGTGTGAAGGTGGTCCACAGCAACCGGCGCTCTCCATTGGCCAAGGTTGTCACAGTGAACGGCATGCCAGGTCGGGGGCGGTAGATGGCCAGCAAATCGGCTTCGGTGGCGCCTTTGGGAAATACCGACGACATGGTCAAAAACAAGCCGTCAAACTCCGAAGCACTGCCTTTGGCCGAGTAGTCCAAGAACTGAGGCGATTCACTGGACATGTGATTGACGATCACGTCGGCCATGACATCGGCTGTTTGGGTCAACTGCTGGATATCCGACCAACTGCCCAAGCGGTCATCGACGCGGGTGTGATCGATCGGATCAAAACCAGCATCCGCACCATCGATTTTGTGGAAAAAGGGCAGCAAATGGACGCCGCCAAACACACCCTTCAAAGGGCCCTCCAACAGCGCTTGCAACTGCTGCAAAGTCGTGCCGCCAAAGCGGTCAACATAAGTGATCAACTGAACCTGGTTTTTCATTCTTTCGACATTCACAAATCTATTTCACAGTGACAAAACTGCATCACTCGGGCACTTTGACCCGCAAGGTGGCCACCGCGCCACACAACATCAAGACGCCAGCCGCCATCAGGACATGGCAAGGATCTCCCGCAAACACACGGTCATACATGAATGACAACAAGGCTCCACCCAACAGCAACGGGATCACGATGAACATATTGAAAATGCCCATGTACACCCCCGTGCGCTCTGGCGGTACGCTGCGCGCCAACATCACATAGGGGTTGCCCATGATGCTGGCCCAGCCCAAGCCCACGCCTACGGCGGGTAAGAACAGACCGAGGTAGGAGTCCATTTGAGGCAAAAACCACATACCCAAACCTGAAAGCGCTAAGCACAGGGCATGCACGCGGGGCGCCCCAAAGCGCTTGGTATAACGAACCATGATCAGAGCCGAGACAAAGGACACGGCGTTGTAAAAAGCGCCAATTTCGCCATTGACCAGCACAGCATCTCTAAAGCCGGTGCTGGTGGGGTCTCGGGTATCAAATAAGGACCGTGCAATCGCATAGGCGACGTACTGCCAGTACCAGCCCATGGCCATCCATTGGAACAACTTCATCCACGCCATTTGCCGCATGGGCAGAGGCATTTCTCGGATGGCATGGGCAATTTCCAGCAAGGTGGCAGAGATGCCTTTTTTCTGCGCCTTGAGTTTGTCCTGTTCTGCGGGCGTCAGAGGTAACTCGGGTACACGCCAAATGGACCAGACGATGGTGGACACCGAAATCAAGCCGCCCAACACGAAAGACACCAAGGTCACTTGCGGGATGTGGTTGTCTCCCACGGCATCTTTGTTCATGCCGAACCAAACGAGTAACGAAGGCATCAGATAAGCCAATGTTTGTGCCAATCCCGTGAATGCGCTTTGGATGATAAAACCATGCGCATGCTGCTCTTTGGGCAAGCGGTCGCCCACATAGGCACGATAGGGCTCCATGGTGATGTTGTTGGCGGCATCCAATATCCACAGCAAACTGGCCGCCATCCACAAAGCCGAGCTGTAAGGCATGGCAAACAGACACAACGAGCACAACACCGCGCCGATCAGAAAAAAAGGCGTGCGCCGGCCGTAGCGGGATGAGCAGCGGTCACTCATTGCCCCCACCACGGGCTGCACCAGTAATCCCGTGATCGGGCCAGCCAGACTCAACAAGGGCAGCGTCGCCTCATTGGCACCCAAATAGCTGTAGATGGGACTCATGCTGCTTTGCTGCAAGCCAAAGCTGAACTGAAGACCCAAAAAGCCGACGTTCATTTGAACGATCTGGCTCAGGGATAAAGGAAGAATTGTGGCCATGTTCAGAGTATGGGAGGGGCTTTGGC
Organism: Comamonadaceae bacterium; assembly: GCA_947454355.1. Taxonomy (GTDB): domain Bacteria; phylum Pseudomonadota; class Gammaproteobacteria; order Burkholderiales; family Burkholderiaceae_C; genus Limnohabitans_A. Next base: position 5,788 of record CANGKR010000156.1, read on the forward strand.
AAATGCCATTGCCCTCTGAAAATGTCAATTTACCGCGTTTTGCAATCGATTGCAATAAGGATCACCACTATATCTGAAAAAAATTTACAGCGGCATAAAAAACCATTGTGATAACCAAAGCGTGTAAGAGCGCTTGGATGCCCGTTGCACTTCCAGTACCATACTCGTAATTTAATTACCAATCGAAGTTCCCAGGCCGATCAAACCCCAGCCTGACTCAAGGAGAGCCCCTCAGATGAAAGACTACGCCAGCAGACAAAGGTCCCCCCGAAAGCACCTGGTGGGTCTGGCGGTCGTGGTGGTGTTGCATGCGCTCTTGTTTTGGGCCATCAACTCCGGTCTGGCCCACAAGTTTGTCAAGATCGT